>NZ_JAGEKI010000004.1:0-353272 GCF_049887815.1 Pseudomonas sp. NFXW11 | reverse complement strand
GCAACTGGAAGGGATAAACAATCGAATAAAGGTCATCAAACGGATGGCGTACGGTTACCGGGATAGCGAATTCTTTTTTATGAAGATCAAGAGCGTCTTTCCCGGTAATCCGTGAAGAACCTTTTTTATGCCTGCACCCCACCACCATCCATAGGAGCCGGCTGCCGGCGAAAGGGCCCTGGAGCCTTGCAGCGTTCTCACGGACGCCTTCGCTGGCAAGCCAGCTCCTACAAAAAATACGCAGATCCTCCGTAGGCGCCGGCGCCTACAGGGCAACAGCGCGTTCGTCCCCGGGGTTACGCGCGAAATAGCGCTTGTACTCGCGACTGAACTGCGAGGTGCTCTGGTACCCCACCCGATGCGCCACCTGGGCCACGCCCAGCCCCGCCCCCAGCAATAACTGCTGGGCCTTGAGCAGCCGCAGGCGCTTGAGGTACTGCACCGGCGACAGCTGGGTGCTGCGCTTGAAATGCTCATGGAAGGTCGAGGTGCTCATGTTCGCGCAGCGGGCCAGGGTCTCGACGTTCAGCGGCTCGGTGTAGTGCTCGTGCAGGTGATTGAGCGAAGCCGCCACCCGGGCGAACTGCCCCTGCTGCTCCACCAGTGCCCGCAGCGCATCGGCCTGGGGCCCGCGCAGGGCGGCGAACAACAGCTCGCGCACCCGCGAGGCGCCCATGATCCTGCACTCCAGAGGATCATGCAGGCAGCGCAACAAGCGCTCCACGCAGCCGCGCATCAGGTCATCGAGCACCACCGAGGTCATCGACTCCAGGGTCTGCGCCGATGCCGCCCGCCCCTCGCCCACCCCCATGGCCAGCACCAGCTCGCCGAGCATGGCGCGGTCGATGGCGATGGAAATCCCCAGCAGCGGCGCATCCGGCAAGGCGAAGGTCTCGCACTCGAAAGGCACCGACAGGGCCTGGATCAGGTAGTGCCCGGCGCCGTACTCCAGAGTCCGGGTGCCCAGGTAGGCCAACTTGCTGCCCTGGACGATGATCATCAGGCTCGGCTCGTAGATCTGCGGGCCCCGCGCCACATCGCAGCTGGCTCGCAGCACCTGCACCCCGGGCAAGGCGGTGGCGACGAAACCATCGCGGCTGGCAAGGGGCTGGATCAGCGAGACCAGGGTGGCGTTGGCGTCCAGATGACGGGTTAGCAGCATGGGAAAAACTTCACGGAAAAAAGGGATGAAAACATCATCGCAGGTCTGCCGGCCAATGCTGCGCAAAAACCGCCAATGACGGAGGAATAGGCATGACATGCCGAGGAATCGCCATGGTTGCCCCAGCCCTCGACGCCGAGAATGCGCCACCTCATCCATCAGCGCTTTTGCGAGGTCCACCATGTACACCGCCCTAGGTTATGCCGCCCAATCGGCCACCACACCCCTCGCCCCCATGAGCTTCCAGCGTCGCAGCCCACGCCCTCACGATGCGGCCATCGAGATCCTCTACTGCGGTGTCTGCCACTCGGATATCCACCAGGCCCGCAATGAATGGGGCATCGCCGTGTACCCGCTGATGCCGGGCCACGAGATCGTCGGCAAGGTCACCGCGGTCGGCGCCAGCGTCAGCAAGCACAAGGTCGGCGACCTGGTGGGCGTCGGCTGCATGGTGGATTCCTGCCGCCATTGCGAAGCCTGCGCCGCCGACCTGGAGCAGTACTGCCTGCAAGGCCCGACCATGACCTACGCCACCCCGGACCGGGTCGACGGCAGCAACACCATGGGCGGCTATTCCGACAGCATCGTGGTCGACCAGCACTTTGTGGTGCGCATTCCCGAGAAACTCGACCTGGCCAGCGCCGCGCCGATCCTCTGCGCCGGCATCACCACCTACTCGCCGCTCAAGCACTACGGGGTCAAGCCTGGCGACAAGGTGGGGATCCTCGGCATGGGCGGCCTGGGCCATATGGGCATCAAGTTCGCCAAGGCCCTGGGCGCCGAAGTGACCCTGTTCACCCGCTCCCCGGACAAGGCCGAAGAGGCTATGCGCCAGGGTGCCGACCAGGTGATCGTATCCACCGACCCGGCGCAGATGCAGACCGCCGCCGGGCATTTCAACTTTCTGCTGGACACCATCCCGGTGCCCCACGACCTCAACCCCTACCTCGACACCCTGCGTTTTGACGGCGTGCATATCCTGGTGGGGCTGATCGAACCCGTGGACCCGGCGCTGCATGCGGCCAAGCTGGTATTGGGTCGCCGGGTGCTGGCCGGCTCGCTGATCGGCGGCATTGCCGAAACCCAGGAAGTGCTGGATTTCTGCGCCGAGCACGGCATCACCTGCGATATCGAGATGCTCGATATCCGCCAGATCAATCAAGCCTACGAGCGCATGATCAAGGGCGATGTGAAGTACCGCTTCGTGATCGATATGGCGACCTTGAAGGCCTGACTCCAGGTTAGGTGAGGTCCGGCTTGCCAGCGGCGGGGGGAGCTTTCGCTGGCAAGCCAGCGCCTACAAAAGCCGGTGCCGGCATAAGCCGTTGGCTGGGCTCAGCCGCGGGCGAAAGCCCGCAGCACCTCGCCGTCCATGCGGTACTTGACCCACTCTTCCTGAGGCTGGGCGCCCAGGGACTTGTAGAACTGGATCGCCGGTTCATTCCACTCCAGCACGCTCCATTCAAAACGCCCGCAGTCGTTGTCGCAGGCGATCTGCGCCAGGTGCCGCAGCAACTGCTTGCCCGCCCCGCCGCCCCGTTGCTCCGGAGTGATGTAGAGATCCTCCAGGTACAGGCAATTGCTCCCCAGCCAGGTGGAGTAACTGAAGAAGAACACCGCAAAGCCGATCGGCACGCCATTGCGCAGGCAGATCAGGCCGTGGGCCGTGGCGCCTTCGCTGAACAGGCTGCGTTCGATGTCGGCGACGCTGGCGATCACTTCATGGCGTGCCCGCTCGTAGTCGGCGAGTTCAGTGATGAAGGCAAGAATCTGCGGCGCATCGCTGGGCAGTGCAGGACGAATTTCGACGGTCATCGACGGCTCTCATGGCGGAATCAGGCGGCCATATTAGAACGACAGCGGAAACACATGCACGGGCATTTGCGCCCATTACCGACTCGCCCTCACGCGCCGCAGGTTCAACACCCTCGCAAGCGCCCTTATCGTCGTCCACACCAGCGGCTAAAGTAGCGCCCAGACTGATTGAGCGGACCACCCAATGACCTTCGCACCGCTGCAAGCCCTGGCCGAAACCCTGCTGCCCCATGCTTTCGAACCCGTCGCCGATGGCGCCCACGACCTGTCCCACCTGCAACGGGTATGGCGCAACGCCCGGCGCATCAGCGACCAGGAAGGCGGCAAACTGCGGGTGCTGCTGGCGGCCACCCTGCTCCACGACTGCGTGGCATTGGAGAAAAACTCGCCACTGCGGGCCCAGGCCTCGCGCCTGGCGGCGGACAAGGCCCGAGGGATTCTTGCCGGGCTCGACTGGCCGGCGGACGAGATCGATGCCGTGGCCCATGCCATCGCCGCCCACAGTTTTTCCGCGAACATCGCGCCGGTGACCCTCGAAGCGAAGATTGTCCAGGATGCCGACCGCCTGGATGCCCTCGGCGCCCTGGGCGTGGCCCGCACCTTCTATGTCGCCGGCCGCCTGGGCCGCCCCCTGTACGATCCCGCCGACCCGCTGGCCCAACAGCGCGAACTGGATGACAGGCAATTCAGCCTGGATCACTTCCAGGCCAAGTTGCTGCACCTGGCCGAAGGCTTTCAAACCGCCGCCGGCGCCCGCCTGGCGCAGGTCCGTCAGCAGCGCCTGCAACGCTTCTACCAGGAGCTGCTGGAGGAAATCGGCCAGTAAGCAGCGCCGTTACTCCGCTAGCGGCTAATCCTGAGGCCAGCAGGAACACAACCAACACCCGCAATCACCATGTTAGAAAGCCCGGCATCACTCCAAGCATGACGAGGCGCTTTCATGTCTACGCCGCAATCCCGGGTGCCGGGCCCGTTGTTCGGGCTGTTCTGCCTGGGCAGCTACCTGTTGTCGCTGTCCTATGGCTCGACCTTTCTTCTGTCGCTGCTGATCGGCAGTCGCGGCGGCAACGAACATGACGCCGGTAGCGTGATTTCGGCGGCGATGCTCAGCACCTTCGTCGCGGTGCTCGCTTCCGGGCACCTGGCCGACTGGCTCGGCGCCGCACGCGCGGTGGCGCTGTTCGGCTGCCTGCTGGCCCTGGCCAGCCTGGGTTTTGCCCTGACGCCAGGCTTCGGCCCCGGCCTAATGCTGTTCGGCCTGACCCTGGGCCTAGGCTGGGGCGTGTTCTATACCCTGGGGCCGATCATCGTTGCCATGCTGGTGGAGCCCGCACAACGGGCGCGCTACTTCGCCCTGCTGTCGGGCAGCATGATGACCGGTATCGGCTCCGGCCCCCTGCTAGGCCGCTTGGCCAGTGCCCTGGGCTACCCACTGACCAGCGCCTTCTTTATCGCCGCGCTGGCCAGCCTGCTGGGGGTGGCGATCTTCTGGCGCCTGAGCATCCGGCTGCGCCAGGGCAGCAATCACCTGGGTGCCTCGGCGGCCCGGATCACCTGGAGCGGCACCCGCCAAGTACTGGGTTCCAAAGCCTTGCTGCCGATCTTGATGGTGGGCCTGGGCGGTTGCGTGTTCGGTGGCCTGTCGAGTTTCCAGACCAGCTACGGGCCGTCCCGGGGCGTGGACTATTCGCTGTTCTTCCTGGGCTTCATGAGTGCCGCCATCGCCAGCCGCATGCTGCTCGCAGGCATGGTGGTCAAGCGTGATCCCTATCGCGCCTCCTGCCTGCTGTCGGGGTTGATGCTGGTGTCGATCCTGCTGTTTCTGTTCGTCGTGGACAGCAGCGCCAGCTACCTGCTGGCGGCGGTGCTGCTCGGGGTCGGCTATGGCCTGACCTACTCGGTGATCAACGGCCTGGCGGCCAACGAGGCACCGCCCGGCAGCACCTCGCAATCGCTGCTGCTGTTCAGCCTGTCGTACTTTGTCGGGGTGTTCGGCTTTCCCTGGCTGGCCGGGCGGCTCATTGTCGCGTCCGGCATCCAGGCATTGCTGTTCAGCGTGCTGGTGGCCGCCCTGCTGAACTGGGCGATCAGCCTCGGGCGCCTGGGTTGGCGTCATCGACAGGCGGCGCGGATGCCTTGCGATGGATAAGGCCGCTCGTCGCCTGTCAGGCACCAATCGCCCTTGGCCGCGGACCAATATCAGGTAACGACACTGACGAAGGGAGGCGACACCATGCTCAAGGTTCAACTTTCCGCCCTGGCCCTGGCCGGGCTGCTGTCTGGCGCGGCGCAGGCCGATACCAGCGACCCGACCGCCCCGGTCGAAGGGCCAAAATCACCGGCGCTCCAGGGCCTGCCAAAGATCAATATCAACTCACCGGCCATGGACGAGGGCTCGCTTCCACCCTCCACCGGCAGCGACCCGCGAACCCAGGGCAATGACAGTGGCCGCCAGGGCGGCGCCGGCACCCTGGAGATAGGAACTCCGGATAGCAGCAAGCAGGGTTCCAACCTGAAAAGCGGCAGCGGCGCCTCGGGCGCGACCGGCAATCAGCCGTAACTGGCCGGCAGCGCTCGTGGTCAGCAAAGCCCGCTTCTCGGGGCTAGGCACTGACCTGCAACAGGGCATCCACTTCGGCGCTGCCTGGCGCAGTGGCCGGGCCGCGGCGGGTGACGGCAATCGCCGCCGCCGCATTGGCCCGGCGCGCCGCCGCCAAAGGTTCGAGCCCAGCCGCCAGGGCGGCGATAAAGACCCCGGCATGGGCGTCGCCGGCGCCATTGCTGTCCACAGCCTGGACCTCGAAACCCGGCACCAGCACCTGCCTCCCCCGCTGGCCAATCCAGCAGCCCCGAGGACCGTCACGCAGCACCAGCAAAGCCGCCGTCGGGAGCCAGGCACCGAGCCGGGCCAAGGCGGCATCCAGATCGGTGCTGGCCGTCAGTTGCAGGGCCTCGGCGCGGTTGCTGCTCCAGATATCGATACGCGGCAGCAAGGCGGCCAGCAGCGGTGAATCCGCCGACTGCACCAGAGGCCCGGGGTCGAACATCAGCGGCACATCCCGTGGCAAGCCCAGCAGCCAGTCGATCAGGGCCCGGGCCTTGCTCGGCTGCAGCAGGCTGTAGCCGCTGACATAGACATAGTCCCCGGGCTGCACCTGCACCTGTGCCAAGTCCTCGCTGGAGAGCTCGCCTTCGGCGCCGATATGGGAAATGAAGCTACGCTCGGCCGAGGCTTCGGTCAGGGCCACGCACAGGCCAGTGTCGGCGCCGGGGCTGCACGCCAGGCTCATGTGAATGCCTTCGGCCTGCATCGCTGCACGCGCCAGATCACCAAAGCGCCCCTGGCCATGGCGGCCGAGATACACCACCGGCAAGCCGTTGCGCGCCGCCGCGGCCATGACATTGAAGCCGCCACCGACCTCAAAGCGCGCCGACTCGGCCAGCACCTCGCCCCCGGAAGCCGGCAAGTGCTCCACCGCCATCACCAGGTCCACTATCACCTGGCCGCTGTGCAGCAACCTAGGCATTGGCATTCTCGGCAAAGCTCAGGCGCCGATCCCGGGCCCCACCCAGCAGGCCGTAGCCACCGCCGGCCACCAGGAAAGTGACTATCCAGCCCAGGCCGTTCTGCCCCAGCCAGGAGTCGGCCAGCGGCCCGACGAACCACTGGTCTTCGGCGGTGGTGCCAATGCTGGTGAAACAGAAGCCCAGCACTATGGCCAGCAGCCAGGCGCCACAGGCGCGCCACTCGATGCCGCCCTGATACCAGTAGGCGCTGCTTGGGCCGACATTCAACAGGTCATCGGCGCTGTAGTAATGGCGATGGATCAGGTCCACCACGAAGATCCCCACCCAGGCGGTGATCGGCACCGCCAGCAGGGAAATGAAGCTGATGAAGGGACCGTAGAAACTGTCGGCGATCAGCATGAAATAGATCGAGCCGATAAAGATCGCCACGATGTCCACCAGCACCGCATAGACCCGTTTGGCCCGAAGCCCCAAGGTCAGCGCGGTCAGGCCGGCGGAGTACACCGACAGGTTGTTGGACAGCAACAAGCCACCGAAGGCGGCAATCAGGTACGGCACGGCCATCCAGGTCGGCAGCATGTCGCGGATGGCGATGATCGGGTCCACCGCCGAGGCCAGGTGGTCGTTGCCCACCGACAGCAAGCCGCCCAGGGTGATCAGCAACACCAGGGGGATGCCGGCTCCGAAGGCCGCCGAGGCCACCAGGCGCCCGGCCGTGACCGAACGCTGCTGGTAACGCGACATGTCGGCGCCAGAGCTGGCCCAGCCGATGCCGGTGCCGGCGGCCATGGTGCCGACGCCAATCAGCATCGCACTCATGGGCGCCGGCGCGGCATTGAACACCGCGGTCCAGTCGATGGTGGCGCAGAGAAACCCGCCCACCAGCACATTCAACGCACCGAAGCCGTAGGTGGCCCACTTCTGGATCAGCAGCAGGGTGGCATGGCCCAGGCCGGACACGCTCAGGGTCATGAGCACGATGATGCCGATAAACAGCAGGGTCAGCAGGGGCGCATCCTTGGCCGAGGCCGGGGTGTGGAACAGCAACGAGCTCAGGGACAAGAGGACAAAGGCTGCGGTGGTGGTATTCACCGTCTCCCAGCCGACCCGCGACAGCATCGACACCAGGGTCGGGCCGATATTGCCGCGCACGCCGAAGATCGCCCGGGACAGGGTCAGGCTGGGCGCCCTGCCGCGCCGCCCGGCCACCGAAATCAGGCCCACCACGGCGAACGAACCCACCGAGCCGAGAATCGCCACCACAATCACTTGCCAGATCGACAAGCCGCGAAAAGCCACCAGGGTCGCCCCCAGCGGCAGGCCGAGGATGCTGATATTGGCCGCGAACCAGACCCAGAACAGCTGTAATGGATGGCCGTTGCACTCGGCTTCGGGAACCGGCTCGATGCCGCGGGTTTCCAGTTGCCCGGCGCCGGGTCCGGTGGTCGATGAACTCATGGATAAGGCTCCTGTTGCCGTTGTTTTGATTTCAGGCAATTTCGGAAGTCGCTGAGCATCCCGGCATTCCTGGCCGTGTTTCTAGCTTTCCATAGCGATGACTGCATGCAGCGCTGGCGGGGTCAGCGCAGCGCCAGCAGCTCTTGTACCAGAGGCTGCAGATCCAGTTTATTGACCTGCTGCACCTGTTCGATCAATTCCACGGGCCACACTGCAAGCCCCAAGCAGGCACCGAGCATGGCGCCGAGAATCGCCGCGATGGTGTCGGTGTCGCCCCCCAGGCTTGCGGCCATGCACAGTGCCTCGAAGGCCTGTAATTGTCCCTGGGCCACTTGCCCGGCCAGGGCGAAACTCACCACCACCGATTCCTGGGACGCCACCGAAGTGCCGACCAGCTCGTAGAGCATCTGGGCGAAACGCTGCTTGTCGCCATCGAGCTTCAGGCTGGCAGCCCACTCCAGACGGGCCGCAATGCTGGCGCCCGCCACCCAATAGCCATGGCCCTGGGCCTGCCGGGCGATCCGCTCGCCAAGGGCCAATGCCTCAACCAGGGCAACACCGTTGATCCCGGCCGAGACCACTGCCGCCACCGCTGCCGCACTGGCCACGCCCAGAGTGGTGTTGTGGGTCACCTGGCAGGCCTGCAGCACCGCCTGGATAAAGCGCTCGTCCTGTTCGACATCGCAGGCTATGCCCACCGGCGTGATGCGCATGGCGGCGCCATTGGTGGTGCCGTAGCGCCCGGCTTCGTCCACCGAGTGACCGGCAAGAATCATATCGATGGCGTGCTTGGTCGAAGGCCCGAGCAGATCCTGGGAGCCCTTGGCACGCATCGCCGCCTCCCACTCGATCAGGCTGCGCGCCAGCTCCGCCGGAGCGATCCGGCCCTGGCCGCGAACCAGCAGAGTGCCCAGCAGAATCGCCTGTTCGGTGTCGTCGGTGATCGAGCCCGCAGGCATATTGGCGGCGATCGGCTGGTCCGGGCCGGCGGCTTGCAGCGTTTCAATAACGCCAAAACGCTGCTGGATCTGTTCCCGGCTCAGGGACTGGGTGGGCATGCCCAGGGCATCGCCCAGGGCCAGCCCATAGAATGCACCGAGCGCCCGCTGCAGCGGGGTCACTCGTTGGCCCCGAATTGCAGGTGCATGCGGAAATGCTGTGGATCGAGCAGGCTTTCCACCTGTTCCATGAAACGTCCCTGGCGGTCATAGGTGGTGCGCAGGGCCTTGAGGAATACTTCGCCCGGAGCGCGTCCTAGCAACTCGGCGTCTTCGTTGTTCAGGGGTTCGACGCCGATCCATTGATCGCCGCGCTCGCCGATATAGCCGTAGGCGGCCAGGGTAATGGTCAGGGAATCATCGATCAGGCCGACTCGGGGCAGGCCTTCCAGGCCCCCGGATGCAGGGATCAGCGAACGTTCAAGGGACAACACCCGGCCATCGGTGCTACGGCGGCGACGATCCAGGGCGATGAACTGCTCGGTGCCCAGGCGGTGCTTGAGGTCCGGGCGGCTGATCGCCTCCAGGCGCAGCACCTCGGTGTTGATCAGTGCGCCGCTGTCGGCGAGGGCCTGGGCCCAGCCATGGTTCTGATCCAGGGCGACCCCGTCGAAGGTGACGATGGAGCCGACCCCGCTTTGTGTGGCGATGTAGTTACGTCGCTTGAGCTCGGCCAGGGCCTCGCGCAAGGTGCCGCGGCTGACACCGAATTCCTCGGCCAAGCGATGCTCACCCGGAAGCTGAAAGCCGTCCTCCATCAGACCGCTTTCAATGCGCCGGATCAGTTCGTCGACCACCCGTGTTTTCTTGTCGAATCGGACATGTTTGATCATGTCCGGTTTGATACATGAAAGGTCGGATCCAGAGCAAGAAATATCTTCTTACACCACTCCCGAGACCTTGGCTAAGGCTCAGGGCCGATCACGAAGAACTCGCCGGCGCTCCATACCCCCAGCCATCGCTGGCCATCGAGGACACGGGTTTGCGCCAACTCCACCAGCTGGTAGAACACGTTGCGATGGATCAGCGCCTCAAGATTGTGTCGAACCCGGATGTACGGCGCCGGTTCCTCGGTGTGCGGATCGATCACCACCCGCAGCGGGTGTTCGGCGTCGGCGCAAAACTGTTCGTCGACATTGCTGGTGAAGCGCAGCACCTGCTCCTCGCCCTGCCCTTCCACTTCCAGGGTCACGGCAACGAACGGCGCGTCGTCGACCTTGATCCCGACCTTCTCCACCGGAGTCACCAGGAAATACTCGTCGCCATCGCGGCGGATGATGGTGGAGAACAGCTTGACCATGGGCTTGCGGCCAATCGGCGTGCCCAGGTAGTACCAGGTGCCGTCCCGGGCGATACGCATATCGATATCGCCGCAGAAATCCGGGTTCCACAGGTGGACTGGCGGCAGGCCCTTTTCTGTCTTGGGAATCTGCGCCAACAGGTCATTGGCCTTGCCTGGACCGCTCATCACCGCCTCCTCAGTCGCTCAGGCCCAACAGGCCCCGCGCATATTGCTGCAGCGGCGGGCCGAGCAGATCCTGTGGCTTGTTGTCGTGGAACGTCAGTAAACCGCCGCGGCTGCGAATCCGCGCCGAATCGATCAGGTACTGGGTGCTGGTCTCGATCAGCATGATCTGGATGGTGCTGGTGTCGACGCCCAGGCGATCCACTGCTTCCTGGTCCAACCACTCATCGGAGTTGCCGATGCGGTCATCGGCCTTGGCGAAACGGGCGTAGAGCAGATAGTGCGCGCCCACTTCCCGGGCTTCGGCCATGGCCTCGTTCAGGCCCTCGGGCGCCTTGGCGCGACGGACCATGGGGAAATACTCGACAAAGCCATTGAAGGCTTCCTCGGCCACCACATTGGGCCGCGGGTAGGCACTGCCCGGCGGCACGAAATGCCCCTGGGCAATGAAAATGAACGAATCCGGTTGAATGCGGAACGAGCTGGTACGCCGGGTATCGCTGTGATCGAGCATCCCGGCGTCGCTCAGGTGATAGCGCACCCCTTCGCCCATATCACTGACATTCATGCAGCCGCCGAGCGCCAAAAAGGCCAGCAGCAAAACCAGGCTACGCATCCTACCCTCCAAAATCCGGTGACGGAAAACCGCCGAATGGCCACGAGATGCAGCTTCCGCGCCAGCTCCGCCACCTAGGGAACGAAGAATGAAATGCCTCAGCCGCCGATGATCTTCATCACCGTGGCGCCCCCGGAAAAGGCCAGGTCCTGCTTGTCTGCCAGGGCCTTGACCAGCAAGCGCTGCAGGGCCGGCAAGGCTTGATGGCGCGGCTTGTCCAGCAGGTCGCCGACATAGTGACGGTTACTCGACGACAGGCAGCCATGCAACCAACCGGTGGACGACAGGCGCAGGCGCGAACAGGTCCGGCAGAAGGGCACGCTCTCGTTGGCAATCACACCAAAATGGCCAAGCCCGGGGATCTCGTAACGTACGGCGGTGGCATCCAGCGGCGCCTCGGCCTGCAGGTACTCGTAATGCTGGCCGATCAGTTCCAGCAACTGTTGCAGGCTGACGAACTGCTGCAGGAAGGCGTTGCTGTCTTGGGCCAGGTGGCCCATGCGCATCAACTCGATAAAGCGCAGTTCGTAGCCCCGCTCCAGGCAGTAATCGAGCAGCGGCATGACCTGATCCAGGTTCTGACCGCGCAACGGCACCATGTTGACCTTGATCTTCAGCCCGGCGGCGCGGGCCTGCTGCATGCCATCAAGCACGGTGGCCAGGTCGCCACCGCGGGCAATGCTGCGAAAGGCCGAGGCATCCAGGGTATCGAGGGACACGTTGATCCGGCGAATTCCGGCCTCCAGCAGCACCGGTAGCTTGCGGGCCAGGAGCTGGCCATTGGTGGTCAGGCTGATGTCTTCCAGGCCCAGCCCCCCCACCGCCCCCATGAATGCTTCCAGCTTGGGGCTGACCAGGGGTTCGCCACCGGTGATGCGCAAGCGCTCGATACCGGCGGCCTCGATCAGATACGCCACCCCCCTGGCCATGGCCTGGGCCGACAGTTCGTCCTGGGCAGCCACCAGCCGCTTGCCATTGGGCACGCAGTAGGTACAGGCGTAGTTGCAGGCAGACGTCAGGCTGATCCGCAAGTTGCGAAAGCGCCTGCCTTGACGATCGACGATCATGGACGACTCCGGCATGGGAAGGGAGAGCCGGCAAAACCTGACTCAAAAATCAGGTTTTTGCAAGCCCCATGCCTGAGTATATTCCTCGGGCACTGCGCCATACAGTTCGCCGATGGCGCAATCCGTTGGCTGAATGCCTCAGCTGCTCGAGGTATCGGGGTCGCGCTTGCGCTTGTTGCCCATGCGCACGCCGATGTCCATCAGGAACTGGAAGAAGCCTTCCTGATCTTCCAGCACGTTGCTCCAGAATGGCGAGTGGTACAGCGCCACCGCGCCATGCACCAGCGCCCAGGATGCGCAGTAGTGGAAGTACGGCGGCACGTCCTCGAGCTTGCCTTCGCTGATGCGACCCTTGATCAGCAGGGTCAGGCGCTCGAAGTTGGAGGCGCGGATCTTGTGCAGTTCCTCGACCATTTCCGGCACCTGGTTGCCCTTGACCACCTTCTCTTCCAGGCGGTCGAACAAGCGGTAGCGCTGTGGGTCGCGCATGCGGAATTCGAAGTAGGCCCGGGACAGGGCTTCCTTGTCCTTGTCGACATCGGCCGAGTGCAGCAGCTCGTTCAGGTCACGCTCATAGTCGAGCATCAGGCGCAGGTAGATTTCCGCCTTGGACTTGAAATGCTTGTAGATGGTCCCTTTGCCGATACCCACGGCATCCGCAATCATCTCGACGGTGACACTGTCTTCACCTTGTTCGAGGAACAGCTTGAGCGCGGTATCGAGAATTTCTTGCTCGCGGCGACGAAACTCACGGACCTTACGAGGTTCTTTCTGCATAAGAAAAGGTCTGTTCGGGGTCAAATTCGAAGCCGCGTATTATGCCTAACTTGCGGCAAAATGCACGGATCATCCGTTCCAGCCAGGGTTTCTGGCGCAAAACCGGCCTCCCGGAAACCCGGGAAAACCAATGAATACAGGGCCACAAGGCAGTTCCAGACGCAAACGCAGCAGGCTTGTGTGCCTAGTATCAGACCGCAAAGTCTGCCCACCCCTGTAATGGGCACTGACTATCAGCCAGTGCCTTGCCCGCGACGAAAGTACTCCACTGGGTCGTAATTGCGCCATAGCCGGCCACAACGTCGCCCGGTAAAGCCAGGTAGATGCCCGTCATCAGGCCTCGGAAAAGGCCATGAACGACGGAGGAATATTCTGAAAGTATCAATAGCCTTGATGAAGATCAGGCCTTGTACGAGGTCAAACTGCAACAGCTTGTGTGGGGAAATTGCGGGAGAAAAGCCATGGAATGCAGCGAAAAATCGTCAAAAAAGTTCAATGTCCAACGAAACCGCAAACAACACCCGACTAAAGGGCAAAAGTGAGAACTCAAGCGAAGCGCGCGTATTCCAAATATGTTTAAAAAACGAGCAGGGCCAACTGGACTGAATGTAATAGTGATCAATACTTCAACTGTCGGCGGGACATCTCCCCCAAGTGAAACGCCGATCAAGGTACCGAAGGACCGCGTGCCTTAGTTTACTCCTAATGGTCTTAACCCGGATTCACCCCCCAGAACCCGGGTTTTTTTTGCCTGCAATTTACCCCACGCCAAGGCTGGACTCAGCCCTGGGCCTTGACCCGCGCCAAGGGAAACAGGCGCTTGAAGTTGTTCGTGGTCTGCTCGGCAAAGGCTTCGTAGGGTTCACCCCGCAGTATCGCCAGGAATTCCGCCACTTCACGCACGTACTGCGGCAGGTTGGGCTTGCCGCGATAGGGAATCGGAGCCAGATAAGGCGAATCGGTCTCCACCAGCAGCCGGTCGGCCGGCACTTGCCGCGCCACATCGCGCAGGGCATCGGCATTGCGGAAGGTGACGATCCCCGACAGCGAGATATAGAAGCCCAGATCCAGCGCTGCCTTGGCCATGTCCCAGTCCTCGGTGAAGCAGTGCAGCACACCGGCGTTGGGCAAGGCCGCTTCGCGCAACAATGCCAGGGTATCGGCGCGGGCCCCACGGGTATGCACCACCACCGGCTTGCCGGTCTGCTGCGCGGCTTGCAGGTGCAGGCGGAAGGATTGCTGTTGCAGCTCGGCGGCTTCCGGCTCGTAGTGGTAGTCCAGGCCGGTCTCGCCGATGGCCACCACCCGCGGGTGGTTCAACTCCTCCAGCAGCCAGTCCAGCGCCGGCGCGGCACCAGGCTGGACATCCAGCGGATGCACCCCTACCGAACAGTCGACATCCTCATAGCGCTCGGTCAGCGCCTTGACGTCCGCGGCGTTGTCGGCACTCACGCCGATACACAGGAAATGCCCGACCCCGCGCAGGCGAGCCGCCTCCAGGGCGGCATCCAGGGAACCGTCGTGGGCGGCAAGGTCGAGTCGGTCGAGGTGGCAATGGGAATCTACGAGCATAAATGGCGACAACTACTGCTGATCAATGGAAGGCCGGAGCACTGCGTCCGGCCGCAAACAAGCCTGATTCTAGAGGCTGGGCATCAATGCTGCCCGGTCAGGGCGGCCCATTGCACCAGCAAGGCCTCCAGCAGCAGCACCCGATTGAGGTTGGCCTTGTTCAAAACCTTCTGCCGCTGCGCCAGGACCCAGTCCTGGATGGCCAGCACCTTGGTCTGGGCGGACTTCTGCGCCAGGTACTGCACTACCTTGCGCATGTCCGGCAGGCCCAGGCCGTCTTCGTCCTGGGTCAGTTGATAGCGCAGGATCAGGTTCGACCAGTCACAGAACCAGTCGAACAGCAGCAACAGTGGAATGGCATTCCAGGACTCGGCCAGCTGGGTCGGTGACTGCTGCTGCTTGAGCAGTTTCTTCACCCCTTCCACCACCTGTGCCCGCTGCTCGCGGGCACCCTGGGTGTGCAGGCTGAGGGCGGCCAGCGGCGAACCGGCGGCCAGGGTCAGCAGCTCTACCCGCTCCTCCTCGCTGCACTCGGGCAGCGCCTGGGCCAGCCACGCCAGGCTCATGGCCTCGCTCGGCAACGGGCAGGCCTGCTGCACGCAACGGCTCTTGATGGTCGGCAGCAAGCGGCTGGTCTGGTGGCTGACCAACAGCAGCACGGTATCGCCGGAGGGCTCTTCCAGGCTTTTGAGCAAGGCGTTGGAGGCATTGATGTTCATCGCCTCCACCGGCTCGATCAGCACCACCTTGCGCCCGCCCAACTGCGCCGTCTGCACCACGAAACTCACCAGCTCGCGAACCTGGTCGACCTTGATCGCCTTGTCCGCTTCCTCGGGCTCCAGTACGTAGTTGTCCGGGTGGCTGCCTGCCTGCAATAACAGGCAGGACTTGCACTGCCCACAGGCATCCAGGCCGTCCGGGCGCTGGCACAGCAGGCGCGCCATCAAGCGCTCGGCCAGGGCCCGCTTGCCGATGCCCGCCGGGCCATGCAGCAAGTAGGCATGGGCATGCTGGGTGCGTCCGGCCAATTGCTGCCAGAGGCTGTCCTGCCAGGGAAAGACCTCAGCCACGAGCACGCTCCAGCAATGACGGCAGCAGACCATCAATGGCCTGCTGGACCTGGGCCAGCGGCTGCGCCGCATCCAGCAGGAAATAGCGCTGCGGGGCCGCCGCGGCACGCTCGAGGAACGCCTGGCGAACCTTCTGGAAGAATTCCTGCCCCTCCTGCTCGAAGCGATCCAGCCGGCCACGCGCACTGGCCCGCGCCAGGCCCACTTCCACCGGCAGGTCGAAGACCAGGGTCAGGTCGGGGCGCAGTTCGCCCTGGACGAACTCCTCCAGAGCATTGATGCGCGCAAGGCTCAGGCCACGGCCTGCCCCCTGATAGGCGTAGGTGGAATCGGTGAAACGGTCGCACAGCACCACCGCGCCCCGGGCCAGCGCCGGACGGATCACCGTGGCCAGATGCTGGGCGCGGGCGGCAAATACCAGCAGCAGCTCGGTATCGGCATTCATCACTTCCTCGGCCGGGCTCAGCAGCACCTCGCGAATCCGCTCGGCCAGGGGCGTACCGCCGGGCTCGCGGGTCAACAGCACCTCGATACCGGCGGCGCGCAGGCGCTCGGCGAGGTATTCGCGGTTGGTGCTCTTGCCGGCGCCTTCCGGGCCTTCCAGGGTAATAAACAAGCCAGTCACGGGCGGTCCTTAATCTGAGTCATTGCGGGCTGTTCGGCGCAGGCTCCGCAGCAGCGGGAGCGGCGGTCGGCGCAGAGGGCGTTTGCTCGGCAGGCTGTGCCGTCGCCTCAGGCGCAGCGGCCGGCGCGGGGCTGGAACGGTAGTCGGCCCGACGCTTGAGCTGGAACTCGCGCACGGCGCTGTTATGGGCATCCAGGTCATCGGAGAACACATGGCTGCCATCGCCTCGGGCGACGAAATACAGGCTCTTGCCCGGCACTGGATTGAGCGCGGCATGAATCGCCTCGCGCCCAACCATGGCGATCGGCGTGGGCGGCAATCCGGCAATCACATAGGTGTTGTAGGGCGTGGCTTCCTTGAGATGAGCCCGGGTGAGCTTGCCGGCGTAACGCTCGCCCAAGCCGTAGATCACCGTGGGATCGGTCTGCAGCAGCATGCCGATCTGCATGCGCCGCACGAAGACTCCGGCAATCTGCCCACGCTCCTGGGGCACACCGGTTTCCTTCTCCACCAGCGAGGCCATGATCAGCGCCTGGTAGGGGTCGGTGTAGGGCGCATCCTCGGCACGCTTATTCCATTCCTTGGCCAGGACTTCATCCAGACGGTCGTAGGCCTTTTCCAGGAGCTCGGCATCAGTCATGCCACGGACGAAACGATAGGTGTCGGGAAAGAAGCGCCCTTCAGGAAACACCCCGGCGTGTCCGAGTTTTTCCATCACTTGGCTGTCGCTCAGGCCGCTCAGGGTCTGTTGCAGTTTTTCGCTCTTGGCCAGGGCGCTGCGCACCTGGCGGAAATTCCAGCCTTCCACCAGGGTCAGGCTGTACTGCACCACCTCACCACGCTGCCAAGTGCCGATCAGGCCTTCGGCAGTCATGCCCGGAGTCATGCGGTACTCGCCACTGTGCAGCGGCTGGCCCGCCAGGTTGAAGCGCCAGTACAGGCGCAGCCAGAACGCATCCTGGATCACGCCATCGGCTTGCAGACGATTGAAGGTGCCGGTGGGGGTGGCGCCGGCGGGTACATCGAGCAGCTGTTCCTGATTCAGGCTCAGCGGTTGTTCCAGGGCCGAGTGCAGTTTCCACGCACTCGCGCCCAGCAGCAGTCCTGCCAGGACCAGTCCGGTTTCCAGCAGGAGCAGTAATTTACGTCTCACGTATCAAGCATCCAGTAGTGCGCGGGTAATGCCCTGCAGTTTACGGGTGAGCGGTCCTGCCGACCAGCGCATCCCGGCACAGGCACGCACCGGCCAGATGCCATAGACACTGTTGCAGACAAACACCTCATCGGCCTGTTGCAGCTGCTCGAAGCCGATATCGGCGACCTGCAGCGCAATGCCCAGGGACTCGGCCTGACACAATATTTCCGCGCGCATCACCCCGGCCACGCCACAGCGGCTCAGGTCGGCGGTGAGCAAACGCCCCTGGCGAACCAGGAACAGATTGCTGAACACGCCCTCGATCACCCGCCCGGAGGTATCGCGCATCAAGCCCTCGGCATGCTCCGCGTCGGACCATTCGGCACGAGCCAGAACCTGTTCAAGACGATTGAGGTGCTTGAGCCCGGCCAGCAAGGGCTGCTCGGACAAGCGCGTGGCGCAGGCAAACAGGCAGATGCCCTGCTCAGCATGGGCCGCGGGATAAACCGGTAGGGCACTGCCCTGGAGAATCCGTCGGGCACTGGTGACGGGATTGGCCGCGTAGCCGCGCAGACTGTCGCCGCGGGTGAGGATCAGCTTCAGCACGCCCTCGCCCAGGACCGCCGCATAGGCCAGCACTTCACTGCGGATCAGTGCTTGGTCGGCGCTCAGCGCCAGGCGCAGGCAACCTTCGGCCAGGCGTTGCAGGTGCCGCTCCAATAGCAGTGGACGCCCGCAGCGCACGGCGATGGTCTCGAACAGACCATCGCCATAGGCCAGGCCGCGGTCCTTGAGCGACAGCGCATCCGCCGGCTGACCGTCGACCCAGCTGTGCATCACTCGGCGAACCGGCGGAACACCAGGGAGCCGTTGGTGCCACCAAAACCGAAGGAGTTGGACAGTACGACGTCGATATCCATGCTGCGCGCGGTGTGCGGCACGAAATCCAGGTCGCAACCGGCATCCGGCTCATCCAGGTTGATGGTGGGCGGCGCGACCTGGCTGTTGATCGCCAGCACGCTGAAGATCGCCTCGATCGCCCCGGCGGCACCCAGCAGGTGGCCCGTCATGGACTTGGTGGAGCTGACCGCGAGCTTGTAGGCGTGATCGCCGAACACGCTCTTGATCGCTTCGGCTTCCGCCAGGTCGCCGGCAGGGGTCGAAGTGCCGTGGGCGTTGATGTACTGCACCTGGTCGGCATTGATCTGCGCGTCACGCAGGGCATTGGCGATGCAGCGAGCAGCACCGGCGCCGTCGGCGGGTGGCGAGGTCATGTGGTAGGCGTCGCCGCTCATGCCAAAGCCGATCAGCTCGGCATAGATGGTGGCGCCGCGAGCCTTGGCGTGCTCCAACTCTTCCAGCACCAGGGCACCAGCACCGTCGGACAGCACGAAGCCGTCACGGCCCTTGTCCCACGGACGGCTGGCGCGGGTCGGCTCGTCATTGCGGGTCGACAGCGCGCGGGACGCACCGAAGCCGCCCATGCCCAGGCCACAGGCGGCCATTTCGGCGCCACCGGCGATCATCACGTCAGCCTCGCCATAGGCGATATTGCGCGCGGCCATGCCGATGCAATGGGTGCCCGTGGTGCACGCCGTGGAAATGGCGTAGTTCGGCCCCTGGACACCCAGGTGGATGGACAGGAAACCGGAAATCATATTGATGATCGAGCCCGGCACGAAGAACGGAGAAATCCGTCGTGGACCGGAGTCGTGCAGTGTGCGGCTGGTTTCCTCGATATTGGTCAAACCGCCAATACCCGAACCCATGGCCACGCCAATGCGTTCACGGTTGGCATCGGTGACTTCCAGGCCGGCGTTGCGCACCGCCTGAAAACCGGCCGCCAAGCCGTATTGAATGAACAGGTCGAGTTTGCGGGCCTCTTTGGCCGACAGGTATTCCTCGACATTGAAGCCCTTTACCGAGCCGCCAAAACGGGTGGAATAGGCAGAAAGGTCGGTGTGTTCGATCAGACCAATGCCACTTTGGCCGGCCAATATGCCCTGCCAGGTACTCGGTACATCGGTACCCAGTGGCGACAACATACCCATACCGGTGACTACGACGCGTCTACGCGACACAGCACTCTCCTTTTTCTAATGACGACGCTTTGCATCAGGCCTAAAGAAAAAACCGCACGCCGTAACGGCAGTGCGGTTTTTCCATGACAGCAAAAGACGACTACAAACGATTAAGCCTGGTGGCTGTTAACGTAGTCGATAGCTGCTTGAACGGTAGTGATCTTCTCAGCTTCTTCGTCAGGGATTTCGGTCTCGAATTCCTCTTCCAGAGCCATCACCAGCTCAACGGTGTCAAGGGAGTCGGCACCCAGGTCTTCAACGAAGGAAGCGGTGTTGACAACTTCTTCTTCTTTAACGCCCAGTTGCTCAGCAACGATTTTCTTGACGCGCTCTTCGATGGTGCTCATACCTTGTTTTCACTCCTAATGGACAAATTCAGGCAGCTGGCCAGTGGGTAAGTGTATAGAAAGGCTTTTCAGCTTTTCAACTGAAAGCTTTACCGACAAATCCCTCGGCCATCTGCCCTAAAAATTGATTGCAGCTTTATAACGGATTTTAGACAGCTCGTATGACATTTTTTTGAAGCGATCCGTCACATTTGACTCACATATACATCCCGCCGTTGACCGGGATTGTAGCCCCGGTAACGTATGCCGCGCCGTCGGATGCCAAGAAAGCGACCACTTGCGCGATCTCTTGAGCCTGACCCAGACGACCCAGCGGAATTTGTGCCTGCAGGGCCTCACGTTGCGCTTCCGGCAGCTCGCGGGTCATATCGGTGTCGATAAAGCCAGGAGCAACCGAGTTCACGGTGATCGAGCGTGACCCCACTTCACGGGCCAGGGCGCGGCTGAAACCTTCCAGACCGGCCTTGGCCGCGGCGTAGTTTACTTGTCCGGCGTTGCCCATGGCACCCACTACCGAACCAATATTGATGATTCGACCCCAACGGGCCTTGGTCATGCCACGCAGCACGCCTTTGGACAGGCGATACAGACTGTTGAGGTTGGTATCGACCACGTCGTACCACTCGTCGTCTTTCATCCGCATCATCAGGTTGTCGCGGGTGATGCCGGCGTTGTTCACCAGGATCGCCGGCGCACCGAACTGCAGGGTGATGCTGGCCAGGACTGCGGACACGGACTCGTCGCTGGTGACATTGAGCTCAAGGCCGGTGCCTTCAACGCCGTTTTCCTTGAGGGTCGCGGCAATACGCTCGGCACCCGAGGCGGAGGTAGCAGTACCCACCACGATGGCGCCCATACGCCCCAGCTCAAGCGCGATGGCCTGGCCGATACCACGGCTGGCGCCGGTCACCAGTGCAACTTTACCTTGCAGACTCATGCAAGCTTCTCCTAGTTCAGGCCAACGCTGCACGGGCGGCAGCGAAAGCATCTGGGGTGTTCAGGTTAGAGGTCGACACGCCTTCGGCGCAGCGCTTGTTGAGACCGGCCAGGACCTTGCCCGGGCCACACTCGACCAGTTGAGTGGCACCCTTGGCCGCCAGGGTCTGTACCGACTCGACCCAGCGCACCGGCTTGTACAACTGCTCCAGCAGGTCGCGCTTGAGGGTTTCCAGATCGGCGGCCACCGCGGCGCTGACATTCTGCACCAGCGGAATCTGCGGTGCCTGCCAATCGATCGCGGCGATCGACTCGGCGAAGCGCTCGGCCGCCGGGCGCATCAGCTCGCAATGGGAAGGCACGCTGACCGGCAACGGCATGGCGCGCTTGGCACCACGAGCCTTGCAGCCTTCGATGGCGCGATCCACAGCAGCCTTGGCGCCGGCGATCACCACCTGGCCCGGGGAGTTGTAGTTCACCGCGCTGACCACCTCGCCTTGCGCGGCTTCGGCGCAGGCGGCCACCACGTCGGCGTCGTCCAGACCCAGAATGGCTGCCATGCCGCCCTGCCCTGCTGGCACGGCTTGCTGCATCAGCTGGCCGCGGCGCTCCACCAGCTTCACGGCCTCAGCCAGGGTCAGGCTGCCCGCAGCCACCAGGGCGCTGTATTCGCCCAGGCTGTGGCCGGCCACGAAGGCCGGACGCGCACCGCCCTCGGCCAGCCATACACGCCACAGGGCGATGGAGGCGGCGAGAATCGCCGGCTGGGTCTTGTCGGTCTGGTTCAGCAGCTCTTCGGGACCTTGCTGGGTCAGCGCCCAGAGGTCGTAGCCCAGAGCATCGGAGGCTTCTTTGAATGTGTCGAGGATCAACGGGTACTGCGCACCCAGCTCGGCCAACATGCCGAGGGACTGCGAGCCCTGTCCTGGAAAGACGAATGCGAGGGATGCAGACATGTAACAAGCCCCTAATGATCTTGTCGTCGGAGAATTGACGTCACACCGCAGTGGACGCAAGAAACTGACAGTTGGATGGCCGATTGAACCGAGCGGTCACATTTAAGCATTTCGACAACCCGACGTTTAAAGCAGCAAGTCTTCAAGGCGCCCGTGCAAGCGCCGCGGCAGGTCTTCCTGGATCTCGATCAGGGCCCGCTGGATCGCACTCTGGAAACCCTGGACCCCCGCCGAACCATGGCTTTTCACCACGATGCCCTGCAAGCCGAGGAAACTCGCACCATTGTGCCGCGCCGGCGCCAGGTCGGCCTGCAGGCGACGCATCAAGGGCAAGGCCAACGCCCCGACAACTCGGGACAACAGCCCTTGCCGGAACAGCGCCTCGATACGCGCAGCGATCATGCTGGCCAGGCCCTCGCTGGACTTGAGCAGGATGTTGCCGACAAAACCGTCGCACACCACCACATCCGCTTCGCCACGATAGAGCCCGTCACCTTCGACAAAGCCGATGTAGTTCAGGCCGCGAGCCTGCTGCAGCAAACTTGCCGCGAGCTTGACCTGCTGGTTGCCCTTGATGTCCTCAGTGCCGATATTCAGCAAGGCCACCCGCGGCCGGACCACCCCCAGGGACTCTGCCGCCACCGACCCCATGATCGCGAACTGCAGCAAGTGCTCGGCACTGCAATCGACGTTGGCCCCCAGGTCCAGCAACTGGCAATAGCCGCGCTGAGTGGGAATGGCCGCCACCATCGCCGGCCGATCAATGCCAGGCAGGGTCTTGAGCACATAACGCGACAACGCCATCAGCGCCCCGGTGTTGCCAGCACTGACGCAGGCCTGGACCTTCTCTTCGCGCAACAGCTCAAGGGCCACGCGCATCGAGGAATCAGGCTTGCCACGCAGGGCCTGGGAGGGCTTTTCGTCCATGGTGATCACTTCGCTCGCCGGAGCAATAGTCAGGCGCGCGCGATCCACCGCCGAATGAGCGGCAATCAGTTCTTCAAGAAGGGAGGGTTGACCCACCAGGGTCAGGTGCAGCGAGGGGGTGGCAGACAGGCAAGCAATACTGGCCTGAACAATGCTGCGGGGACCGAAGTCCCCGCCCATTGCGTCAATCGCGATGACTTGAGCGGACAAGGATTACTCGTCAGCGCCCTTGTCGATCACTTTACGACCACGGTATACGCCTTCTGGCGATACGTGGTGACGCAGGTGAACTTCACCGGTGGTCTTTTCTACGGACAGGGCGCTAGCCTCGAGAGCATCGTGGGAACGACGCATGTCACGGGCAGAGCGGGATTTTTTGTTCTGCTGAACAGCCATAATTGATTAACTCCTAAACGTTTGGGTCACGCTTTAACTGCGCCAATACACTGAACGGGTTGGACCGCGTTACCTCGTCCTCGCTCGGCTCGGGCTCGTCGAGCCCGTCCGGCTGCTGGCATTCTTCCGGATGATGAGCAGGCACGATTGGCAGGGCAAGCAAAAGCTCTTCCTCGATCAATGCCTGCAGATCCAAAGGATCTTCGCCCAGTTCCAGCACGTCATAACCTTTCGGCAACGACTGGGTATTTGCACCCTCCTTCACCACTGCGTAACTGCACTCGCTGTGGATCGGCAGGGTGACCAGCTCAAGACAACGCTGGCAAACCATTTTGACTTCGACGTCGATAGAGCTGTGGATAACCACAGACTTACGCTCGTCGCGCTCGAAAACGAATTTAGCCTGCACCGTACCGACGTTGTCGGAAAGCGGGTCGCAGAGTCTCTCCAAATCGGCCAGCAGCACCTCACCTTCAAGGGTGGTGCCACGATCAGCCAATTTGCGCGGGTCAACGTGAGATGGAATCGGGTCATTCAACATAGGCGCAGCATTATAGGGATGCCCCCAGCCATGTCAAAGGAAATTCAGCCCTGTCCGTCACCAGCAAGCCTCGCTAGAATTCCCGGCCGGCTCCAGGAGATGCACATGCTGCCTTTATTACTCGCCTCAAGCTCGGCCTACCGCCGGGAATTGCTGTCCCGCCTGCAGTTGCCGTTCAGTTGCAGCGCTCCCGATATCGATGAAAACCACCGCCCCGGCGAGAGCGCCAGCGCGCTGGTACAACGCCTGGCCGAAGAAAAGGCCCGCACCCTTGCCAGCACCTACCCAGGCCACCTGATCATCGGTTCGGACCAGGTCGCAGTGCTCGGCGAGCGAATCATCGGCAAGCCCCACACCTTTGAAAAAGCCCGGCAACAGCTGCTGGACGCCAGCGGCGCCAGCGTGACCTTCCTCACCGGCCTGGCCCTGCTCAACAGCCAGACAGGCCATTGCCAGGTCGACTGCATCCCCTTCACGGTACACATGCGCCATCTCGACAGCGCGCGCATCGAACGCTACCTGCACCGCGAGCAACCCTTCGACTGCGCGGGCAGCTTCAAGGCTGAAGGGCTGGGAGTCAGCCTGTTCCAGAGCACCGCAGGCAGCGACGCCACCAGCCTGGTGGGCCTGCCACTGATCCGCCTGGTGGACATGCTGTTGGCCGAAGGCGTGCAAATCCCCTGACCCACCACTAAAAAAGCCGGCACTCGGGCCGGCTCTTTCACGCAGTTCAGGCGATTAACGCAAGGTCGGCCCCTGGAACCCCATCCACAGGGCAAGCTGCTCGGCCACACTGGCACCGAGGCGCTTCGAGAAGCGATCGAAGGGCGACTCCTGGACGGTGAAGTCCACCAGCTCCTTTTCACCAATCACATCCCGCGCCACGAAGCTGGTACTACCCAGGCCATCGATCAAGCCCAACTGCAAGGCCTGCTCCCCCGACCAGACCAGCCCCGAGAACAGCTCGGGATGCTCTTTGTCCTTGAGACGCTCGCCACGCCCCTGCTTGACGCTGGCAATGAACTGGCGATGGGTGGTATCCAGCACGCCCTGCCAGAACTGAGTCTCTTCGGGTTTCTGCGGCTGGAACGGATCGAGGAACGACTTGTGCTCGCCAGAGGTATAGGTGCGGCGCTCGACCCCGAGCTTTTCCATGGTGCCGACAAACCCGTAGCCGGCCGCCGTAACACCAATCGAACCCACCAGGCTGGCCTTGTCGGCATAGATCTGGTCAGCGGCACTGGCAATATAGTAGGCACCGGAAGCCCCGAGATCGGAGATCACCGCATAGACCTTGGTGTCCTTGTGCAAGGCACGCAGGCGACGGATCTCGTCATAGACATAACCGGACTGCACCGGACTGCCGCCCGGACTATTGATGCGCAGGACGATGCCCTTGACCTTGGGATCATCGAAAGCCGTGCGCAGGCTGCCGACAATATTGTCTGCGCTGGCAGGCTCTTTGTCGGCGATGATCCCGGCGATATCGATCACCGCGGTGTAGCCCGGACCACGGGTCGCGTTCTTTTCCATGGTCATCAATGGCGAGAACAGCACCAGCGCGATAAACAGGTACACAAAGGTCAACAGCTTGAAGAAAATCCCCCAGCGCCGCGAGCGACGCTGCTCCTGGACACCGGC
Source organism: Pseudomonas sp. NFXW11 (assembly GCF_049887815.1). Classification (NCBI taxonomy): domain Bacteria; kingdom Pseudomonadati; phylum Pseudomonadota; class Gammaproteobacteria; order Pseudomonadales; family Pseudomonadaceae; genus Pseudomonas; species Pseudomonas sp. NFXW11. Next base: position 328,159 of record NZ_JAGEKI010000004.1, on the reverse strand, counting down.
CAACAGCGTCTTCTCCAGCAGCTTCCAGCTCTTGTCATCAGCACCTTCAGCGCCAGACTTGGCTGGCGCCTTCCATTCGTCACTCATGCCTGCTACCCCAAGAAAATCTTATTCGGCACCCTGGCTGAGCCAGGCATGCAACTGTGGAAAATGATCGATGGACAACCGCGGCTCATACACCTGCAACGCCTCGATGGACTGAGCGCCGTAACTCACGGCAACCGAATCCATGCCAGCATTGCGCGCCATCATCAGGTCGAAGGACGAATCGCCCACCATCAACGCCTGCCGAGGACCGACGCCGCAATGGGCAAGAATTTCCTCCAGCATTAGCGGATGCGGCTTGCTGGCGGTCTCGTCGGCCGCCCGAGTGATATCGAAGTACCCCTCCCAACCATGGGCCTTGAGCACTCGATCCAGCCCGCGGCGCGCCTTGCCGGTGGCGACCGCCAGGCGATAACCCTCAGCCCGAAACGCCTCCAGCGACTGCACCACACCGGCGAACAGCGGTGAAGGCTCGGCCTCCAGGGCGATGTAGTGATCCGCGTAATGCTGACGAAAGGCTACTAGCTGAGCCTCGTCGATATCCGGATACAGGGTGCGAATCGCCTCCGGCAAGCCCAACCCGATGATGCCCTTGACGGAGAAATCATCACGACGGGCAAACCCCGAACGATCGGCAGACACATGCATCGACTCGACAATCCGACCGATGGAGTCGGCCAGGGTGCCGTCCCAATCGAAGATCAGCAGCTGGTAATCAGGGTGCACTGAGGCGCTCCACAGTCTTGGCCCACATCTCGTCCACCGGGGCCTGCAGTTTCAACTCACCGCCGTCGGGCAGCGGCACGGTCAACATATAGGCATGGAGAAACAGGCGTTTACCCCCCAACTCGCGAATCTCGCGGGTGAAGTCATCGTCGCCATACTTGCTGTCACCGGCAATGCAATGCCCGGCATGCAGGGTATGCACGCGAATCTGGTGAGTACGCCCGGTAACCGGCTTGGCCTCGACCATGGTTGCGAAATCACCGAAGCGGCGCAGCACCTTGAACACCGTCAAGGCCTCCTTGCCCTCCTCATTGACCTCGACCATGCGCTCGCCGGAACGCAGGTTGCTCTTGAGCAACGGCGCCCGCACCTGCTTGATCGAGGTCGCCCAGTGACCGCGCACCAGCGCCATGTAGCGCTTGTCCACACCGTCGCCACGCAATGCCGCATGCAGATGACGCAACATGCTGCGCTTCTTGGCGATCATCAGCAGGCCGGAAGTATCGCGATCGAGGCGATGCACCAACTCCAGCTCCTTGGCATCGGGACGCAACTGACGAAAGGCTTCGATCACCCCGAAATTCAAGCCGCTGCCGCCATGCACGGCGATACCGGCAGGCTTGTTGATCACGATCAGGGACTTGTCTTCGAAGACGATCGAGGCCTCCAGGCGCTGCAGCAAACCTTGCGCCAGCGGCACCGGCTCGTCGCGTTCCGGCACGCGCACCGGCGGCACGCGCACCACGTCACCGGCCTGCAGCTTGTACTCGGGCTTGATCCGCCCCTTGTTCACTCGCACTTCGCCTTTGCGCAAAATGCGATAAATCAAGGTCTTGGGCACGCCTTTGAGCCGGGCAAGAAGGAAGTTATCAATACGTTGGCCGGCATATTCCGGCGTGACCTCAAGCATTTGAACGCCTGGAGTCGAGGGGGCAGTAGTCGTCATGGCGCGAATGATAACAATTTTTTATGGATTTGAAGCACTTAATGATTGCTGCTATAGTCGCGAACGCCGCCAAAAGCGGCTGGACAGCGGAACAGCGGCAAACAGCCGGCCCTGACCAACGCAATTCATCAGGACGCAAGGCCGTCCTACGCAACTCTCGCTACCTAACGGACAAGTTCGACGCTGTAACAAGCGCAGGTGACATAAGGCCTGAAACCCGTAAAAAGCTGAGTACTCACTCGCCTTTTATGCAGCGATTAACGGCCAGTTCACAAAGTGCAGTCAGCGCCTGACAACCCCGAGTGGAAGTTACGGAAACTACGCCTTTAGCCATGATGCGTGACCTCCCCTTTCGGAGTTCACGGTAAATGCCAACCCGCTGCGGAATCTGCGCGCGGCAGCACCCGAATTATCAGGGATACGTGTAGGGTGGAGATGCACAACCGTCGGACTGTGTAGCATTAGGCTTTATTCAAGACGCTTCATCTCGTCCACAGTCGCCGGTTGATTCCTCCTCCTGAAAGACATTTGCTTAAGCGGTGCCTTAGTCACCACAGCAAGCAGGACGCGTGAGTCGCGACTTCGTTCTTGGCTACTTGAGTCATTAGAGTTACTTGGACGAACCTCGCTAGACACTGGAGTGCTCAAGTACTCCTGACGCACCTGACACCGACCGTGAGAAGTCGTGTGTGCCGAACGCCGTTTCCGGCAGCCCGGAAACCGACGGTACTACATGAAAAGAATGCTGATTAACGCAACTCAACCCGAAGAGTTGCGTGTTGCCCTGGTAGATGGCCAGCGCCTCTACGACCTGGACATCGAGTCCGGTGCACGCGAGCAGAAGAAGGCCAACATCTACAAGGGCCGCATCACTCGTATCGAACCTAGCCTCGAGGCTGCCTTTGTCGATTTCGGCTCTGAGCGCCACGGCTTCCTGCCCCTCAAAGAAATCTCCCGCGAATACTTCAAGAAAGCCCCCGAAGGCCGCGTCAATATCAAGGACGTCCTGAGCGAAGGCCAGGAAGTCATCGTTCAGGTCGAGAAAGAAGAGCGTGGCAACAAGGGTGCAGCCCTGACCACCTTTATCAGCCTGGCCGGTCGCTACCTGGTGCTGATGCCGAACAACCCGCGCGCCGGCGGCATCTCCCGCCGCATCGAAGGCGAAGAGCGCAACGAACTGCGTGAAGCGCTGAACGGCCTGGTAGCCCCGGCCGACATGGGCCTGATCGTGCGCACCGCCGGCCTGGGTCGCAGCAGCGAAGAAATGCAGTGGGACCTCGACTACCTGCTGCAACTCTGGACCGCGATCAAGGAAGCGTCCCAGGATCGTTCCGCCCCCTTCCTGATCTACCAGGAAAGCAACGTCATCATCCGCGCGATCCGCGACTACCTGCGCCAGGACATCGGCGAAGTGCTGATCGACAGCGTTGAAGCCCAGGACGAAGCCCTGACCTTCATCCGCCAGGTGATGCCGCAGTACGCCAGCAAGATCAAGCTGTATGAAGACAGCGTGCCGCTGTTCAACCGCTTCCAGATCGAAAGCCAGATCGAGACCGCCTTCCAGCGCGTCGTCGAACTGCCTTCCGGCGGCTCCATCGTCATCGACCCGACCGAAGCCCTGGTGTCCATCGACATCAACTCGGCGCGCGCCACCAAAGGCAGCGACATCGAAGAAACCGCCCTGCAGACCAACCTGGAAGCAGCGGAAGAAATCGCTCGCCAGCTGCGCCTGCGTGATATCGGCGGCCTGATCGTCATCGACTTCATCGACATGACCCCGGCCAAGAACCAGCGCGCCGTGGAAGAGAAAGTCCGTGAATGCCTGGAAGCCGACCGCGCCCGCGTGCAGATCGGTCGCATCTCGCGCTTCGGCCTGCTGGAAATGTCCCGTCAGCGCCTGCGCCCATCCCTGGGTGAAAGCAGCGGCATCGTCTGCCCACGCTGCAACGGCACCGGCATCATCCGTGACGTCGAATCGCTGTCCCTGGCGATCCTGCGCCTGATCGAAGAAGAAGCCCTGAAAGACCGCACCGCCGAAGTTCGCGCCCAGGTGCCGATTCCGGTCGCAGCCTTCCTGCTCAACGAAAAACGCAACTCGATCACCAAGATCGAACTGCGTACCCGTGCGCGCATTATCATCCTGCCGAACGATCACCTGGAAACGCCGCACTTCGAAGTCCAGCGCCTGCGTGATGACAGCCCGGAAGCCAACAACGCCCAGTCCAGCTACGAAATCGCTGCTGCCGCTGCCGAAGCCGAAGAAGCTCAACCGGCCGCCGCCACCCGCACCCTGGTTCGCCAGGAAGCCGCGGTGAAGACTGCCCCGGCTCGCGCCAACGCCCCAGTGCCAACCGAAGCCCCCGCTCCGGTCGCCGCTCCTGCCCCAGTGGCCGAGCCAAGCCTGTTCAAGGGCCTGGTCAAGTCCCTGGTCAGCCTGTTCGCCACCAAGGAAGAGCCAGCAGCTCCAGTAGTGGTGGAAAAACCAGCTACCGAGCGTCCGGCTCGCAGCAATGAAGAACGTCGCAACGGTCGCCAGCAGAGCCGCAACCGTAACGGTCGCCGCGATGAAGAGCGCAAGCCGCGGGAAGAGCGTGCGCCGCGTGAAGAACGCGCACCACGTGAGGAGCGTCAGCCACGGGAACTGCGCGAGCCTCGCGAGGAAGTGAGCCGCGAAGAACGCGCACCACGTCCACCACGCGAAGAGCGCCAGCCACGTGCCCCGCGCGAAGAACGCAAGCCGCGCGGCGAGCGTGAAGAGCGCGTGCGCGAACTGCGCGAACCTCTGGACGCTGCTCCAGCCGCAGCCGCTGCTACCGCCGCCGTGGTTGCCGAAGAGCGTCCGGCTCGCCCACCGCGTGAAGAGCGTCAGCCACGTCCACCACGTGAAGAGCGTCAACCACGCGCCGAGCAGGCTCAGGCCGTCGCCGCCAGCGAAGAAGAAGCCCTGCCGAACGAAGAGCAACTGCAGGAAGAAGGCCAGGACAACGCCGAAGGCGAACGTCCACGTCGTCGCTCCCGCGGCCAGCGTCGTCGCAGCAACCGTCGCGAGCGTCAGCGTGATGCCAACGGCAATGAGATCGAAGGCAGCGAAGAAAGCGCCGAAGAGCCAAGCAGCGCCGATCTGGCTGCCGGCCTGGCCGTCACTGCCGCAGTCGCCAGCACGGCCATCAGCGCCACGGCTGAAGCCGAAGCTCACCAGCAGGCCGAACGCGCTACCGCTGCGGTAGAAGAAAAGGCTGTCGAAGCTCCTGCGGTCGAAGCCACCACTGCGGTGGTAGCACCTGTAGCCCCGGCAGTTGAAGTGGCTCCAGTGGTCGAGGCTGCTCCGGTTGTAGCTGAGCCCGCTCAGGTTGCAGTGGCTGCCGAACCCGCCGAGGTCGTGCAACAGCAGCCAGAGGTTGCCGAGCCTGTCGTAGAAGCAGCTCCAGCCCCTGTGGCTGAAGAAAAAGCCCCAGAGCCAGCCCCAGAGCCGGTTCAGGAAGCTCCAGCTGCTGTCGTCGAGCCAGTAGCCGCCCCGCAGCCAGTGGTTGCCCAGGAACCTGCCCAGGTTGAAGAGCCAGCACCCGTAGCCGCCCCCGTGGTAGCCGAAGTGCCAGCTCCAGCCATCGAAGCGGCTCCAGCCAGCGCCCTGACCAGCAACGGCCGTGCCCCGAACGACCCGCGCGAAGTGCGTCGTCGCAAGCGTGAAGCCGAGCGCCTGCAGAAGGAAGCCGAACTGGCTGCCACTGCTGCCCCGGCCGAAGCCGTGGTCGTCGAGCCTGCCGTGGTAGAGGCCCCGGTGGCCGAGCCAGCTCCAGCACCGGTAGAAGTGGCTGAAGTGGCACCGGCACCCGTCGATGAGCCTGTGGCAGGGCAAGCGGCCCCGGCCGTCGAGGAAGCCCCTCACGTTGTGCACACCGAAGAAAAACAGCACGAGCCTAAACCTCTCGTCTGATTTCAGCGGTCAATGAAAAAGCCCCGTCCGGGTCACCGGATGGGGCTTTTTTATGCCTGCGCCCTTTAGCGCTATCGATAGACCAGCGCCTCGGGCCGATCCACATCCCACAGCACCCCCGGGTCAGTCACCGAGACTTCCAGCACCTGGCCCGAAGCGAACAAGGGCTTGGCACCACGATCCCCGGACAAGCCCTGCAACGCCTTGCCATAGGCTCGACCGAAACCCACCGGATGCCCCAGGACCGTGCCAAGCCTGGGCACACAGATCCCCGCCTCAGTCATGGCCGCAATCACCTGCTGCACGGTGGCCGGCAGGATAAAAGGCATATCCCCCAGCAGCACCAGCCAACCCGCGGCCTCCTCGCTGGCCGCCACCGCTGCAGCCAGGCTATGCCCCATCCCCGCCGACTCCAGCAGCACCACCTGGCAGGCATAAGCCCTGGCCAGTTCGGCCACCTGCCCGCGCTCCGCGGTGGTCACCAGCACCCTGCGCTCAAGCCCCGGGGGCAAGTTCAGCAATACCTGCTCAAGCACCGGGCGCACCACCCCATCGCGCCCGCGACAGGCGGCCAGCAGCTTGTCCTGGTCGGCACCCGCCACCTGGCGAAAGCGACTGCCCTGCCCCGCCGCGAGAATCACCGCAGCGGGCATGGCCTTCACCCGATAACCTCCATCCGGCCTGGCGACACCTTGCCCGGCACCGGCTCCACTCCATTCTTCAGCGCCACGATCTGCGCCAGCAGCGACAAGGCGATTTCCGCCGGCGTATGGCTGCCGATATACAGGCCGACCGGCCCGTGCAAGCGCCCGATCGCCTCGGCCGACAGCCCCAGCAGCGCCAGATTGTCCCGACGCTTCTGGCTATTGACCCGGGAACCCAGGGCCCCGACATAGAAGGCCCGGGAATCCAGCGCCGTCAGCAGTGCCATGTCATCCAGGCGCGGATCATGGGTCAAAGCCACCACCGCCGTGCGTTCGTCGGGCTCGATGGCCAGCACTGCATCGTCGGGCATGCCGGCGACAAAACGGCCATCCTGCTCGTCCCAGCCCTGCACGAATTCCTGGCGCGGATCGCAGACCAGCACCTGGAAATCCAGCAGGCGCGCCATCTGCGCCACATAGCGCGACAGCTGACCGGCACCGATCAGCAGCAGGCGCCAACGCGGCCCATAAATAGCCCGCAAGGTGCTCCCGTCAAACAACAGTTGATCATTCCTGCTCGCCGCCTTGAGCTGCACCCGGCCGCTTTGCAGGTGCAGCTCGCGAGCCACTATCTGGTGCCCCTCGCAACGCTGCAGCAGCTCGGCCACCCAGGACGGATCGCCAACCCGTTCCTCCACCAGGCGCAGGGTACCGCCACAGGGCAAGCCGAAACGCGCCGCCTCCACCTGGGTCACGCCATAGGTCAGCAACTGCACCGGCGGCCCGGAGAGGCACAGGCGACCATCCCCAAGGCGAGTGATCAGGTCGTCCTCGATGCAACCACCGGACACCGAGCCGATCACCACCCCATCGTCACGCAGGGCCAGCATGGCCCCCGGTGGTCGCGGTGCACTGCCCCAGGTCTGCACCACGCTGTAGAGCACCACGCCACGCCCGGCACGTCGCCACTCCAGGACACTGCGCAAGACATTCAGATCAACGCTGTCCATCAGGCACCGGCCTGCTGCCAGCCCTGCAACTGGTAGCGCACCGGCAAGTTGCGGATGCGCTGGCCGGTGGCGGCGAAAATCGCGTTGCACAGGGCCGGGGCAATCGGCGGCACCCCCGGCTCGCCGACTCCGCCCAGGGGCACCTCGCCCGGCGGAGTCACCAGGTGCACCTGTATCTCCTTCGGCGCCAGGGACATGCGCGCCACCTCATACATATGGAAGTTGTCCTGCTGCACCTTGCCATCCTTGAAGCTGATCTCCCCCAGCACCGCATTGCCCAGGCCCATCACACAGGCGCCCTCGAACTGCGAGCGAATCCGCTCGGGGTTGATCTGCGGGCCGCAATCCACGGCGATATCGGCCTTGTGCACGATCAGGCTGCCATCGTCCTTGACCTCCACCTCGATCACCGCCGCCACGTAAGTCACAAAGCTGTAGTGCACCGCCAGCCCCAGGCCACGCCCCTTGGGCAACGCACGCCCCCAGCCGGCGGCCTGGGCCGCGGTTTCCAGCACCGCGCGCAGGCGCCCGGTGTCGATCGGGTAACGCTCGGGGGATTCGCCGTAGTTCCACTCCTCGCTCAGGGTTCGCGGATCGATCCGCCGATCCGGCCCCAACAGCTTGAGCTGGTACTTCAAGGGGTCCTGGCCGGCCTTGTGCGCCAGCTCGTCGACAAAACTCTGAATGGCGAAACCATGGGGAATATTCGACACCGAGCGGTACCAGCCCACCCGGGTATGCACCGCGGCCTCGGGATTCTCCAGGCGCACATTGGGAATCGCATAGGCCATGTTGGTAAAGCCCATGCCCAGCTCGAAGGCGGCCTCATGATTCATCCCCGGGGCGAACAGCGCGGTGATGCTCGGCGCCACTGTGCGATGCAGCCAAGCCGCCGGCATGCCGTCCTGGTTCAGCCCGGCCTTGAGGTACTCCGCCGACACCGTATGGAAATACGAGTGATGGATATCGTCTTCCCGGGTCCACTGCACCCGCAGCGCCTTGCCGGGAAAGGCCTTGGCCAGGATTGCCGCCTCAAGAATGAAATCCGGCTTGGATTTGCGCCCGAAGCCACCGCCCAGCAGGGTGACATTGACCGTGACCTGGTCGAAGCCGATGCCCAGGCGCTCGGCGATCCGCTCGCGGGTCACTTGCGGCGCCTGGCTCGGTGCCCAGGCCTCGCAGCGGCCATTGTCGAAACGCGCCACCGCCACCATCGGCTCCATGGGCGCCTGGGTCAGGTGCGGCAGGTAATAGGTCGCCTCCAGGCTGCTGGGGGCATCGCTCAAGGCCTGATCCAGGTTGCCGGTGTTGCGTACCACCTTGCCCGGCTGGTGCGCCGCGGCCTCCAGCTGCTTGCGGTACTCCACCGAGTTGTAGCCGGCATTGACCCCGTCGTCCCATTCGATCTTCAACGCATCGCGGCCCTTGATCGCCGCCCAAGTGTTGCTCGCCACCACCGCCACGCCGCCCAGGGGCTGAAACTCGGAAGGCAGCGGACGACTGTCGATAGGCAATACCTTGAGCACCCCAGGCACCTTCAGCGCAGCACTGTCATCCAGCGACTTGAGCTTGCCGCCATACACCGGAGGCCGCGCCACCGCGGCAAACAGCATGCCGTCGAAATGCACATCGGCGCCGTACTGCGCACGGCCATTGACGATGTCCTGGCCGTCGATGGCGCGCGTCGCCTCCTTGCCGATATAGCGAAATTCCGCCGGCTGCTTGAGCCGCAGGCTGTCCCGCGGCGGCACCGCCAGGGCCCCGGCAGCCGCGGCCAGGGCGCCATAGCCCAGTTCACGACCACTGGGTTGGTGAATCACCTTGTGCAATTGTGCCCGACACTCCGCCACGGGCACCTGCCACTGCGCGGCGGCGGCCTGCTCCAGCATGCTCCGCGCCGCCGCGCCACAGCGACGCATGGGCTCGTACCAGTGGCGCATGCTGCGCGAGCCATCGGTGTCCTGGTTGCCATAACGCGCTTCATCTCCCGGCGCCTGGCGGACCTTGACCTGCGCCCAATCGGCCTCCAGCTCGTCGGCCACCACCATGCTCAGGCTGGTGCGCACGCCCTGGCCCATTTCCGAACGGTTGCAGATCACCGTGACGCTACCGTCGGCGTCGATGCTCAGATACACCTTGGGGTCATCGACCCAGCCATGGGGCATGCCCTCGGCACCGAACTTCTGGTCCTCGGCAAACGCCTGCGGCCAGCCCCAGCTCGCCGCCAGCACCAGGGCTCCGGTGGCGCCCGCCCCCTTGAGAAAACCCCGGCGACTGAGGTTGCTCAGGGCAAAGTCCCTCGGCAGATGATTCATGCCTTGGCCTCCTGCAGATGGCGAGCGGCCTGGCGGATCGCGGTCTTGATCCGGTTATAGGTGCCGCAGCGGCAGATATTGCCGAGCATGGCCTCCTCGATCTGCTCATCGCTGGGGTCAGGGTGAACTTTCAACAAGGCGGTCGCCGACATGATCTGCCCACCCTGGCAGTAGCCGCATTGGGCCACCGCCACATCCAGCCAGGCCTGCTGCACCACCTGCCCCACCGGGTCGCGGTGCAGGTAGTCGATGGTGCTGACGTTCTTGCCCAGCACCGCACCGCTGGGGGTGATGCAGCTGCGCGCCGGGTCTCCGTCGATATGCACGGTGCAGGCGCCGCACAGGCCCATGCCACAGCCGAACTTGGTGCCGCTGTAACCCGCCACATCGCGGATGGCCCACAACAGCGGCATGTCCTCGGTGACGTCCAGTGGATGATCTTGACCGTTGAGCTTCAGGGTAATCATGGGCACGCCCGCATTCTGTGAGTGATGGGGTCGAGCTATCTGCCAGCTTGCAGCACGGCCGCAGCAGACGCAGATCGGCTCAGGCTAATCGGGCTCTCTAATGAAGACAGGGCTTCACCGGGCCTCTTGGAACAGCGGAAAACTGATTCTTAGCCTGCTAAGTTAAGCCGCAATTAACAAAAAAGCCTTGCCCGAATATCATCCGGGCAAGGCTTTTTCTTCAACTGCACAAGGTTTGGGGTGGGCCTAGTACAGATTGGGCTCCATCTCCAACTCGACACCGAAGCGCTCGGCGATGTCCTGCTGGATGCGTCGGGCCAGCGCCAGCAACTGCAGGCCGCTGGCCGCGCCGTAGTTGACCAGCACCAGGGATTGCAGGCGATGGACCCCGGCATCCGCCTCGCGAAAGCCCTTCCAGCCGGCCTGCTCGATCAGCCAGCCAGCGGCCAGCTTGACCTGCCCGTCGGCCTGGGGATAACCCACCAGCCCCGGATAAGCCTCTTTGATCCTTGCCGCGAGCGTTGCCGCAACCACCGGGTTCTTGAAGAAGCTGCCGGCATTGCCGAGCACTGCCGGGTCCGGCAGTTTTTCGCTGCGGATGCTGCAGATCGCCTGGCTGACATCGCGGGCCGTCGGCTGTTCGATGCCCTGCTCGGTCAGGCGCTGGCGCACCGGGCCGTACTCCAGATGCAGGTGCTCGGCGCGGTTCAGGGCGAAGCGCACCCGCAGAATCAGCCAGCGGCCGGCCTGATGCTTGAACAGGCTGTCGCGGTAGGCGAACTGGCACTGCTGCAGATCGAACTCGTGCAGCTCGCCGGTCTGCCGGTCGAGGGCGGTCAGGCCGGCGAACACATCCTTGATCTCCACCCCGTAGGCGCCGATGTTCTGCATCGGCGCGGCGCCGACGGTGCCGGGAATCAGGCTCAGGTTCTCCAGACCAGACAGGCCCTGCTCCAGGGTCCACTGCACGAACGGATGCCAGGTTTCCCCGGCCTCGGCTTCCACCACCACCCGCTGCCCGTCATCGCTGAGCAGACGAATGCCGCGGCTGGCCATGCGCAGTACCAGGGCCTGGATATCTGCGGTCAGCAACAGGTTGCTGCCGCCACCAATCACCAGCAGCGGCAGTTGCCGCTCGGCGCAATAGGCCAGGGCCTCGCGCACGTCGTCGTCGGCATGGGCCTGGGCGAACAACTGCGCCTTGACCTCGACGCCGAAGCTGTTGAACGGTTTGAGGGAAACATCGGCTTGAATATCCAGGCTCATAACCGCCCCTGCAATTCGATCACCAGCCGGTCACAGGCCTCTTCGATCAGGTCCAGCACCTGCTCGAAGCCCTGCTCGCCGTCGTAGTAAGGGTCTGGCACTTCATCCAGCGGCGCCTGGTAGCGCCGCAGGAACAGGTCCAGCTCGGCCTTGCCACGGGACGGTTGCAGGGCCTTGAGGTGGCGCAGGTTGCTCTGGTCCATGGCGAAGATCAGGTCGTAGGCGACGAAATCGGCGCTGCCGACCTGCTGCGCGCGTTGCGCCGACAGGTCGTAACCGCGGCGCAATGCGGCCTGCTGGCTGCGCGAATCCGGCGCCTTGCCCACGTGCCAGTCACTGGTGCCGGCCGAGGCCACCTGCACCCGGTCGCCCAGGCCGGCCTGCTGTAACTTGCGCCGCAGCACACCTTCGGCGGTGGGCGAGCGGCAGATATTGCCCAGGCAAACGAACAAGACCCGCATCAGGCCTCCAGCAGGCGCCGAACGCGCTCAAGGTCTTCGGCGGTATCGACGCCCGTGGGCGGCGCTTCCAGGGCATCGGCAACGTGAATCCGCACGCCGTGCCACAGGGCCCGCAGTTGCTCCAGGGATTCGGTGTTTTCCAGCCAGCATGGGCCCCAGTTGACGAAGTCCTGGAGGAACCCGGCGCGGTAGGCGTAGATGCCGATATGGCGACGATAGGGCACGCCCTCCGGCAACTGGTCGCGGTTCTGGGCAAAGGCATCCCGGGCCCAGGGCAAGGTGGCACGGCTGAAGGTCAGGGCCAGGCCATTGAGGTCGCTGACCACCTTCACCACATTGGGGTTGAACAGGGTGTGCACATCCTCGATCGGCTCGGCCAGGGTGGCCATGCGCGCCTCGGTGTGGGCCGCCAGGTTGGCCGCCACCTGATCGATCACCACCGGCGGAATCAACGGCTCGTCACCCTGGACGTTGACCACAATGGCATCCGCCGCCAGGCTCAGCTTGGCCGCCACTTCCGCCAGGCGGTCGGTGCCGGAGTTGTGATCCTCGCGGGTCAGCAGCGCTTCGGCGCCAAAGCCCTGGCAGGCCTCGACGATACGCGGGTCATCGGTGGCCACCACCACCCGTTCGGCATTGCTTTTGCGCGCCTGCTCCCACACCCACTGGATCATCGGCTTGCCGGCAATCAGCTGCAGCGGCTTGCCCGGCAAGCGGGTGGAGGCATAACGCGCCGGGATGACCACGGTGAAAGCGCGGGTCATTTGTCCAGGCGCTCTTCGGCCGTCAGGGTACGGGCTTCACTTTCCAGCATCACCGGGATCCCGTCGCGAACCGGGAAGGCCAGGCCGGCGCCCTTGCTGATCAGTTCGGTCTTGTCGGCACTGAGCTTGAGGGGGCCTTTGCAGATCGGGCAGGCGAGGATATCGAGCAGTTTGGTGTCCATGAGGATTCCCTGGATAGAAGCGATTAAGGCAACAGACGATCAGGCAACAGGCGCATCAGCTGGGTGTCGAACCAGGCGACGAAGGCCGGCGACGGCACCGCGTCCACCGCCAGGTACCACCAGTCGGCGGCAGCGAAAGCACGGCATTTGACCGCGTCTTTCTCGGTCATCACCACCGGCAACGACGGGCTGAAAGCCAAGGCCTGCGCACTGTACTGAGCGTGATCGGCGAATGCATGGGGGACAGGTCGCCAGTGTAGCGTTTCGAGGGTATTGAAGAAACGCTGCGGGTTGCCGATGCCGGCCACCGCATGCAGCGCCTGGCCCGGTGCGAAGTGTTCGAGCCCACGGCGCTCGCCGCTGTGCAGGTTGACCAGCGCCGAGGGCTTGAGATGAAAGGCGAAACCGTCGGCACGATCCTCGGCGGCACCGTTGTACAGCAGCGCATCGACACTCTGCAGGCGTTCCACCGGCTCGCGCAGGGGCCCGGCGGGCAAACAGCGGCGATTGCCCAGGCCACGGGCGGCGTCGATCAGCACCAGTTCCAGGTCGCGGGCCAGGCGGTAATGCTGCAACCCGTCATCGGAGAGGATCAGGTCCAGCGGCTCGGCGGCCAGCAAGGCTTGCACCGCGCGGCTGCGATCCGGATCGATCATCAAGGGCACGCCGCAGCGCTGGACGATCAGCAGCGGCTCGTCGCCGGCCACTTCGGCGCTGTCGTCGGCGGCTACCCGCCAGGGCAGTTGCGGCGGCTTGGCGCCATAGCCGCGGCTGACCACGCCAACCCGCAGGCCCAGGCGCTGGCAATGCTCCACCAGCCACAGGATCAGCGGCGTCTTGCCGGTGCCGCCCACGGTGATATTGCCCACCACCACCAGCGGCACCGGCGGTTGATAGATGTCGCCCTCGCCGGCCAGGAAACGCTGGCGCTTGCCCACCACCACCCGGCGGTACAGCCACTCCAGCGGCCGCAGCAGTTGCAGCCCAGGGTGGCCCTCATACCAGGCGGCGAGCAGGCGATCGGAGAGTGCCATCAGGGAGCCGGCGCCGCATCGACGGTGGTCATGCGCAGATGGCTGAAGCCGAGCTTGCCGGCCGCGTCCATGGCGGTGATCACCGCTTGATGCTGGGTCTTGCCATCGGCGCTGATGGACAGCGGCATCTGCGTGTCGCCGGCCGATTCCTTCTGCAAGGCCTCTATCAGGGTGTCCAGGTCATTCTTGGGCAACACCTGGTTGTTCACCGAGTACACCCCATCGGCGCTGATGGCGATGTCCAACTGCTTGACCTGCTGGTCTTCGGCGGGTGAGCCGCTGACCGCTTCCGGCAGATCGACCCGCAGCTCGGTTTCCCGGGTGAAGGTGGTGGTGACCACGAAAAACAGCAGCAGGATAAACACCACGTCGATCAACGAGGCCAGGTTGATGTCCACGGTTTCCCGGGGCTTGCGACGGAATTTCACGCTTTGCCCTCGGCCAGGTCGACATCGCGGTCGCCCTGGATCACTTCCACCAGCTTGATCGCTTCCTGCTCCATGCCCACCACCAGCTCATCGACCCGGCGTTGCAGGAAGCGGTGGAAGAACACCGAGGGAATACCCACCATCAGGCCCGCAGCGGTGGTGATCAGCGCCTTGGAAATACCACCGGCCAGCACATGGGCGTTGGTGGTCATGCCCGAGCCCATGAACGAGCTGAAGATATCGATCATGCCCAGTACCGTGCCCAACAGGCCCAGCAGCGGGGCCATGGCGGCGATGGTGCCCAGTGCGTTGAGGTAGCGCTCCAGTTCATGAATGACCCGGGCGGCGGCCTCTTCGATGCACTCCTTCATGATCTCGCGGCCATGCTTGGAGTTGGCCAGGCCCGCAGCGAGGATCTCGCCCAGGGGCGAATCGGCGCGCAGTTCCTTGAGTTTTTCCTTGTTCAGCTGCTTGTCCTTGATCCAGCGCCAGACCTGGCCCAGCAGATGGGGCGGGGTGACACGGCTGGCCCGCAGGGTCCACAAACGCTCGGCAATGATGCCCACAGCCGCGATGGAACTCAGGATGATGGGCAACATCATCCAACCACCGGATTTGACCAATTCCCACACAGTGACAGTCCCCTCGAAAAAGTGCGCCACTCTAACATAGGGGCCGGACGCACCGAAGACCGTGATGTCGCATCCTCGCAGGCTTTAATAACCCACGGTTATTTAAGGCATTAATGGCGACTCACGCCAGAATCGCCGTTGCTGTCGCAGGCTCTGCACCGGCCCGAAGCTGCCCAGGCGCACGCTCAGCGCGCCCTGCTCGGCGCTGTCATGGATCTGCAGCCCCAGGCGCCGATAGCGCGCCAGCACCTCGGGATGGGGATGGCCGAAGGCATTGCCCCGGCCCCGGGAAATCAGCACCGCCCTCGGCGCCAACTTTTGCAGCAAGGCCATGGACGATGAAGTGCGGCTGCCATGATGGGGCGCCTGCAACCAGTGGGTGTGAACCGCCAGCGGGCTGTCGAGCAGCGCCCGCTCGGCGTGCACATCGATATCGCCGGTCAGCAGCAGGCGCTCGCCACGGGCCTCGACCTGCAACACGCAGGAGGCCTGGTTGCCATCCCGAGCCTCAACCCATTGCCACTGGGTGAAGCGCACCTGGTTCCACTGCCAGCTCAGCCCGGATTCGCAGGGCTGGGCCAGCAAGGCTTGCGGCAAGGCCGCAGGCTCGCCGCTGCGCACCCGGGCTATGGCCACGCCGCGCTGCACCGCCAGGGCGCCGCCGGCATGATCGTTATCGGCATGGCTGAGCAGCATCAGGTCCAGTTGCCTGATTCCGAGCCGCTGCAAGCTCGGCAGCACCACCCGCTCACCCAGGTCGAAATCCGCCACCCGGGCCCCGGCGTCGTACAGCAGCGCATGGTCCCGGGTGCGCACAATGAACGACAGCCCCTGCCCCACATCCAGCTGCCAGACCTCGGCTTCACCCTCGGCCAACTGCGGCTGCGGCGGCCAGGCCACCAGCAGCAACAGCGGCCAGCCCAGCACCCGCAGCGGCAGGCCTCGGGGCAATAGCAGCAACAACGCGCCCAGGGCAGCCAGGGCCCAGACCCACCCGGCCAGGGCCGGCGCCACCCAGGCCGGCCACCAGCGGGCAATCAACCCCAGCACCCGAAACAGCCCCTCCAGCAAACCACCGGCCAGCCACAGCAAGCCTTCACCTATATAAGGCAGCGGCAGCAACAGGCTGCCCAGCAGGGCCGGCGGCAGCACCAGGAGGCTGATCCAGGGCACCGCCAGCAGATTGGCCAAGGGCCCGCTGAGGCTGATGGGCAACCCCAGGGCCAGCAGCGGCGGCAGCAGGCCAATGGCGATCAGCCATTGGGCACGGGTCCAGGCCTGCCACCAGCGCCAGGCACCCAGGCGGCCAGCGAAGGTCAGGATGAGGATCGCCACCGCAGCAAAGGACAGCCAGAACCCCGCTTGCAGGCTGGCCAGGGGTTCGTACAGCAGCACTCCGTTGAGCGCCAGCAACAGGGGCCAGGCACTGCCCAGGTGACGAAAGCGCAGGCGCCAGAGCAACACCAGGGCAATCATC
This sequence comes from Pseudomonas sp. NFXW11, assembly GCF_049887815.1. NCBI lineage: Bacteria > Pseudomonadati > Pseudomonadota > Gammaproteobacteria > Pseudomonadales > Pseudomonadaceae > Pseudomonas > Pseudomonas sp. NFXW11. Next base: position 311,828 of record NZ_JAGEKI010000004.1, on the reverse strand, counting down.
ACGCAGGCTCGCTGCACCGGCACCTCGAACCCCGCCAGCAGGCCATAACCCAGGGCCCCGGCAAAGGCCAGGGCACAGGCCCAGGGCAGCCAGGGCCAGCGCTCGGGCCACCAACCGCGGCGGGCCAGCCCGGCCACGGCCAGGTACAGCACCCCGGCCAGCAAGCTGATGTGCTGCCCGGAAATCACCATCAGGTGCACGGTGCCGGTGTCCTGCAGCAGTTGCCAGTCCTGGCGCGTCAACCCAGAACCATCGCCCATCACCAAGGCCGCCAGGGCACCGCTGCGACCCTGGGCCTCGACCGCCAGCAGACGCTGGCGCAAGCCATCGCGCCAGGCCTGGCGGGCCGGCGCCAGCAATTGCCCGTCCTTGACCGTGCCGGTGGCGCCGATGCGCCGGGCCAGCAACCAGGCTTCCCGATCGAACCCCTGAAGATTCAACAGCCCCGCCGGACGCCGCAGCGTGACCGCCAGGCGCCAGCGCTCGCCACTGTTTACCGGCGGCCCGCCATGCCAGGCCAGGCGCATGCGCTGCGGCAGGCGCTCGCGCCGGGCCTGGGCCCCATGCAGCTCGAAACGCAGCACCCCGCCGCCCTGCTCCGGCAAGCCGCTGACCCGCCCTTCGAGCCAGCGGGTCTGGCCCTCCAGGCGCCATGGCAGCCGATCGTCCAGTGCCCAGTGGGCCGAGGCACAGGCCCAGGCCAGGCCGAACAGGAAGAACGCCAATGGGTAGCTGCGAAACGGCAACAACATCAGCCCCAGCACGGCCATCAGCTCCAGCAACCAGACCGGCGGTAAAGCCGGCAGGCCAACCACTGCCAGCAGCCCCGTGGCCAGGGCTAGCAACCCTGTACGCATATCCCGCCCCGTCCTTGGCAGTCCCTACTCAGGTCTTAGCCGAGGCTGGCCGGCGCGGCTTTATCATTTGTCACAATGTCTGAATTTTCGCCGCCTAGAATCCGGTCATAATCGCTGCCTGACCTGATCGAGAAGCCTTATGCCCCGGCGCTTATTCAAACGTTACATGCCCGATCCGAGCAGCATCCGGGAACACAAGTCCTTACGCTTTCTTGGCACCTTGCTGCACGACGCCAACCTCTGGCACCTGAATCGGCACTCGGTGGCACGGGCCATGGCGGTGGGTCTGTTCGCAGCGTTTATTCCGATTCCGATGCAGATGCTGCTGGCGGCGGTGCTGGCCATCTGGTTGCGGGGGAATATGCCGATCAGCGTCAGCCTGGTATGGCTAACCAACCCCATCACCATGCCGCCGGTGTTCTTCTGCACCTATCAGCTGGGGGCCTGGCTGATGAACGTGCCGCCGCGCAGCCTGCCCGACGAGTTGACCTGGGAATGGATCAGCAGCCAGCTGGCCACCCTGTGGCAACCCTTTCTCCTGGGTTCGGTGGTGGCCGGCCTGGTGCTGGGCGCCCTGGCCTACTGCCTGACCATGCTCTATTGGCGCTGGTGGGTAGCGCGCCAGTGGTCCCGGCGCAGGCAGCAGCGCCTCTGAACAACGCAAACGGCCTCCCGAGGGAGGCCGTTTTGCGTGGCGCCGTGACGCGAATTACTGACGCATGCCGCGCCCGCTGACCAGCAACCGGGCGCAGCCGATGTACAGCACCGCGGTGGCCACCAGCATGAAACTGATCGCCGTGCCGATGCTGATGTCCGACACCCCGAGAATGCCGTAGCGGAACGAATTGACCATGTGCAGCACCGGGTTGGCCAGGGACACCGTCTGCCAGAACGGCGGCAGCAGGTTGATCGAGTAGAACACCCCGCCCAGGTAGGTCAAGGGCGTCAGCACAAAGGTCGGGATGATCGAGATATCGTCGAAGTTGCGCGCAAACACCGCGTTGATAAAGCCCAGCAGCGAGAAGATCGTCGCCGTCAGCACCACCACCAGCACCGTGACCCCCAGGTGGTGCACCTGCAGCTTGGTGAAGAACAGCGACAGCAGGGTCACTATCACCCCCACCGCCAGCCCGCGCAGCACCCCGCCCAGGGTGTAGCCAACCAGGATGGTATGGGGCGACACCGGCGACACCATCAATTCCTCGATGGAGCGCTGGAATTTGCTGCCGAAGAAGCTCGACACCACGTTGCCGTAGGAGTTGGTGATCACCGACATCATGATCAGCCCCGGCACTATGTACTCCATATAGGTGAAGCCACCCATGTCGCCGATTTGCCGGCCGATCAGGTTACCGAAGATGACGAAATACAGGACCATGGTGATGGCCGGCGGCAGCAGGGTCTGCGGCCAGATCCGGGTAAAGCGCCGGACCTCGCGGTAGACGATGGTATTGAGCGCCACCAGGTTGGGTTTCAGCTCCGAACTCATACCGCCACCTTCGACAGATTCTTCTCCACCAGGGACACGAACAGCTCCTCAAGTCGGTTGGTTTTGTTACGCAGGCTGAGCACCTCGATATTCTGCAGGGCCAGTTGGCCGAACAGCGCGGTAATGCCCGCCGACTTGTCCACCTGCACCTCCAGGGTATGGCTGTCCACCAGCCGGGTCGGGTAACCGGCCAACTGTGGCGCTACGCTCAGGTTGTGCTTGAGATCGAGCAGGAAGGTCTCCACATGCAGCTGGCCCAGCAGCTGGCGCATGCTGGTGTTCTCGACGATGGTGCCGTGGTCGATGATGCCGATGTTGCGGCACAGCTGCTCAGCCTCCTCCAGGTAATGGGTGGTGAGGATGATGGTGATGCCTTTCTGGTTGAGCTCGGTGAGGAAGGTCCACATCGAACGGCGCAGCTCGATATCGACCCCGGCGGTGGGTTCGTCGAGGATCAGCAGCCGCGGTTCGTGGACCAGGGCCCGGGCGATCATCAGGCGACGCTTCATGCCACCCGACAGCGAGCGCGACGGCACATCGCGCTTGTCCCACAGGCCGAGCTGGGTCAGGTACTGCTCGGCCCGTTCCTTGGCGATCTTCGCCGGAATGCCGTAGTAGCCGGCCTGGGTCACGACAATATCGAAGGTCTTCTCGAACTGGTTGAAATTGAATTCCTGGGGCACCACGCCAAGGCAGCGCTTGAGCGCCGCGGGCGAGCGGTCCAGGTCGTGGCCGAAGACATTCACCGTGCCGCTGGTCTTGTTCACCAGGGTGGAGAGAATGCCGATGGTGGTGGATTTACCGGCCCCATTAGGGCCGAGCAGGGCAAAGAAGTCACCTTCGGCGACGTCCAGATCGATACCACTCAGGGCCTGGAAACCGTTGCCGTAGGTTTTGGTTAGCTGCCGGATGGACAGAGCGGAACTCATATCGGATTCATGCACCAAGAAGGGGGATTTTTATAGATAAGGGCGTCGCCGGAGATTGCAACGACGCCGAACCTCGCCATGTTGCGGGTCGACGCCGCGCAAGTACAGTCACCCGTATTGATAGTGGGTATCACGTCAACGCGGTCATCACCGCCCGACGATAGGCCGGGCGCTGTTGCAGACGCTGGTACCAGGCCTGCAGATGGGGCATCGCGGGGCGCTCGATGGGCATTTCGAACCAGGCATAGATAAAGCTGCCCAGGGGAATATCACCCACGCCTATCTCGCTCCCGGACAGATACGGCTGCGTGGCCAGGGCCTGGTCGACCCGGGCCAGCAGTTCGGCGCAGGTGGCCTTGGCGGCGTTGATTCGCTCCCAGTCCTGCTCGGGCGCCGGGGTGCGCAACACGCCCCAGAACAGCAGGCGAAAGGGTTCGGCGAAGGTCGAGGTGGTCCAGTCCATCCATTTCTCGGCGCTGGCCCGGGCCTGCACATCGGCCGGGTACCAGTGCGTGCCGCTGGCATGCCGGGCGGCCAGGTAGCGCACTATGGTGTTGGACTCCCACAGCACAAAACCCTCGTCTTCCAGCAGCGGGATGCGCCCGTTGGGGTTCAGCGCCCGGTACTCCGGGGTATCCACCACGCCGAAGGCACCGCCAGCGTCCAGGGACTCATAGGCCAGCCCCAACTCCTCGGCGCACCAGAGTGCCTTCCTGACATTCGACGAATTCTTGCGACCCCAGATCTTCAGCATGACCATCCCTCGGTTATGAATGCCGGGGCAGTCTACGCCTGATCAGCCACGACTCAAATCACCCTGCACGCCGTCCTGGAACAGATGCGGATAGCACTGTTGCAGGTGGGCGAAGAAGAACTGCTCCGGCACATCGGCGAACTGCCCGTGGTCCACCAGGTACTCCATCGACTGCGCGCCCTGGCGATTGAAGGGTTGGAAAACGCTGTCCTCCAGGCCATTGAAATCCAGTGGCGCCACATCGAACAGCTCGCACAGGCCCTGGTTGAAGGCCGGCGTGGCCTTAACCCAGCGCCCGCGCAGATACAACTCGGTGTAGCCGTGCATGGCGAACACATCGCTGCGCAGCATTTCCAGCAGCCGCGGCGTGGACAGGTGGTTGCGCACATCCGCCAGGCCGATGCGCGCGGCAATCCCGCAATGCCGGGCACAGGCGGCAAGCAGGGTGGCCTTGGGCACGCAATAGCTTTCGCCGGCCACCAGGGCATGGCTGCCACGCAGGGTCTGGGGGTCCTGACTGAAGGCGTAGAAGTTGTAGCGTACGGCCTCGCGCACCGCGTAATAGAGGCTCACCGCCTGCTGCAGCGGATCGGCGTCGCTACCGCGATGAGTTTCGGCGAACTCCACCACCGCCGGGTGGTCACTATCGATGAAGCGGCTGGGACGCAGGTACTCGTGCATGGGCTGAACCTCCGAGTGAAGCCTGGAGTCTAGCGACCCGACCGGCACAGGGATAACGACGTTTATGCCAAACATCATGGCCTGTCCGACCCCTTGAGGCGCGCCTGCCACGCTGGCTCGACAGCAACCGCAGCACGCCACCGCCCTCCTGCCCGAGCGCAGGCCGACTAAGCTCTTTGGGTGATTTTGCCCCCCCCTGGTTTCACGGAGGATTGAACATGCTGCTGTTATGGATACTGGTTCTGCTGGGGGGCATCGCCTACCTGGCCCACCGCCGCACCGCCCCCCTGCCCGCCCTCGGCGCGGTGGCCGTCTACCTGCTGGCCATGGGCGCCTTCAGCCATGCTCCCGGCTGGCTGTTGCTGCTGTTCTGGGTGCTGCTGGCGGCGGTGGCCGCGCCACTGCTGCTGCCCGATTTGCGGCGCAAGTATTTCAGCGCCCCGCTGTTCGCCTGGATGCAGAAAGTCCTGCCGCCGATGTCACAGACCGAGCGCGATGCCATAGACGCCGGCAGCGTCTGGTGGGACGGCGAACTGTTCAGCGGCCGCCCCGACTGGAACACCCTGCTGGCCTACCCCAAGGCCCAATTGAGCGACGAGGAGCAGGCCTTTATCGACGGCCCCACCGAAGAACTCTGCGCCATGGTCAGCGACTGGCAGATCGGCCAGCAGTTGGACCTGCCTGCCGAGGCCTGGGCCCATATCAAGCAGCATGGTTTCTTCGCCCTGATCATTCCCAAGGAGTACGGCGGCAAGGGCTTTTCCGCCTACGCCCACTCCCAGGTGGCGATGAAACTCGCCACCCGCAGCGGCGACCTGGCCTCCACCGTAATGGTGCCCAATTCCCTGGGCCCGGCAGAACTGCTGCTGCACTACGGCACCGACGAACAGCGCAATCACTACCTGCCACGCCTGGCCCGGGGCGACGATATCCCCTGCTTCGCCCTCACCGGCCCCCTGGCCGGCTCCGACGCCGGGGCCATGCCCGACACTGGAATCATCTGCAAAGGCCAGTGGCAGGGTGAAGAAACCCTGGGCCTGCGGCTGAACTGGGAAAAGCGCTATATCACCCTGGGCCCAGTGGCCACCCTGCTCGGCCTGGCCTTCAAGGCCTATGACCCGGACCACCTGCTGGGCGACGAGGAAGACCTGGGCATCAGCCTGGCGCTGATCCCCACCGACACCCCCGGAGTGGAAATCGGCCGCCGCCACCTGCCCCTGGGCGCAGCCTTCATGAACGGCCCCAACTCCGGCAAGGATGTGTTCATTCCCCTGGACTTCCTGATCGGCGGCCAGGAAATGCTCGGCAAGGGCTGGATGATGCTGATGAACTGCCTGTCGGTGGGGCGCTCTATCTCCCTGCCTGCGGTAGGCACCGGCGCCGCCAAGTTCACCAGCCTGGTGACCGGCCAGTACGCCCAGGTGCGGGAACAGTTCAACGTGCCGCTGGCGGCCTTCGAAGGCATCCAGGAAGCCCTGGCGCGCCTCGCCGGCAACGCCTGGCTGATGGACAGCGCGCGCATGCTCACCGCCAACGCCGTGGACCTGGGGGAAAAACCCTCGGTGCTGTCGGCGATCCTCAAGTACCACCTCACCGAGCGCGGCCGCGAATGCATCAGCCACGCCATGGACGTGCACGGCGGCAAGGGCATCATCATGGGCCCCAACAACTACCTAGGCCGCAACTGGCAGGGCGCGCCGATCTTCATCACCGTGGAGGGCGCCAATATCCTCTCGCGCAACCTGATGATCTTTGGCCAGGGCGCCATCCGCTGCCACCCCTTCGTGCTCAAGGAAATGGCCCTGGCCGGGCGCGCGGACCATGACCAGGCGCTCAAGGAGTTCGACGACTTGCTGCTCAAGCACATCGGTTTTGCCGTGAGCAACGCCGCCAGCAGCCTGGTGCTGAACCTGGGCCTGGGCCACTTCGAGGCCACGCCGGGAGACAAGCTCAGCCAGGGCTATTTCCGTGCCCTGAACCGCCAGGCCGCGGCCTTCGCCCTGCTGGCGGATTTCTCGATGATGCTTCTGGGCGGCGAGCTCAAGCGCCGCGAACGCCTGTCAGCACGCCTGGGCGATGTGCTCAGCCACCTGTACCTGGCCTCGGCGGCGCTCAAGCGCTACCACGACCTGGACACCCCGGAATACCTGCAGCCACTGCTGAGCTGGGCCCTGGAGGAAAGCCTCGGCCATTCCGAACGAGCCCTGGACGAATTGCTGCGCAACTTCCCCAGCCGCACCTTCGGCTGCCTGCTGCGGTTGCTGGTGTTTCCCTTCGGCCGGCGCCACACCGGGCCCTCGGACCGGCTGGACGCGGAAGTAGCGGCGATCATCGGCCGCGCCCAGGGCGACCCGGCGCTGGAGGCGGTACTCGCCGGCTGCTACCGCCCGCAAGCGGCAGACGACCCGGTAGGCGCCCTGCAACAGGCCTGCGAATTGCTCAGCGCGGCCCATCCACTGCAGAAGAAACTTCACGAAGCGCTGAAAAGCGGCCAGCTCAAGCCAGCCGCCGGTGAGTCGGCGATCGACGCGGCCCTGGAGGCTGGCGTGTTGCAGCCGGGCGAGGCCCACAGCCTGCGCGAAGCCGAGGCAGCGCGGCGCAAGGTTATCGATGTGGACGATTTCGCCAAGGAGGAGCTGGCGCCAAGCCCGGGCAAGATCCGCTGAGGGTCAGCCCCGCAACACAGGTCGATTATGAAACCGGGCGCGGGAGCTATATACTCCCGCGCCCGTTTTGCTCTTGAGGACCCTGTCATGTCCAATATCGTCGCCGATCATCTCGTCCTCCTCGACCACCTGCGCAGCATCCTGGTGGCAGTGGGAGAAGCCGAACAGGTTCCAGAGGAAAGCCATGCGCTGTTCCTCGAGCGTTTCGACGAACTGCGCGCCTCGCTGCCGATCGACCCGATCGAAAGCCAGTACCTGGGCCAGGATCTGCTGTGCCAGATCATGCAGCGCTACCCGCAGATCGCCCACCTGGTGCCACGCGACCTGCTGTGGTTCTTCGCCGGTGACTGCCTGCACTACATGCCCGACGAGGAAATCAACCTGTTCCAGACCCTGGAGGAGCGTCGCTACGAAGCCGAGCAGAACGACGAGCCCTTCGACTGGAACCAGGAAAAACAGCTGCTGGCCCTGTCCGACGACGACAGCAAGCACTGATCGCTGCGCCTCAGGCAGCCAAGGCCCGCACGGTTCAACCGGCGGGCCTTTTTTATGCGCGTCTTCCCCGCCTCTCCCGCAGGAGCCGGCTTGCCGGCGAAATCGACCTGGCGTCACCCTTCGTCTGCCAGTTCCTACAGCGGGCGTTCCACTTTGCCAGGGCGGTTCAGGGTCGGTTCCTTGGCCAGGCATTCCACCAGGTAGTCGATAAATACCCGCAGCTTGGGCGGCAGGTAGCGGGTCGGCGAATGCAGTAGCCAGGCGCCGCCGTGGTAGGAGGCGAGGAAGGTCCACTCCGGCAGCACCTGGACCACCTGCCCCTGCTCCAGGGCATGGCGCGCAGTGAAGTACGGCAAACTGCCGATGCCCAAGTGCTGCAGCACCGCATCCAGGCGCACCCCGGTGTGGTTGGCGGCGTAGCGCCCGCGCACCCCCACGGTCACCGCCTTGCTGCCCTGGGTGAATTTCCAGCGGGAATCGCTGGGGGTCTCGCCCAGGTAGATGCAGCTGTGCTGGCGCAGATCCTGGGGATGCAGCGGCGTGCCATGCTCCTCCAGGTACTGCGGGGTGGCACACAGCAGGTGATCGATGCGCAGCAACTGGCGGCCGATCAGCCCGGGCGGCGGGCGGTCGGTGATGCGAATCGCCAGGTCGACATGGTCGTCGATCAGGTCGATATCCCGGTCTTCATGCAGCAGCTCCACATCCACCTTCGGGTAGCGCCTCAGGAACTCCGGCATATGCGGATGCACCACAAAGCGCCCCACCGCCTTGGGCACGCTGACCCGCACCACGCCCTCGGCCTCATGGGTGAACTGGCCGCTGACCTCCATCACCGAACGCGCCGCGCTGACCATCTCGCTACAGCGCTTGAACACTTCCTCGCCGCCGTCGCTCAAGCGCAACTTGCGCGTGGTGCGCTGCAGCAGCCGCGTGGCCAGGGCCTTTTCCAGGCGCGAGACACTGCGGCTCACCGCCGACGGCGACGAACCCAGCTGGCGCGCAGCCTCGGAAAAGCTGCCGGTTTCCACGACGCGCACGAAAATGGCCATTTCCGCCAACAGTGGCAGGGGTAGATTTATGCTCATGACGCAATAGTCCATTGAGTTTCGAACGGATTATCACGCATTCAACCGGGCCGCATAATAAAAAACACAGAAATTCCAGGGTTAGAGAAATGACGCTGCGCCTGTATTACCAACACGCCCCATTGCTGGCCTCTGTCGAGGTCCTGAGCTGTATCCCTGACGAACAGCACTTCGTTGCCACCCTCGCTGCCACGCCCTTCCACCCCCAGGGTGGCGGCCAACCCAGCGATACCGGCTGGATTGGCCAGGCGGCGGTACTGCGTGTGGCCCAGCAAGGCGAGCAAATCCTGCATTACCTGGGCCAACCAGTGGCGCCGGGAACCGCCGAGGCCCGGGTCGATGAAGCTTCACGGCTGTTCAACAGCCGCATGCATTCGGCCGGGCACCTGATCGGCCATTTCGTGCAAAGCCAGGGCTGGATACCGATCAAGGCCCATCACTGGCCGGGCGAAGGACGGGTGTCGTTCAAACCGGGGGAACAACCCCGGGCAATCGACTGCGAGACCGTCCAGAACGCGATTGCGCAATGGATAGCCGCCGACCTTGAACGCCATACCTCGATGCTGGATGGCTCGCGCCAGATCAGCTTCGGCCACCTGCCGGCCTATGGCTGTGGCGGCACCCATGTCAGCCATCTGCAACAACTGGGGCGGGTGCGGATCGATGCCATCACGGAAAAGAAAGGCACCCTTGCGGTCAGCTACAGCCTCGACTGATATCCCTCTTCCTGCTTTACGGAGTTCCCATGCTGTCCACTTATCTGGGCGAATTTCTCGCCCTGGCCCTGGTGCACTTTCTCGCAGTGCTCGCCCCCGGGCCGGACTTTGCCGTGACCATTCGCCAGAGCGTGCGCTTTGGCCGCGTGACCGGCGTCTGCACCGCCCTGGGCATCGGCGCCGGCATCTCGGTGCATGTGCTCTATACCTTGCTGGGGGTGGGCGCGCTGATGCACGCCACGCCCTGGCTGCTCAGCGCGGCCAAGCTCCTGGGCGGCGCCTACATTCTGTACCTGGGCATCAGCCTGCTGCGCAGCAAGGCCAAGACCAGCATTCCCGGCGAGGCGCCCTCCGATGAGCCGCAACAGACACTGCTGCGAGCCTTTAGCACGGGCTTCCTGACCAATGCCACCAACCCCAAGGCAACCCTGTTCTTCCTGGCGATCTTCACTACCCTGGTCAGCGCCACCACGCCACTGAGCATTCAAGCCCTGTACGGCGCCTGGATGTGCCTGGTGAATGCGTTGTGGTTCGTGATCGTCGCGCTGTTCTTCTCCAGCCCTCGGGTGCGCCTGTTGTTCATGCGCCTGGGGCATTGGTTCGAGCGCTGCATGGGGCTGATCCTGCTGCTGTTTGCCGGGCGCTTGCTGCTGACGCTGTAGACCCAGGCAAACAAAAGGCCCGCACAGTCAGACTGGCGGGCCTTTTTTATCGGGATAAATCGCCGACAAACAAAAACGCCGCTCGATGAGCGGCGTTTTTGTGAATTTGGAGCGGGAAACGAGACTCGAACTCGCGACCCCGACCTTGGCAAGGTCGTGCTCTACCAACTGAGCTATTCCCGCAAATGGCGTCCCCTAGGGGACTCGAACCCCTGTTACCGCCGTGAAAGGGCGGTGTCCTAGGCCACTAGACGAAGGGGACACGCTACCCGGAACACATGGTGTGTGTTTCGGTGTCCAGAACCCCATCCGAAGATGTGCTTCTGGTTTCACTCGACCCCGCCCGAAGGCAGTGCCGTTTAAAATTGGAGCGGGAAACGAGACTCGAACTCGCGACCCCGACCTTGGCAAGGTCGTGCTCTACCAACTGAGCTATTCCCGCATTGGCGTCCCCTAGGGGACTCGAACCCCTGTTACCGCCGTGAAAGGGCGGTGTCCTAGGCCACTAGACGAAGGGGACACGCTACAACATTCACTTCCTTCAACGTTTTGCTTCAAGCTTTCCGTTGAAAGTGGCGCGCATTCTATGGATGCTTTCAGGGGTCGTCAACCCCCAGATATAACTTTATTTAAATCAACGACTTCGGGGTGCTTTTCAAGGCGCCGCGAGGTTTTCTGTCGTCCGGGCTTTGACGCCTATATTCTGTCACTCGACAAGACGCTATAGTCCTGCGTTAGCGGTGATGGCAATTTGAACCCGGGCACCCCTGCCACCTTTCAATGCCTCTATAAAAGCAACACGCCTCTGCCCGGCTCGTCGAGCGACGCTATGCGTCGATATGCCAAGCCACTACACTCGCACGCGAAATCCTATAACGAGGTTTTAACGGTGACACCACTCATGATCACCCTGCTGGTAATAGCCGGGATCGCACTTTTGATCGCCATTGGCTACATGAACCATGTGGTGGAAAACAACAAACTGGAGAGGGCCCGCACCAAGGTCGAACTCAACGATCGCCTGCGTCGCTGTGGCGAAATCACCGAAACCTTCCCCGGCCAGTTCATGACGCCGGCGCTGAAACTGCTGCTCACCCGCCTGGAACTCAACGTGGTGCAGCGCATTCTCAACCTCGACAAGGCCGATACCAAGCTCAAGCCGCGCCTGGACGAGCTCAATGCCCTGGTCGGCCAGGGCGAGTCGATCCCGGTGAACAACCCGCCATCGCCGATCCAGACCGAAGCCAAGGCCAAGGATGTGCGCTTCCTCCTGGAAGCCATGCACGGCCAGGTAACCCGCGCTGCCCATGACGGCTTCCTGCAACCCAACGAAGCCAAGCGCTGGATCAAGGAAATCCGCCATATCCTGGTGCTGCTGCATATCGAGTTCTTCAACAACCTGGGACAACACGCCCTGCAACAAAACCAGCCGGGGCAAGCCCGCCTGGCCTTCGAGCGCGCCGTGCAGTACCTGCGCAAACAGCCTGACCCGAAGGTCTACAGCGAACAGCTGGAATACCTGGACAAACTCCTGGTTCGGGCCAACGCCATGGTGCTGTCGACCATGGAGCCGGCGGAAGACGAGGTCAACGAGCTAACCCAAGGCCTGAAGACCGCGGAAGCCGACGCCGACTGGAAAAAGAAAGCCATCTACGACTGATACAAAAAAGCCCTGGGCCGCGCTCCACGCGCCGCCCAAGGCTTGGCTGGCACCACCCTCCTCCCGCCGCTACAGGCGAAAATGCCCCACCATCCCCTTCAATTCCACGCCCAACTGCGCCAACTCGATGCTCGACGCGGCGTTGCCCTGCATGGCCAGGGAAGACTGATCGGCGCTGGCGCGAATGCTGGTGACGCTGCGATTGATCTCTTCGGCCACCGAACTCTGCTGCTCGGCGGCGGCGGCAATCTGCTGGTTCATCTGCTGGATCAATGACACGGCCGCGGCGATGCTGCCCAGGGCGCTTTCGGTCTGCAGGGCATCGCTGACCGCCAGCTTCACCAGCTCGCCACTGCTCTGGATCTGCTGCACCGAGGCATCGGCCGCGGCATGCAGGGCCGTCACCAGCCGCGCGATCTCCTCGGTGGACTGCTGGGTGCGCTGCGCCAGGGCCCGCACCTCATCGGCCACCACGGCAAAGCCGCGGCCCTGCTCCCCGGCCCGGGCGGCTTCAATGGCCGCGTTCAGGGCCAGCAGATTGGTCTGCTCGGCCACACTCTTGATCACATCCAGCACGCTGCCGATATTGTCGATCTCCGCGCTCAGGCTCTCGATGCCCGTGCTGGCACGGGTGGCCGAGTCCGCCAGTTGCTCGATCCGCTGCATGCTCAGGCGCACCACCTGCTGACCGCTCTCGACCTTGTCATCGGCCGCCTGCGCCGCCTCGGCCGCTTGCTCGGCATTGCGCGCCACATCGTGCACCGTGGCGGTCATCTGGTTCATGGCGGTGGCCACCTGTTCGGTCTCTTCCCTCTGGGTGCTGACCTCGGCATTGGTCTGCTCGGTCACCGAAGACAGCGACTGAGCCGAACTGGCCAATTGCTCGATGCCCGCCTGCAAGCCGCTGACAATCCCGCTCAAACCGCTGCTCATCTGCTGCATGGCCTGCATCAGTTGGCCGATCTCATCGTGACGGTTCACCGCCACGCTGGCGCTCAGGTCGCCGGCGGCGATCTGCTGGGCCAGCTGCATCACACTGCGCAACGGCCGCACGATCAGCCGGGTGATGCTCAAGGCCGCCAGCAAGCCCACCAGCAAGGCCAGGGCCGAGGAGCCGATGATCAGCAGCGAGTTCTTCTGCAACTCGCCCTGCATCGACTGGTCACCCGCGGCGTAGGCCTGGTCGACCCGCGCCATCACCTGGGCAGCGCGCTCATGCAACTGTCGATAGACCTGTTTTTCCTGGGCCAGCAGGCCGGTGTATTCGTTGAGCTTCTCGCTGAAATTGCCGATATGCCCCGAGACTTCGCCCAGCACCGTCTGGTAGCCCGCATCCTTGACGGCGGCCTTCAACTGTTCGACCTGGGCCAGGGCTTGCTCGGCCTGTTCGATCTTGCCCTGCTCGCTGGCCTCCTGGTCACCGCCCTTGCGGTTCTGGTCCAGGCGCAGCCGGGCTTCGTTCATGGCTTGCAACATCAACCGCGAGACCTGGCTGATCTGATTGGCCTGCTCGACGAACTCGGCGCCCTCCTTGCCCTGGGAGTCCTTGAGGGTATAGGTGCCGTCATCCGCCAACCCGGCCTGCAGCACATCGAGGTTGTTGGCCACGCTGGACACCGACCAACTGGCCATCTCCAGCGCCAGGTCCTTGGCCTGGGTCAGCTCGACGAATTCGTCGAAGGCCTTGCGGTAATCGCTCAGGGCCAGCTCGACATCGGCCATCACCGCCTGATTGGCGGAGGACTGCCCCTTGAGCTGCTGGGCCAGGGCCAGCAAGGCTTCCAAGCTCTGGTGCAGGTTATCCACGGTCTGGCTGTCGCCATGCAGGGCATAGTCCTGCTCCAGCAGGCGCACCTTGAGCACACCGCTGTTGAGCTGCGACATCTGCTTGAGGCCATCGAAGCCCTGGCTGATGGTCCGCAAGGACCAGACCCCGATAGCGGCCACCAGGGCCGTCAGAAGCAATACCAGGGCAAAGCCGATACCCAGTTTCTTGGCCATGCCCAGGTTGGCAAAGCGTCCACTTGCGGCCGAAGTCATGGTGCGCAGTCCCCTTCCTTTCCCCAATGGCGGCGGGCCATTTTGTCTGGATCAAGGGTCGCAACGGCGCGCACCAGCGCACAAGTCTCTGACGTCGGAATAATGGCAAAAAGCTACGCCGAGGTCGTTTTCAGAACGCTCAAGGTCGATTCCTTCTAGCCCCGGCGCACTTTGCCGGCCAGGGCCCACTGCTCCCTTAGATCGCAGTGGCACCGCCGTCGACCGCCAACGCATGGCCGGTGGTGAAGGCCGCGCCATCGCTGCACAGATAGAGCACGGCGCTGGCAATTTCCTCGACCTTGCCGATGCGCCCCACCGGGTGCATGGCGGCGGCGAACTCGGCTTTCTTCGGGTCCGCTTCATAGGCGCGGCGGAACATGTCGGTATCGATTACCGCCGGGCACACGGCATTGACCCGGATCTTTTTCTTCGCATATTCGATGGCCGCCGACTTGGTCAGGCCTATCACCGCATGCTTGGACGCGGCATAGATGCTCATCTTCGGCGCCGCCCCCAGGCCCGCCACCGAAGCGGTGTTGACTATCGCCCCGCCGCCCTGGGCCAGCAGCAGCGGCAACTGATGCTTCATGCACAACCACACGCCCTTGACGTTGACCCCCATGATGGCGTCGAACTCATCCAGGGTGCCCTCGGCCAGCCGGCCCTTCTCGATCTCGATGCCGGCGTTGTTGAAGGCGTAGTCCAGGCGCCCATAAGCCTCTAGGGTAGCGGCCATCAGGCGCTGTACATCGGCCTCCAGGGTGACATTGCACGGCACGAAACGCGCCTCGCCGCCCGCAGCCTGGATCAGCGCCACTGTGCCTTCGCCACCGGCCACGTCCAGGTCCGCCACCACTACTTTCAGGCCTTCGGCGGCGAACGCCAGGGCCGTGGCCCGACCGATGCCGTTGGCCGCGCCCGTCACCAGGGCCACCTGGCCAGAAAAGCTCATGCTCATTTCAGATCCTCGATCAAGTGCGGGCCCCATGCCCGGCTCAATCTAGCCATAGCCGGCCAAGTGCGCGTCAGCACTATCAAAAGGCCGGTTGGTGTTTCATGCGTGCTGGTGATGAACCCACCTGGGCATTTATCACGGCACTGGATCGACCTCCATTCGCTGCACCGGCAAAGCTTGCGATGGCGGATTTGAGGGGCTATCAAATAAGACTCCCTCCACCCTTGAGTGCCCACCATGACCAGCCTGACCAACCGCCAGTTCCTGCTCGCCAAACGCCCTGTCGGCGCAGCCACCCGCGAAACCTTCACCTACCAGCAAGTGGCGGTGGGCGAACCCGCCCCGGGGCAGATCCTGGTGAAAAACCACTACCTGTCCCTGGACCCGGCCATGCGTGGCTGGATGAACGACCAGAAGTCCTACATCGCCCCAGTGGCCATTGGTGAAGTGATGCGCTCCCTGGGCGTGGGCGAGGTGATCGCCTCCCAGCACCCGGGCTATGCCGTCGGCGACTACGTCAATGGCGCGGTCGGCGTGCAGGACTACTTCCTCGGCGAACCCCGGGGCTTCTACAAAGTCGATCCCAAGCTCGCGCCCCTGCCGCTGTACCTCTCCGCCCTGGGCATGACCGGCATGACCGCCTACTTCGCCCTGCTGGATGTGGGTGCGCCCAAGGCCGGCGAAACCGTGGTGCTGTCCGGCGCTGCCGGTGCGGTGGGCAGCATTGCCGGGCAGATCGCCAAGCTCAAGGGCTGCCGCGTGGTGGGCATTGCCGGCGGCCAGGACAAGTGCAAGTTCCTGATCGACGAACTGGGCTTCGACGGCGCCATCGACTACAAGAGCGAAGACGTGCAGGCCGGACTCAAGCGCGAGTGCCCCAAGGGTGTGGATGTGTATTTCGACAACGTCGGCGGCGACATCCTCGATGCCGTGCTCAGCCGCCTGAACCTCAAGGCGCGGGTGGTGATCTGCGGCGCCATCAGCCAGTACAACAACAGGGAAGCGGTCAAGGGCCCGGCCAACTACCTGTCGCTGCTGGCCAACCGCGCCCGCATGGAGGGCTTCGTGGTGATGGACTATGCCGCGCAGTTCGCCGCCGCCGGGCAGGAAATGGCCGGCTGGATGGCCCAGGGCCTGCTCAAGAGCAAGGAGGACATTGTCGAGGGGCTGGAGACCTTCCCGGAAGCGCTGGGCAAGCTGTTCAGCGGCGAGAACTTCGGCAAGCTGGTGCTCAAGGTCTGAAACGACAAGAGCCGGCGTGGCGGCCAAAGCGCTGAGCGCTTCGCCGACACGCCGGCTCCAGCCGTGCGCCGGGCGCCGCGTGATAGCGGCGCCGGTGTGTTAGCGGGCCAGTTCGGCCACGACATCGGCCAGGGCCTTGGCTGGGTCGGCGGCCTGGCTGATCGGACGGCCGATCACCAGGTAGTCGGAACCCGCATCCAGGGCCTGGCGCGGGGTGAGAATGCGCCGCTGGTCGTCCTGGGCGCTGCCCGCTGGGCGAATTCCCGGGGTCACCAGTTGCAGGGACGGATGCGCGGCCTTCAATGCCTGGGCTTCCAGGGCCGAGCACACCAGGCCATCCATGCCGGCCTTTTGCGCCAGGGCCGCCAGGCGCAGCACCTGCTCCTGGGGCTCGATGTCCAGGCCGATGCCGGCCAGGTCCTCACGCTCCATGCTGGTGAGCACGGTCACGCCGATCAGCAACGGCTGGGGACCACTGCGCTGGTCCAGTACCTCACGGCAGGCGGACATCATGCGCAGGCCGCCGGAGCAGTGCACATTGACCATCCACACGCCCATTTCCGCAGCCGCCTTGACCGCCATCGCGGTGGTGTTGGGAATGTCGTGGAACTTCAGGTCCAGGAACACTTCGAAACCCTTGTCGCGCAGGGTCCCGACAATCTCGGCGGCGCAGCTGGTGAACAGCTCCTTGCCGACCTTGACCCGGCACAGTTTCGGGTCCAGTTGATCGGCCAGTTTCAGTGCGGCGTCACGGTTGGGGAAATCCAGGGCGACGATGATAGGAGTCTGGCAGGCGGACATGAAGGGGCTCTCAGGCAAGTCGAAATCGGCGCGGATTGTAGCGCAAGCCGCGCCACTCCGGGACCCGATCACCGCTAAATCATCCTCAACGGTGCCCAACCCGAGCAATCCCTCGTCGCCCGGCCGAGTTTTGTATCAAGACCGATACACTTAAGACACGCCGGCAACAATCCCCGAGGCTACCCTCGCCAGCCGCAAGACCCTCGAACAGCACTTCCAGCCCCCGGGCCGGACGCCTATGCTGAAGCCATAACCTCGCCGTCGCCTACTGGCGACCCGCAGCCTACCTGGCAGATGAACGCCCCATGCATAACACTCCAGCCCCTGTGCACGACGATTCCAAAGCCTCGCTCAATGGCGAAGACAAACGCTGGAATACCCGGGCCCTGATCGTCGACGACGACCTACCGATTCGCGAGCTTTTGATCGACTATCTGGCGCGTTTCAATATTCACGCCAGCGGCGTCACCGATGGCGCGGGCATGCGCCAGGCCCTGCAGGCCGAACACTTCGACGTGGTGGTGCTCGACCTGATGCTGCCCGGCGAGGATGGCCTGTCCCTGTGCCGCTGGCTGCGCAGCGAATCGGACATCCCGATCCTGATGCTCACCGCCCGCTGCGAACCCACCGACCGCATCATCGGCCTGGAACTGGGGGCCGACGACTACATGGCCAAGCCCTTCGAGCCCCGGGAGCTGGTGGCGCGAATCCAGACCATCCTGCGCCGGGTACGCGACGACCGCAGCGAACAGCGGGCCAATATCCGCTTCGACAACTGGCGCCTGAACAGCGTGCTGCGCCAGCTGATTGCCGACGATGGCCTGGTGGTGCCGTTGTCCAATGCCGAATTTCGCCTGCTCTGGGTCTTTATCGAGCGCCCACGCCGGGTGCTGAGCCGTGAACAGTTGCTGGACGCGGCCCGCGGGCGCTCCATCGAAGCCTTCGATCGCAGCATCGACCTGCTGGTCTCGCGCCTGCGGCAGAAGCTCGGCGACGACCCGAAATCGCCACAGTTGATCAAGACCGTGCGCGGCGAAGGCTACCTGTTCGACGCCCGGGACATCGGCTGATGCGTGGGCGTTTCGATACGCTGTTCGGCCGCCTGTTCGGGGTCTTGCTGATCGCGATCGTGCTCGCCCACTTGCTGGCATTCTTCTGGTTCCACTACTACGGGCACCCGCCACCGCCACGCATGCCACCGCCCGAGGCGGCGTTCAACAACGAGCAGTTTCCTGGCCCGCCGCCGCACTTTCCACGGCGCCCGCCACGGCCCTGGTTCGGCGGCCCGCTGGTGCCGCTGACCTTCCAGTTCATTTCCCTGATCATTGCCGCCTGGTACGGCGCCAAGCTGCTGTCGCGGCCGATCCAGCGTCTGAGTAACGCCGCCGAGCGGCTCAGCGAAGACCTCGACAGCCCGCCCCTGGAGGAAGTCGGTCCCCGTGAGGCACGGCAAGCGGCCAGTACCTTCAATCAGATGCAAAAGCGTATCCGCGAACAGGTGCAACAGCGTGGACGCATGCTCGGCGCGGTGTCCCACGACCTGCGCACCCCGCTGTCGCGCCTCAAGCTGCGCCTGGAGCAGATCGAGGACAGCAAGCTGCAAGGGCAGATGCGCCAGGACCTGGACGACATGATCAAGATGCTCGACGCCACCCTCAGCTACCTGCACGAACAGCGCACCAGCGAGGCCGAACAGTGGATGGATGTGCAGGCGCTGGTGGAGTCGCTGTGCGAGAACGCTCAGGACCAGGGCGCCGATGCCCAGGCCCAAGGCCATTGCGCACCCCTGCTGGTGCAGCCCATGGCGTTGCAGTCGTGCCTCAACAACCTGCTGGATAACGCCTTGCGCTATGCCGGCCAGGCCACCCTGGCCTTGGAAGACCACCGCGAACAGTTGCTGATCCGGGTGATCGACTACGGCCCGGGCATCAGCGCCGACAAGCGCGAGGCGGTGTTCGAGCCATTCTTCCGCCTCGAAGGCTCGCGCAATCGCAACTCCGGCGGCGTCGGCCTGGGCATGACCATCGCCCGTGAAGCCGCCCAGCGCATGGGCGGCGAACTGCGCTTGGAGGAAACCCCGGGCGGCGGCCTGACCGCAGTATTGCGCCTGCCGCGCCCGTGAGCGGCCTTATTCATCCCCAGAGGCACCCCGAGCCTTAGCGGGGCTCCTGGGTGCGTGCCTGGCTGGCGCTCCAGTCCAGCAGCAGGCTGTAGGCCACTGCCAGCAGGGTTGGGCCGATAAACAGGCCGATAAAGCCGAAGGCGATCAGCCCACCGAACACCCCAAGCAGCACGATCACCAGAGGCAGGTTGCCGCCGCGGCTGATCAGGTACGGCTTGAGCACGTTGTCCACGCCACTGATGATGAAGGTGCCCCAGATCCCCAGGAACACCGCCATGCCGTATTCGCCCTTCCAGGCCAGCCAGGCCGTGGCCGGAATCCACACCAGCGGCGGGCCCATGGGAATCAGGCTGAGGAGGAAGGTGACTATCCCCAGCACCAGTGCCCCGGGCACCCCGGCGATCAGGAAACCGATCAGCGCCAGCAGGCCCTGGGCCGCAGCCGTGCCTATCACCCCATTGACCACCCGTTGCACGGTGCCGGCCACCAGATCGATGTAGTAGCCGGCCCGCTCACCGATCAGCCGCTCCAGCAACTTGTGCACGAACAGCGCCAGGCGCGGGCCATCGCGGTAGAAGAAGAACACGAACACCAGGCTCAGGGTCAGTTCGAGAATGCCGCCGCCGACCTGCGCACTGCGCGCCAGCAGCCAGTTGCCCACCTGCCCCAGATACGGCTTGAGCGCGACCATCAGCGCCGCGCCCTGTTCATCGATGCTGTTCCACCAGCCCACCAGGCGTTCACCCACCAGAGGCAGGTTGCCCAGCCATTGCGGGGCGGCGGGCAAGCCGTCCACCTGCACATCCTTGATAAAGCCCGTGGCGTCGCGCACGTGGTCCGCCAGGTTGAGGCCGAGCCAGACCAGCGGCGCGGCCACCAGGATCATCCAGCCCAGGGTCAGCACGGCCGCGGCCAGGGATTCGCGGCCCCCGAGCCAGCGGGTCAGCAGGCGCATCAGCGGCCAGCTGGCAAAGGCCAGCACCGCGCCCCAGAACAGCGCCGACCAGAACGGCGCCATCACCCAGAAGCTGGCACCGAACAACACCAGGAGCAGGATCTGCACCAGCAGGCGATCGTTATTGGGCATGAAAGGTCTCGCGCAAGAATTACCAATGGAGAGTAGGCGAACCCGAGGTGCCGGGTTCGCCCGCAGAGCTTAGCGCAGCAGCTCGAAATGCAGCCCGGAAACCTCGGTATTGCCGGTTTCCATGCGCGTAGCCAGCACGCCCTGGCCGATCAGGGCCTGACGCCAGGCTTCGGCCTGCTTGCCGGAAAGACTGACCCGCAAGGTGGTGTCCAGGTTCAATCCGCGTGACAGCAGATTCAGCCAGACCGGCTCGGGGTCGGTGAGTTTCGCCAGGTCCAGTTTGCCGGTGTCCTTCAACTGCCGCAGCAGGGTCGCCGAGCTGGGCAGCAGGTTGCCCAGGGGCGCGGCGGCATCGAACTGTTCCACATGCAGGTAGGCCCGGCGGTTGCCCCGGGTGATGCCGTACAGGGCCACCAGGGTATTGTCCTGGGGCGCCGCCAGGCGCAGCAGCAGGTAGGCCTGCTGCTCGTCGATGCCATACAGCTTGGCGTTGCCGAACACCTCATTGGCCCACAGGCTGCTTTCCCCGCAATCCCGCGCCTGGCACCAGAACAGCAGCTCGGCGCCCTGCTGCTGCAAGGCTTCGCGAGCCAGGGTAAAGGCTTCGCCGGAGGTGCGCTCGGTGGGCAATTGATAGGTGATGGCGGTGAGCTTGCCCCGGGCATTGACCTGGCCGTCAAAACGCAGCTGGCCGCTGATCCGGCGAATCGAGCCCAGGGGGTAGACCCGTTCCTGCTGCAGGTCGGGCCGGTAATCGACGATCTGCGCATCGGCCAGGCGTGGCACCAGCGGCAGGTCGTGGCTGCCCGGCAGGTCGGCGGCAAACGCCAGGGAACTCAACAGGGACAGGCTCAGAACACTGATAGAACGCATGGACACTCTCATCGGATCAGCATGGCCTGGGCGCCCTTGACGACGCTGGCATCGTCACTGCGCTGCGGCACCTGCAAGCCGCGCTGCACCGCCGGCCGCGCCTCCAGGGCTGCCATCCAGCGCTGCAAGGCCGGCAGGCCGTCGACCGAGACCCCGGACCAGGCATGGCCACGCACCCAGGGGAAGCTGGCGATATCGGCGATGCTGTAGTCCCCGGCCAGGTAGTCAACCTGCTGCAGGCGGCTGTCGAGCACCTCGTACAGGCGCCGGGTTTCATGCTGGTAACGGTCGATGGCGCCCTGCAGTTTCTCCGGGAAATAGCGGAAGAACACGTTGGCCTGCCCCTGCATGGGGCCGATCCCGCCCATCTGGAACATCAGCCATTGCATGACGATGGAGCGCCCCTTGGCATCGGCGGGCAGCAATTGGCCGCTGCGCTCGGCCAGGTAGACCAGGATCGCGCCGGATTCGAACACCGGGAAATCGCCATTGTCGCGATCGACAATAGCCGGAATACGCCCATTGGGATTGATCTTCAGGAACCCGGGAGCCTTTTGCTCGCGCTGGTCGAAACTCAGGGCATGCACGGTATAGGGCAGGCCGAGTTCTTCAAGCAGGATGGAAACCTTGTGGCCATTGGGGGTCGCAGCGGTGTAGAGATCTATCATGGTTGTCTCCCATTTCAACCCGCCCAGCCTCGACAGTTGCCCCGGTCAAGTCAAGAAACGCCGAAAAACCGATTGAAACAGTCTGCAACAGCGGTTGCACCGGCCTCGTCGTTGAGGTGCAAGTGATGGCCCCCTGGCAGCTGTTCGTGGTTGAAGGGTAGCCGTTGCAACAACTCCTGATGCTTGGCCAGCATGCCATCGGCGGCCACCACCAACTGCGTGGGGCACGCCACTCGCTGGACGAAGGACATGGCCTGTTCTTCGCTCAGGCGCAGCGGCGAGGCCAGGGTCAGGCGACTGTCGCTGCGCCAGGTGTAGCCACCGGGCACGGGCATCAGGCCACGCTGGGCCAGCAGTTCGGCAGCTTCGCGGCTGACCGCCACCAGGCCGTGCATGCGCGCCTCCACCGCCCGTTCCAGGGTGCTGTAGACCGGCTTGCGCTTGTCTTGTAGGGCCAATTGCGCCTGCAGGGCCATGCCCAGGCGCTCGGCGGCGCCTTCGCCATTGGCGGTGGGCGGAATCACCCCGTCAATCAGCGCCAGGTGGCTGACCCGCTGCGGCATGGCCGCCGCCAGCACCAGGGAAACGATCGCCCCCAGGGAGTGTCCGAGCAGGGCGAAGCGCTGCCAGCCCAGTTGCTCGGCAACTTGCAGCACGTCGTACACGTAGTCCCACAGGGCATAGCCGGCGCCCACAGGGCGATGCCCGGAATGGCCGTGGCCGGCCAGGTCGAGGGCGACGATACGCAGCCCCTCGAGCCTGGGCGCCAGCCGGACAAAGCTGTTGGCGTTGTCCAGCCAGCCATGCAGGGCAATCACCGGCATACCGTCCTCGGGCCCGAACAGATGGGCCGCCAGCTCGATATGCGGCAGGTTCAGGCGCACTTCCTCGACCCCGTGGCTCATGCACAACTCCGTTGCTGGCGCTGTTCCCAGCGGCTGAACAGGTCCTTGAGCAAGGCCGCGGTGGCTTCCGGGCGCTCCAGGGGAAACATGTGGCCGCCAGGCATGGTCAGGGATTCCCCCAGGGGCATGCGCCCCACGGCACTGGTGTGGTGGCGCATCACCACTCGGCTCTGCTGCCCGCGCACCACCGCCAGCGGCACCTGCAGCTTGTGGGCGCTGCCGGGGCTGGTGTGGGGCACGCCGCGATAGATGCGGATCTCGGTGGCCGGGTCGAAGCGCAAGCGCAGTCGATCGCCGACCGGTAGCAGGCCGTGTTGCAGGTAGGCGTCCAGGCAATCCGGGTCGAAGGCACGGAACAGGGTCTTGCGCGAGAAGTAGTCGCGGGCCGATTCGATATCGCTGAACTCCTCACGCCGGCCCAGGGTGCGGCCGGCCGGGGTCAGGCGGTCGATAAAGCCGAACCGCTTGGCCGCGCGGATCACCCACTGGTCGGCGCGGGTCAGCACCGGCGAATCGAGCATCACCACCCCGCGATACAGCTGCGGGCAGCGCAAGGCGGCGTGCAGGTGCAGCACGCCGCCCAGGGAATGGCCGACGCCCCACACCGGCTGATCCTGCCGTTGCAGGTGATGAATCAGCTCGTCCACCAGGCTGCGCCAGTTATCGTCCACCGGAAAACGCGGATCATGGGCATGCTGCTGCAAATGGCTGACCTGGAATTCAGGCGCCAGGGCGGCGAACAGCTTGCCGTAGGTGCCAGAGGGAAACCCATTGGCGTGGGCGAAAAACACCTGTTGCGACATACCGACTCATCCATCCATCAAATCAATCGCGATTGTCCGCAAGGCCCCGCACCGGGGCAATGACAGTAACGGACAAGAATGCTGACACCCGGGCTCAACCCCTGCCGCCCTGCCTTCATGCCCCGGGCGGCGTCTGCCCCAGGGGCACCACCGCCATGGTCAGGCGCGAGACGCAACTGGCCTTGCCTTCGTCGCTGCTCAGGCGGATATCCCAGACATGGGTGGTACGGCCGATATGGATCGCCCGGGCCACCGCCGTCACCCGACCACTGCGCAGCCCCCGCAGGTGATTGGCGTTGATCTCCAGGCCCACGCAGTAGAACTTGCTGGCATCGATGCACAGGTAACTGGCCATGGAGCCGACGGTTTCCGCCAGCACCACCGAGGCCCCGCCATGCAACAGGCCATAAGGCTGATGGGTGCGATGATCGATGACCATGCTCGCCGTCAGCGACTGCTCATCAAAGGATTCGAAGCGGATATCCAGCACTTCGCCGATGGTGTTCTTCTGGATCGCATTCAGTTGCTCGATGTTCGGCACGCTTCGCCACAGACTCATAGTCGCTTCCTTATCCAAGATCCAAAGGGGGGACGGCCGTTCAATCCTGCCACAGCACCGCTTCGCCGCGCTCGCTCCAGGTTTGAAAACTGTCGCCGTAGGTGGCCTCGATCACATTGCGCTTGATCTTCAGGGTCGGGGTCAAAAAGCCGTTCTCCACCGCCCAGCTGTCCTTGACCACCACCAGCCGGTGCAGGCGCTCGTGCTTGTCGAGGCCGCCATTGACCTGGGCCAGAAGGTTTTCCAGGCTGCTGTGCAGGCCGTCACGGGCGCTGCCGCCCGCCGCCTGCAAACCGGCCGCCGAGAGCACGCACAGGCCCAGCGGCGCGCTCAGGCCATCGCCCACCACGCACACCTGCTCGATATGCGCATGCACCGCCAGGCGGTTCTCGATGGGCGCCGGGGCCACGTACTTGCCCTTGCTGGTCTTGAAGATTTCCTTGAGCCGACCGGTTAGCCGCAGGTTGCCGGCAGCGTCCTGCTCGCCCTTGTCGCCGGTGCGCAAGAAGCCGTCGGCGGCGATGGTTTCCGCAGTTTTCTGCGGGTCCTTGAAATAGCCGAGCATGGTCGCCCCGCTGCGCACCTGGACCTCCCCCGCTTCGTCGATGCGCACCTCGACCCCCGGGCAAGGCCGACCGATCCAGCCGGGAATATGCTCGCCGCAGCGGCCGATATGCGAGTAACCGCAGCTTTCGGTCATGCCGTAGACCTCCAGCACATCCAGGCCCAGGCGCCGGTACCAGTGCAGCAGCTCCTGGGGCACCGGCGCCGCCCCCGACAGGGCCACGCGCACGGCATCCAACCCAAGCCCCACCAGCACCTGGTGGCCGACCCGCTTGCCGATAAAGGGCAGGCCCAGGAGGAAATCCAGGCGCTTGGCCGGCACCTTGGCGTAGACCCCCATCTGGAACTTGGTCCAGATTCGCGGTACGCCGAACAGCGCGGTGGGCCGGGCCCGCTGCAGGTCGCTGAGGAAGGTCTCGAGGCTTTCGGCGAAGAACACCGTCTGCCCGGTGTAGAGCGCTGCCATCTCGACGAACATGCGTTCGGCCACATGGCACAGCGGCAGGTAGGACAGCAGCCGGTCCCCCGGCCCCAGGCCGAACAGCTGGACCCCATGGCTGGCGACAAAGCCCAGGTTGCCGAAGCTGTGCATCACGCCCTTGGGCAGGCCGGTGGTGCCGGAGGTATAGATGATGGTTGCCAGTTGCTCGGCCGGTGGATCCGGGTTGTCCTCCAGCGGCGCACAGCCCTGCAACTGCTCCCAGCTGAAATCGAAGGGCCCCGGGTGCGCCAGGGGCAGGCCGATGGTCGGCAGACCGGGAGGAATGCCCGGCGCCATCGCTGGCCAGTCATCGAGCTTGCCGATAAACGCCAGGGCCGCCTCGGAGTGCTCAAGCACCTGGGCCACCGATTCGGCGGTGAGGTTGGGGTACAGGGGCACCGAAACGTGCCCGGCCAGCCAGATCGCCAGGTCACAGATGATCCAGTGCGCGGAGTTCTTGCCGATGATTGCAATGTGGCTGCCCGGTGGCAGTTGCCGCTCCCGCAGCCAGCGGGCGGCGCGTCGGGCCTGCTGGCCGGCTTCGAACCAGCTCAGTTCCTCTACCTGCCCGCCGGCGCTGGGCTGGACCAGGAAAACCTGCTGGGGGTGACGGGACTCGCGCTCGTAGAACAGTTGCAGTGGCAAACGAAAAGCAGCAGACATGACTCGCTCCTTTATTGTTGTTCTGGACCAGCCAACCAAGCACTTGCTTGGCTGACTATTCCATGCACACAGGAGCGCTGCAAGCTAAGAAATGTTGCGGACCAACAGGCAACCCCGCCAGGTCCCGGGACCGGCGACGGGCCGAGAAGGCCCGTCGCCGCAGACACTCAAGGATGCTTGAGGCTGTTGAGGGTCATCAGCCCGGCCAGCGGCCAGTCGCCTTGCAGTTCCGCCAGGCTGGCGGTGTTCATCAGTTGCGGATCACGCAGGTGGCCGTGCTGCAACAGGCCGATCAGGTTGCCCACCAGGGGCTGGTGGCTGACCAGCAGCAGGTTGTCGGCACCGTCCAGTTGCTCCAGCACCTGCAAGGGGTTGGCGTCTGGGGTGAGCCAGGGCACGGTGCGGATCTCATCGTCCCGGCCCAGGGCCTCGCGCACCAGTTGCGCGGTCTGCTGGGCGCGGACATAGGGGCTGGCAATGATTGCGGCGATGGGCTGGCCGATCAGTTGCGCGGCGCTGCGCAGCACTTCCTCGCGACCGTGGGGCGTTAGATGGCGCTGGTCATCGCTGGGCGCATGGGCCTCGGCCTGGCCATGGCGCAGGACCCACAGCTTCACAGCTTGGGCTCCTCGTCACGCACCGGGTGCGGCGCCGGCGGCACGCTGTGGGGCGCCTCGCCTTCAGGGGCCCGGGGCGCCGGCCAGTCGGCGAACGGCCAGGGCTTCTGCTCGGTGTGGAAGCTGCCGAAGCGACCGATCTGCGCCAGGAACTGGCTCAGGCTGTCGCCGAAGTTCATCAGCCCGGCATTCGGCGCGCCGTACACCAGGCGGTAGATCAGCTGCACCACCACCAGGGCACCGAGGAGGAACTGGGCCACCTGCCACACCATGGCGAAGATCAGCATCCACAGCACCCGCAGCAGGATGGACTCGTATTTGGCTTCGGAATGGGGTTCGTTCATGTCTGGCTCCTGTGCTCTTAGTTGAATCCGCTGGTGGAGATGAAATCGACATCGGTCTTGGGTTCGCCGCGCATCAACAGCTCGATCACCTGGTTCAGCGTACGCCCTTCGAAGAGGATCGCGTGCAACCCGGCCACCAGCGGCATATAGACGCCCAGCTCCTGGGCCTTGACCTTCAGCACCTTGAGGGTATTGACGCCCTCGGCCACTTCACCCAGGCGGTTGACCGCCTCATCCAGGCTCAGGCCCTGGCCCAGGGCAAAGCCCACCTGGTAGTTGCGGCTCTTGGGCGAGGAACAGGTGACGATCAGGTCACCGACCCCGGCCAGGCCAAGGAAGGTCATGGGGTTGGCGCCCTGGCTCACGGCGAAGCGGGTCATTTCCGCCAGGGCACGGGTGATCAGCATGCTCTTGGTGTTTTCCCCCATGCCCAGGGCCACCGCCATGCCGGCGATGATCGCGTAGACGTTCTTCAACGCCCCGCCCAGCTCCACGCCGAAACGGTCGGCACTGGCGTAGACACGGAAGGTGCGGCCATGCAGCGCGGCCTGGACCTGCTGGCACAGTTCCTCATCCTCGCTGGCCACCACGGTGGCCGTCAGGGCGTGCTCGGCCACTTCCCGGGCCAGGTTGGGCCCCGAGAGCACGCCGATCCGCGCCTCTGGAGCGATGTCCTCGAGGATCTGGCTCATCAGCTTGAAGGTCTGGGCCTCGATGCCCTTGGTCAGGCTGACCAGCAGCTTGCCGCGAAGTACCTGGGCATGGGGCGCCAGCACCGTGCGCAGGGCGCTGGATGGCAGGGCCACGAAGCACAGCTGGCAGTCGCTCAGGGTGGCCGAGAGGTCGGTGACCGGCTCCACCGCCGGATGAATCTTGATGCCTTTGAGGTAGCGCGGATTCTCGCGATTGACCCGGATGGCCTCGGCCTGCTCGGGGTCACGCATCCACTGCCGCACCGCATGGCCGTTCTCGGCCAGCAGGTTGGCCACGGCGGTGCCAAAACTTCCGCCTCCCAGGACCGCAATCGGGCGCTGTTGTGTCATATGCAATCCGTTTATCCATAGCAGTGGCGATGGCGGCATTATACGGGGCGCACCTGTCACCACCAGCCCCGACCGCCATTCAGGCGATCTGTCGGGAACACGCGGGGTCATACCGGGAATGTCGGGTTTATCGACTGGAAAACTCGAGTATCTCGGTTAACATGCGCGCCACCTCCCAAGATACAAGGCAGTGTCGTGTTCGCAGGCCCCTCACCTCTTCGTCTGTCCTTGCTGCTGGGCCTGCTGCTTGGCCAATCGGTGCTGGCCGAAGATCTGTTCGTCGATGGTTCGGCATTGCCCCAGGTTCTCACCGCCACCCGCCTGAAACAGTCCCCGGCCGCAGTGCCCGGGAGCATGACGGTGCTCGACAGCGAGCTGATCCACGCCAGCGGCGCCCGGGATATCAGCGAATTGCTGCGCCTGGTGCCGGGCATGATGGTGGGCGCCATAAGCGGCAACCAGGCCACGGTCAACTATCACGGCACCAATGCCAGCGAAGCACGGCGCATGCAGGTACTGATCGACGGCCGCTCGGTATACCGTCCGGGCCTGGCCACGGTGGACTGGAGCGATATTCCGGTGGCCATGGAAGACATCGAGCGCATCGAGGTGTTTCGTGGCCCCAACACCGTCAGCTACGGCGCCAACGCGCTGATGGCGGTGGTCAACATCATCACCCGGGCCCCGGCCAACAGCCACGGCACGCGGATCAAGATGACCCGCGGCCAGCGCGGCATCAGCGACTGGTACGCCAGCCAGGGCAGTGGCTGGGAAGGCGGCGACCTGCGCCTGTCGCTGTCGGGCCAGGAAGATGACGGCTTCGACAAGGACCGCCTGGGTGCCGACTATCGCGACAGCAAGCGTTTGAACCGCATCAGCCTGGCAGTGAGCCAGATGCTCAACGAACAACAGAGCATCGACTGGCAGTTGAATGCCAAGGAAGGCGGCAACCAGCGGCCCTATACCTATCAGCCGGTTTTCAGGAACTATGCCGAAAAGGGCTACAACTCTGACGTTGTCGCCAAGGATTACGCCGGCTCACTGCGCTGGAACCTGGACGTCAACTCCGAGCACAGCCTTTATATACAGGGCTCGGCCCAGCACTGGGACCGCCAGCAAACATGGAGAGCCTGTGATGCCGCGGTTTCCTTCAGCCCCGAACTGACCCGCTTGTGGCAGCTCAACCCGAACTTCACCGAACGCCTGGCTCGCAACATGCCGGACACCTTGAGTGGAGCCCCTCAGGGAACGGCGGAGGAACGAGCACTGGCCAGCCAAGTCATCGATCAATGGAATGCCGGCGGCAAGAACCCAGTCTGCGGCACTATCGACCAGAGCTCCCGGGAAACCCGCTTTGACCTGGAATTGCAGGACACCCTGAGCCTCGGCGACAGCCTGCGCCTGGTCTCCGGCATGAACTATCGTTATGACCGGGCCGACTCCGAGACCTACTTCAACGGCACCCTCAATGACACCACCTGGCGCCTCTTCGGCCAGCTGGAATGGCGTGCCAGCGAGCACTGGCTGATCCAGGGCGGGGCTATGTACGAAGACACCCAGCTGACCGGCAACTCCCTGACGCCACGGGTGGCGGTCAATTACCTGATCAACCCGCGCCACGGCCTGCGGGCGGTGTATTCGGAAGCCATCCGCTCCCCGGACATGTTCGAGAACAACATCAACTGGAGCTACCGGGTGACCGGCCTGAGCAGCCCGGTCTATGGCCAGAACAGCGCCCAGTACTTCGTCAAGACCCGCGGCCCCGGCAACCTCGACCAGGAGCGCATGCGCTCCCGCGAGCTGGGCTACAACGGCTATTTTGCCGACCAGGCGCTGAACCTCGACCTCAAGCTGTTCTACGACGAAATCAGCGGCATGATCAGCGAACCGCTGCGCAACAACCAGTACATCGCCAGCAACAGCAATTCCTCGCGCTTCTCCGGCAGCGAGGCCCAGCTGGACTGGCAGGCCAGCCGCGCCGACCGCCTGCGCCTGACCTACGCCTACGTCCACGCCCAGGCCAGCAACCCCCTGGACCAACGCCTGAGCGCCAGCAACAGCGGTTCTGCCGGCTGGCTGCGGGACTGGGGCCAGGGCTGGTCCAGTGCGCTGTTCTACTATGGCGACAATGCACTGAACGGCTACCGCTTCCAGCGGGTCGACAGCCGCATCGCCAAGCGCCTGGCCCTGGGCAAGGCCCGCCTGGAACTGGCCGCCACCTTGCAGCAGCGCCTGGACCACGAGCCCACCACCTTCGTCGACAACCGCTACGATTCGCGGCGCCTGGCCTACTTCAGCGCGGAGCTGGAGTTCTAGCATGGGCCTGTGTCGGCTCCGCAAAGCCCTCTTGCGCCCGCGTCGCCTGAGTTTCTGCCTGGCGTTGCTGGGCCTGCTGCTGGGCGTCCCGCTGCAGGCCGCCGAAGTGCTGCTGACCGCCAGCGAGGACAATCCCAGCGTACGCGGCTTCAGCGAGGAACTGGCGGCCCGGCGGCCCCAGGACCAGGTGCATTTCCGGCCCCTGGCCGAGCTGCCGGCACCGGGCCAGTTGCCTGCGGGTGTGCGTCTGATCCTGCTGGACCCGCAAAGCCTCGACTGGCGTCTGCAAGAACCCCAGGGCCCGGCCACCCTGGTGCTGCGCATCAGCCGCCTGCAAGCTCAGCAGCGCCTGCAGAACACGCCCCATCCACGGCTCAGCCTGCTCTGGAGCGATCCGCCCCTGGCCCGCCAGTTGCGCTTGATCCGCCAGGTATTGCCGCAAGTGCGCCGGGTCGGCGTGCTGTACAGCGCCGACAGCCAGTTCCTGCTCAAGGAACTGCAACCGGCAGCGCAAGCCCTGGGCCTGGAGCTGCTCAGCCAAGCCTGGGACAGCACCAGCGACAGCCGCCCGCTGCAGGAACTGCTGCGCAACAGCGATGTGCTGCTGGGCCTGGACGACCCCCAGCTGTTCAACCCCAAGACGGTGAAGAACCTGCTGCTAAGCAGCTACGCCCGGCAACAGGCGCTGATCGGCCCGAATGCCGGTTTCGTTCGGGCCGGCAGCCTGGTCAGCACCTACAGCGACCAGCAGGACTGGCTGCAAACCCTGGACAGCCTGCTCGACCAGGCGCCCGCGCACTGGCCCCGGGCACTCTACCCGGCGGCCTTCAAAGTATTGAGCAACCCACAGGTGGCACGCTCCCTGGGCATCGAGGAAATCGACCCGCAAGCCGTCGCGCGCCAGTTGAGTGAAGGAGAGCAACGCCCATGACCCTGCGTCGCCGATGGGACATCCAGACCCGCACTCAGCTCATCAGCCTGGGCCCGGCCCTGCTGCTGACTCTGCTGCTGATCAGTTTCTTTACCTTCGTGCGCATCCAGGACCTGCGCCAGGAACTGAATCACACCGGGCAATTGATCGCCAACCAACTGGCGCCGGCCACCGAATACGGGGTGATTTCCGGCAACAACGAGGGCCTGGAAAGCCTGCTGCAAGCCACCCTGGCCACGCCTCACGTGCATTTTGTCGAGGTCCAGGACAGCGCCAACAATATTCTGGTGTATGTCGAGCAGCCCTCGGCCAGCCATGACCGGGCCCAGCAGATCAAGGTGTTCCAGGCCCCGGTGCGCCTGCAGCGAATCCAGGTGCACAACGACTTCCTGCAGAATGCCCCGGCCGCCTTCAGCTCCCAGGGCGATGGCTACCTGGGTCGGGTGATAGTCGGCATGTCGAATGACGCCTTCAGCCAGCGCCAGCAGGAAATCCTCCTCAAGGCCGGGATCCTGGCGCTGTTCGCCCTGCTCTTCACCTTTCTTCTGGCGCGGCGCCTGGCGGCCGGCCTGGCACATCCGATCCGCGCCATGGGCGACGCGGTCAAGGCCATTCAGGAAGGCGATTTCAAGACCCCGCTGCCGATCGTCGACGACGGCGAGCTGGGCAATCTGGCCCGGCATATCAACAACCTCGCCGCCGGCCTCGAGTTGGCCAGCCGCGAGCAGCAACAGGCCATGTCGCAACTGATCCACACCCGTGAGGAAGCGGAACGGGCAAACAAGGCCAAGTCGGACTTCCTGGCGATGATGAGCCACGAGCTGCGCACCCCGATGAACGGCGTACTGGGCATGCTGCAACTGCTGGAAACCACCGAGATGACCCAGGAGCAGAGCGAGTACGCGGCGCTGGCGTCGGAATCCACCGAGCACCTGCTGAAGGTGATCAACGACATCCTCGACTTCTCGCGCATCGAACGCTCGGCCCTGGAACTGGAGCATATTCCGTTCAACCTCGCCGAACTGATCAGCAGCTCGGCCCAGGCCTTCCAGCACAGCGCCCTGCAACGCGGCCTGGAGCTGCAACTGCGGCTGCCGCCGGGCATGGAGTCGCTGCAGGTCAAGGGCGACCCGACGCGGATCCGGCAAATCCTGGTCAACCTGATCGGCAACGCCCTGAAGTTCACCGAGCGCGGCACGGTCAGCATCGAGGCGCAATGGCAGGCCCTGGATCACGAGCTGCTGTGGTTCACCTGCGCGGTGCGCGACAGCGGCATCGGTATCAGCCCGGACAGCCTGGAGCTGATGTTCGACGCCTTCCAGCAAGCCGACAGCTCGATTTCCCGGCGCTACGGCGGCACCGGCCTGGGCCTGCCCATCGCCCGCACCCTGGCCGAACGCATGGGCGGCACCTTGCGGGCGCAGAGCGAGGAAGGCCACGGCTCGGTGTTCACCCTGGAAATCCCCCTGGCGCTGTTCCAACAGAGCCTGCCGGTGCTGGCGCCGCGGGTCAGCAGCAACCCGCAGGCCGGTGAAGGGCGCAATGTGCTGCTGGTGGAGGACAACCCGGTGAACCAGACGGTGATCCAGGCGATGCTGCGCAGCCTGGGTTTCACCGTGAGCGTTGTCACCGATGGCGCCCAGGCGATACGCAGCGCCGAAAGCCTGATTTTCGAAGCCATCTTGATGGATTGCCGGCTGCCGTTGGTCGACGGCTACCAAGCCACTCGGCAGATTCGCCAACTGCCCGGCTGTGCCGATCTACCGATCATCGCCCTGACCGCCAACGCCTTGCAGGGCGACCGCGAGGCCTGCCTGGAGGCGGGCATGAACGACTATCTGGCCAAGCCGTTCAAGCGTGCCGATCTGCAGCAGATTCTCCAGCGTTGGGTGCAGTAACCGGCTATTTTCCAACAGCTGCGACTGGCGTGAAGGGCGAAAGTGCGGCAGTCTTAGGCACCCGTTGGGGCCCTGAAAAGGCCCTTGAAAAAAATTTCAGTGCACAAGTGTACATTCATGCCCTTGGCGCTGTGACTTTCACTACAACGCAATAGTCTATGAGTAGGCTGCCGGCTCGAGGCATGAACGCTTCGATCGGCCGGGATGATTTGCCCAACCCTGCCGCACGGGACTATTGAGGAGCTCGCATGACCAAACAAAACGCCTTTACTCGGGAAGATCTGCTGCGCTGCAGTCGCGGTGAGCTGTTCGGCCCAGGTAACGCGCAACTGCCCGCCCCCAACATGCTGATGGTCGATCGTATCGCCCATATCAGCGAAGAGGGCGGCAAGTACGGCAAAGGTGAATTGGTCGCCGAGCTGGATATCACTCCGGACCTGTGGTTCTTCGCGTGTCACTTCGAAGGCGATCCGGTGATGCCGGGCTGCCTGGGCCTGGATGCCATGTGGCAGCTGGTCGGTTTCTTCCTCGGCTGGCAAGGCCTGCCGGGCCGCGGCCGCGCCCTGGGCTCGGGCGAAGTGAAGTTTTTCGGCCAAGTACTGCCGACCGCGAAAAAAGTCACCTACAACATTCATATCAAGCGCGTGCTCAAGGGCAAGCTGAACATGGCCATCGCCGATGGTTCGGTCAGCGTTGACGGCCGCGAAATCTATACCGCCGAAGGCCTTCGGGTCGGCGTGTTTACTTCAACTGACAACTTCTAAGGGTTATCCGCATGCGCCGCGTCGTTATCACTGGTCTTGGCATCGTTTCGTGCCTGGGCAATGACAAAGAGACCGTCTCCGCTAACCTGCGTGCAAGTCGCCCTGGCATCCGCTTCAACCCGGAATATGCCGAAATGGGTCTGCGTAGCCAGGTTTCCGGCTCCATTGACCTGAACCTCGAAGAACTGATCGATCGCAAGATCTATCGCTTCGTCGGCCACGCGGCGGCTTACGCCTACCTGGCCATGAAAGACGCCATCGCCGACTCCGGCCTGAGCGAAGAACAAGTGTCCAACCCGCGTACCGGCCTGATCGCCGGCTCCGGCGGTGCCTCGACCCTGAACCAGATGGAAGCGCTGGACATCCTGCGCGAGAAAGGCGTCAAGCGCGTTGGCCCGTACCGCGTCACCCGCACCATGAGCAGCACGGTTTCCGCCTGTCTGGCCACCCCGTTCAAGATCAAGGGCCTGAACTACTCCATCGCTTCTGCCTGCGCCACCAGTGCTCACTGCATCGGTACCGCCATGGAACAGATCCAGATGGGCAAGCAGGACATCGTCTTCGCCGGCGGCGGTGAAGAAGAGCACTGGAGCCAGTCGTTCCTGTTCGACGCCATGGGCGCCCTGTCCAGCCAGTACAACGACACTCCGGACAAGGCCTCCCGCGCCTATGATGCCAAGCGTGACGGTTTCGTCATTGCCGGCGGCGGCGGCATGGTGGTGGTCGAGGAGCTGGAACACGCCCTGGCCCGTGGTGCCAAGATCTACGCGGAAATCGTCGGCTACGGCGCCACTTCCGATGGCTACGACATGGTAGCGCCTAGCGGCGAAGGTGCGATCCGCTGCATGCAGATGGCCATGTCCACTGTCGACGCACCGATCGACTACCTGAACACCCACGGTACCTCGACTCCGGTCGGCGACGTTGCCGAGATGAAAGGCGTGCGTGAAGTGTTCGGCGACAAGGCCCCGGCCATCAGCTCCACCAAGAGCCTGTCGGGTCACTCCCTGGGCGCCGCAGGCGTTCACGAAGCGATCTACTGCATGCTGATGATGGAAGGCAACTTCATGGCCGGTTCGGCCAACATCGACGAGCTGGACCCGGAAGTGGCCGATATGCCGATCCTGACCCAGACCCGCGAAAACGCCACCATCGACACCGTGATGAGCAACAGCTTCGGCTTCGGTGGCACCAACGCCACCCTGGTACTGAAGCGCTGGCAGGGCAAGTAAGCCTCGCCGCTTCGCGCAATGAAAAAGCCCCGACTGGTTCGGGGCTTTTTTTCACCTGCGAGCTGCCGGCTCAGACCGAGAAGCGCGCCACCATGGTATTGAGGTCCACCGCCAGCCGCGACAGCTCCTGGCTGGCGGCGCTGGTCTGGTTGGCACCGGCCGACGTCTGCATTGCCAGGTCGCGAATGTTCATCAGGTTACGGTCCACTTCCCGGGCCACTGCAGCCTGCTGCTCCGAGGCGCTGGCAATCACGATATTGCGCTCGTTGATCTGGGTGAAGGCCGAGGCGATCTCCTCCAGCGCCTGCCCCGCCGCCTTGGCCACTTCCAGGGTCGAGCGGGCACGGGTGTTGCTCTGCTGCATGGAACTGACCGCCAGGTCGGTGCCTTGCTGAATGCCGCCGATCATCTGCTCGATTTCCTGGGTCGACTGCTGGGTCCTGTGGGCCAGGGCCCGCACCTCATCGGCGACCACAGCAAAGCCGCGCCCGGCATCACCGGCCCGGGCCGCCTCGATGGCCGCGTTCAGCGCCAGCAGGTTGGTCTGCTCGGCGATGGAGCGAATCACCTCCAGCACCTTGCTGATGCCATAGACCTTCTGCGCCAGGTCTTCTACCTGGCTGGCGTTGGTCGTCACTTCCTCAGCCAGCGACTCGATGGACTGCACCGTCTGCTGCACCTGCTCGCGGCCGTGCTGGGCGATCCGGTCGGATTCGCGAGAGGCCTCGGACGTCGCCACGGCGTTGCTCGCCACCTCCTCCACCGCCACCGTCATCTGGTTCACCGCGGTGGCCGCCTGCTCGATCTCCAGGCTCTGCTGGTGCAGGCCACGGGTGGCATCCTCGGTCACGCAGCTCAGTTCCTCGGAGGCCGAGGCCAGCTGGCTGGAGGAGTCGGAAATGCGCCGAATGGTATCTCGCAGGCTCTGCTGCATGGCCTTGAGCGCCTGCAACAGCCGAGCCGGCTCGTCCTTGCCGACCACCGTGATGGTGCCAGTGAGGTCGCCGCCCGCCACTACCTCGGCGACCTTCAGCGACTGCGCCAGCGGCAGGACAATGCTGCGGGTCAGCAGCAAGGCCAGGCCAACGGTCACCAGGGCCGCCAGCACTATCATCCCCACCACCCAGACCCGCGACTTGCTGAACACCGCCTGGGCCAGGTCGGTGGCCTGGGTCGCACTCTGTTTGTTCAGCTCCACCAGGTCATGCAGGGTGGCGGCCATTTCATCGGCCAGCTGGTTCATCTCGCCATTGACCACCTTCACTGCATCGTCCAGGCGGTTCTGGCTGGAAAACGCCATGACCTCGGCCTGACGCTCCAGGTACTGCTTCTCCACAGTCTTGAAGCGCTCGAACAGCGATCGCTCCTGGGGCAGGATGATCAGCGACTCGTAGCGCCCCTGGGCCACTCCCAGGACACTCTTGATCTCGTTGATCTTGTTTTCATTCTGGGTGATCGCCTGGGGATCGCGATTGATCAGCAGGCGCAGGGTCAAGGCGCGGATCCGCAACAGGTCCTGGCTCATTTCCCCGACCGACATGACGCTGGGCAGCCAATTGTTTTCCACTTCATCGGACTGCTGGCGCATATTGGCCATCTGCATCAGGGCGAACGCCCCGAGGGCAAACACCATCAGCGCCAGCAAGCCGAAACCCAGGCTGGCGCGTGGCGCAATATTGAGACGTCTGAGGCTCATTCCTCTGGCTCCTTCCTAGAGCGCTGCAAAAGCTTGCAGCAGGGTGCTCTTAGACGGTATCGGGCCGGCGGAAATTTGCGTAAGACAAAAACGTGATATCAAAACGCCCAAGCACTTCGATACATGGGCGTAAAACGATTCAGCGCACAGAAAATCGCTGTTCTGCCAACAAACGATCGCCCTGGAACACCATAAAGTGCCACTCACCCGGCACCACTTCGTGATTTTCCGTGAACTCGTAGGCCATCACATCCTGCGGCGCATTGGGCACCAGCTTCTGGGTGATCTCGAATTTGTCATGGCGTACGCCGTCCGGGGTGCGGATTCCCGGGGTCAGGTACAGCAGGGTCAGGGGCTGGTCCTCGGCGACCTTGCCCAGCAACTGGTAGCGCATGCCGAACTTGGTGCCCAGGCGCGCCGGCACCACCTGGGTCGGCTGGATCTTCTCGTTGCTGCGGCGCAACACCCGCTCCCCCGATTGCAACTCGGCCTTGGGCCCTTCGAACACCCCGTATTCCACGGGACCTTCGACCCGCACTTCGGCACTGGCCAGGCCACTGAAGATCATCAGCGCCGCCAGGGCGCCCAAACGACTGAGGTGCATACCGCGCTCCTTGATTGAGATGGCGCGAGCTTATGAAGCAGGCATGACAGGCTGATGACAGTTCGCCAGCGAGGCATCGATCGAGAAAAAGATGAACGCCTATCCGTGCCGATGCTCTATAACGTCAGCACCTTTGAAGCCTGATCCTTTCTTTATCACTGCCTGAGGTTTGCCATGACCATCACCGTCAATACCGAGTCCAGCGAAGGTTTCCGCCACAGCATCCAGGTCGACGACCATCAGTTGTTCACCGACCTGCCCCAATACGCCGGCGGCGAAGGCACCGCCCCCGAACCCCACGACTACTTCGACGCCGCACTCGGGGCCTGCAAGGCCCTGACCCTGAAGCTCTATGCACAGAAGAAGAACATTCCGCTGACCGGGGTCACGGTGGAGCTCAAGCACGACAACAGCCAGGAAGCCCAGGGCAAGTACGCCCTGCATGTGAAGCTGACCCTCAAGGGCGTGCTCACCGATGCCCAGCGCGACGAATTGCACCGCGTGGCCGACCGCTGCCCGATCCACAAACTGATGACCAGCAGCGAAGTCAGCATCGAAACTCACCTCTCCGAAGGCGCCTTCAGCCAGTAGCGCCAAGGCGGACGCTGGCGGGTTATGCTCCCGGGCATAATCCGCCCAGCCTGGAAGCCGCCATGCACTCTCCCCTCGTGATCCGCCCTCGCCCCGAGGACGTCGAAGGCCAACCCATACTGCGCCCCTTGCCCTCGGCACAATGCCGCAGCGTCGGGCCCTTCGTGTTTTTCGACCATATGCTGGAAACCGTCTATCCGGCGGGCCAGGGCATGAATATCCGCCAGCACCCGCATATTGGCCTGTCCACCCTTACCTACCTGTTTGCCGGGCAAATCCAGCACAAGGACAGCCTGGGCTCCGACCAGGTCGTCGCAGCCGGGGACGTCAGCTGGATGACCGCTGGCAGTGCCATCGCCCATGTTGAACGCACCCCCGCGGCGCAGCTGGCGGAAGATTTCAAGATGCATGGCTTGCAGGTCTGGCTGGCCTCGCCCAAGGAACAGGAACAGGGGCCCGGGCACTATAGCCATCACCCGGCCGCCAGCCTGCCGGTGAGCGAAAGCCTGGGTGTGAGCATCCGTCTGATCGCCGGCAGTGGTTTCTGCCTGGAATCACCGGTGCCGGTGCTCTCCCCCACCCTGTACGCCGAGCTGAAGTTGCAGACCGCCACCAGCCTGGTGATTCCCCCCGAGCATCAGCAGCGCGCCCTGTACCTGCTGGACGGCGAGGCACAGCTGGATGGCGAAACGCTGGAGGCGCATGCGCTGGTGGTTCTGCCGGAAGGAGAAAGCCTCACCCTGTTCGCCGAGAGCGACTGCCATGCGGTGCTGATCGGCGGCGCGCCACTGGACGGGCCACGGCGGATCAACTGGAACTTCGTCGCCAGCGATCCGGCGCTGATCGACGCCGCCCGGCAACGCTGGGCTGTAGGGGATTGGCCGCAGGTGCCGGGGGAAAGCGAGCGGATCGAACTGCCGCCTTCCCGCCACTGATTCGTAGGAGCCGGCTTGCCGGCGAACAGGCCCGTGAGCCTGGCATTGCTCTCACCGACGCCTTCGCTGACAAGCAGAACGCCGCCCGGCCAGCTCCTACGGCATCAAGGGGTTGCGGTCAGTTCTGGAACACTTCATCCAGCAGATGATGCAGGGTGGCGAAGGCCCGGGCCGAGACCTTGGCGTCGTACATCATCTTGCCCGGGATATTGGCGTGGGTATCGGTGAAGGAATGCACCGCGCCGCCGTAGCTGACCAGTTGCCAATCCACGCCCGCGGCGTCCATTTCCGCCTCGAAGGCCGGCAGTTGCTCCTTGGCCACGAAGGGATCGGCGGCACCGTGCAGCACCAGCACCGCGCCCTTGATGTTCTGCGCATCGGCCGGGTTCGGTGTGTCCAGGGTGCCGTGGAAGGACACCGCGGCCTTCACCGGCGCGCCGCTGCGGGCCAGCTCCAGGGCGCAACAGCCGCCGAAGCAGAAACCGAAGGTGGCCAACCGGGTGGTGTCCACCGCCGCCTCGCCCTGGCTCTGCAAGGCGCTGAAAGCCGCCTGCATGCGCTTGCGCAGCAGCGCCCGGTCATCCTTCAGGGGCATCATTGCCGCCCCCGCCTGAGCCGCATCGCTGGGGCGCAGCGCCTGGCCGTACAGGTCGGCGACCAGCACCACATAACCCTTGGCCGCTACCGCTTCGGCAAGCTTCTCGGCCCCGGCGCTGACCCCCATCCAGTTCGGCGCCATCAACAGGCCCGGACGGGCCCCTTGGTGGCTGGCATCGAAGGCCAGGCGCCCTTCGTAGGGTTGGCCATCGATCTGGTAGGCCACGGAACGCAGTGTGATCTGACTCATGGTTGTGCTTCTCCAGTAGGGGGACACCTGAATGAAAAAACCCGCCGAAGCGGGTTTTTCTTGCAACCTGATTAAACCGACAGCTCAACCAGCAGCTTGTTCAGCCGGCGTACATAGGCCGCCGGGTCCTTCAAGCTGTCGCCGGCCGCCAGGGCCGCCTGATCGAAGAGGATGTGCGACAGGTCGCCAAACCGCTCTTCGCTCTGCTCGCCATCGAGTTTCTCGATCAGCGGGTGGCTCGGGTTGAATTCGAAGATCGGCTTGGAATCCGGAACCTTCTGCCCGCTGGCTTCGAGGATCTGGCGCATTTGCAGCCCCAGGTCCTGCTCGCCAATGGCCAGGATCGCCGGCGAGTCGGTCAGGCGGTGGGAAACCCGCACTTCGCTGACGTTCTCACCCAGGGCGGACTTGATCCGCTCCACCAGGCCCTCTTTGGCCTTGGCGACTTCCTCGGCAGCCTTCTTGTCCTCTTCGGAGTCGAGGTTGCCCAGGTCCAGGTCGCCACGCGCCACGTCGACAAAGCTCTTGCCGTCGAATTCGTTGAGGTAGCTCATCAGCCACTCGTCGATACGGTCGGTGAGCAGCAGCACTTCGATGCCTTTCTTGCGGAAGACTTCCAGGTGCGGGCTGTTCTTCACCTGGGCGTAGGATTCGCCGGTGAGGAAGTAGATCTTGTCCTGACCTTCCTTGGCCCGGGCCAGGTAGTCGGCCAGGGATACGTTCTGCTCGCCGTCGTCGCCCTGGGTGGAAGCGAAGCGCAGCAGGCCGGCGATCTTCTCCTTGTTGGCGAAGTCCTCGGCCGGGCCTTCCTTCATCACCTGGCCGAAGTTCTTCCAGAAGCCCTGGTATTGCTCAGGCTCGTTCTTCGCCAGTTTTTCCAGCATGTCGAGGACACGCTTGGTCAGGGCCGATTTCATCGAATCGATGATCGGGTCTTTCTGCAGGATTTCCCGCGACACGTTCAGCGACAGGTCGTTGGAGTCCACCACGCCCTTGATAAAGCGCAGGTACAGCGGCAGGAAGGATTCGGCCTGGTCCATGACGAACACGCGCTGCACATAGAGCTTCAGGCCCTTCGGCGCTTCACGCTGGTACAGGTCGAACGGCGCGCGGGCCGGCACATAGAGCAGCGAGCTATATTCCAGCTTGCCTTCGACCTTGTTGTGGCTCCAGCTCAGCGGGTTCTCGAAGTCGTGGGCGATGTGCTTGTAGAACTCCTGGTATTCCTCGTCCTTGATCTCGGTACGCGGACGGGTCCACAGGGCACTGGCGCGGTTGACGGTTTCCCATTCCAGCGCAGGTTGTTCTTCACCCTCGGCGGCAGCGGCCTCTTTCGGCAGCTCGATCGGCAGGGCGATATGGTCGGAGTACTTCTTGATGATGTTGCGCAGGCGCCAGCCGTCAGCGAACTCTTCTTCGCCGGACTTCAAGTGCAGCACGATGCGGGTGCCGCGCTCGGCCTTGTCGAGGGTCGCGACTTCGAACTCGCCTTCGCCCTTGGACGACCAGTGCACGCCTTCGCTTGCCGGCTGACCGGCACGACGGCTGAACACTTCAACCTGGTCGGCGACGATAAACGCCGAGTAGAAGCCCACGCCGAACTGACCGATCAGGTGCGAGTCCTTCTTCTGGTCGCCGCTGAGGTTCTTCATGAAATCGGCAGTGCCGGATTTGGCGATGGTCCCCAGGTGGGTGATCACATCTTCGCGGCTCATGCCGATACCGTTGTCTTCGAGGGTGACGGTTTTCGCGTCCTTGTCGAAGCTCACACGGATTTTCAGTTCGCCGCCACCTTCCAGCAACTCAGGCTTGGACAGGGCTTCGAAGCGCAATTTGTCGACGGCGTCAGAGGCGTTCGAGATCAATTCGCGAAGGAAGATTTCCTTGTTGGAATACAGCGAATGGATCATGAGGTGCAGCAGCTGCTTCACCTCGGTCTGGAAGCCCAGGGTTTCCTTTTGAGTTTCCACACTCATGGTCATCAAACTCCGATCAGATGGCTGTGGCCGCATGGGGAGCGGCGGGATGACAAGAAGGTGGGGGTCGCTCGACAGATTTCAAGGGGCGGAAATTTCTTCGATCTTGAAATGTGCCCGGGCGGTGGCAATCGGCTCGTCGGCGGTACTCTGCCAGGCGGTGATGGCGACATTGGCCACTCGCCGCCCCTGACGCCACACCTGGCAACGGGCGAAGGTGTCGCGAAACTGGCCGGCGCGCAGGTAGTCCAGGGAGAAGTCGATGATCTTCGGCACCCCGGGCGAACCGGTGAAGATCAGCAGGTGCAAGGCTGCCGCCAATTCCATGAAACCGGCAATCACCCCGCCATGCAGTGCCGGCAGCAAAGGGTTGCCGATGTTGTCCTTGTTAGCCGGCAGGCGGAACAGCAATTCGTCGCCCAGGCGCGAGCACTCGATGCCGATCAGCGCGGCGTAGGGAATTTTCTGCAGCAAGGGCCCGTACTCGCCCTGCTGATGGGCCTGGTCGAGCAATGCCTTGAGGTCCTCGCTCATGCCCGTTCTCCCTTGAGCGCCTTGGAGAAACCTGGAACCCCCCTGAGGCCCTTGCCCATCCGCATGAAGGTGCCCACCACATGGGCCACCGGGCGCTCGGGATCGTCCTGGTAGGCATAGCCGCGGGTGAAGATCACATCGGTGGTGACCCGGTAACACTGGGCAAAGCCGTGCACGTCGTGGTGTGGCAGCGCCGGGTGCATATAGTCGATGCGCAGGTCCAGGGTCGGGCACACCTCGAATTCCGCCAGTACGCACAGGGTGGCCATGCCGCAGGCGCTGTCCATCAGCGTGGTCAGGGCGCCGCCATGGATGATGCCGCTGTGCGGATCGCCGACGATCTGCGGGCTGTAGGGCAAGGTCAGGGTCAGGCCTTCCGGCGAAGCGCTGTGCACACTGATACCCAGCACCTGGCAATGGCGTAACGCCGAAAGAAAGCGCGTCGCACGCTCAAAAATTGGGTTCTGCGCCATGGCGAATGTCTCTTGTTAGTGTCAGGAATCTGCAGTTGTTCGGTACGACAAAAGTTCCGTGCAACAAATACTTTATATATCTGAGGAACCCGAGGAACTTAACTCACAGGAGCATGATCGAAAGGCCAGTAGATATCTTCACAACGGAGAAACACCCAATGCGTAAGACTTTAGCTATTGCCCTGATGCTGACCGCTTCCCTCGGTCTGGCTGCCTGCGACAAAAAATCCGAGGACAAAGCTCAAGATGCCAACCAACATGCTGAGCAAGCTCAACAGAAAATGAACGAAGCTCAGGATAAAGTGAACGAAGCAGCCAAGGAAAACGCCGAAGCTGCCAAAGATCAGGCTGAATCCAACAAAGCTGCAGCCGAAGAAAGCGCCAAGGAAGCAGCACCTAAAACCAACTAAGTTGGATTTAGCGCAAGCCAGAATAAAGCCCGCCAAGTGCGGGCTTTATTATATCTGCGAGAAACTACTGGATCAGTAACCAACGAAAAGTTGGGC
The DNA here is from genome assembly GCF_049887815.1 of Pseudomonas sp. NFXW11. Classification (NCBI taxonomy): domain Bacteria; kingdom Pseudomonadati; phylum Pseudomonadota; class Gammaproteobacteria; order Pseudomonadales; family Pseudomonadaceae; genus Pseudomonas; species Pseudomonas sp. NFXW11. Next base: position 268,761 of record NZ_JAGEKI010000004.1, on the reverse strand, counting down.
TGAGCATCAACAGTAGCGAACACAAAAATCCGACACCCCAGCACAAACTTCGCTGCCAGGGCCGATCAGCCAGATAGCACAGCACATAGAGCACCCGGGCAATCACGAAGAGAATCGCCAGGCCGTCGATCAACCAACCCTGAGTCTGGGTGGTATGCGCCGTCAGCACCCCGACGGCGAACAGGATAAAGGCCTCGAAGCTGTTCTGGTGCGCCGCCAGGGCTCGTGCGCCGCGCCCGGTCAGTTGTGCCTGCTGCTGGCGCGGCAAGTGGTTGTTGTAACCGCCCTGCTCCTTCATGGCCTTGGCCACCGGCATGCGCGCGATGTAGATCAGCAAGGCGCTGATAAACACGCACCAGAACGCAATGCTCATCAGCTCATCTCCTTGCTCGCCTCAGGCAATGGCGCCTCTGTAGGGGTATAGACCATGACGTCCAGCACATCGGAGTGAAACTCGCGACGGTAGAGCACCAGCACCACCCCGGCGCTCATCAGCATGAACAGCCAGGGGCTGACGAACCAGACCAGCATGCTCATGCCGAAGTAATAGGAGCGCAGGCCGAAGTTGAACTGGTTGGCGGCCATCGATATCACCCGTGCCGCCCGCGCGGCAAAGGCCTTGCGCTCCTGCTCCGAGACCTGGCGTTCGCCGATCATCGGTGCCGAGCCCACCAGCACCGCGGCGAAGTTGTACTGGCGCATGCACCAGCTGAAGGTGAAGAAGGCATAGACGAACACCAGCGCCAGGCACAGCAGCTTGATCTCCGACATGCCCTGGGAAGCCTGCTGGACCATGGGAATGTCCGCCAGCAGTGAAACCGCGCGTTCCGAGGCGCCCAGCACGGTGATGATGCCGGCCAGGATGATCAGGGTACTGGAGGCGAAGAACGAGGCATTGCGCTCCAGATTGCCGATCACGCTGGCGTCGGCGATGCGGTTGTCGCGCAGCAGCATGCGGCGCATCCAGTCCTCGCGATACAGGTGCAGCACGCTGGCCAGGCACGCGGTGTCCCGGGCCTTCCAGGTGGCGTAGCGGGTATAGCCGGCCCAGCAGACGATAAACCACAGGGCGGCCAGTAGATGGATCAGATTGGCTTGGACAAACGACATGCAGATTCCTGTAAGGCATAGGCAGAGGACAAGGACACTGCTTCGACGCCGAGCCGGGGAAAAAGACACCGCACCAGCGCCATAAAAAATGCCCCGTGCCTTTGGGCACGGGGCATTGTTCTTGCTGCTCGCGGAGCGCTTGTGACGCCCCGCAACCCTTAGCGATGGATCAGGCCAGGGCTTCGGCCGGCTTGCCGAGCATGCGGTCGGAGATCACCGCAACCGCCAGCACCAGTACCGAAGGCACCAGCCAAGCCAGGCCCTGCTCGCTCAGCGGCAAGTGGGATAGCTGGCTAGGCAAGCCATCCACCAGCCCGGCGCCCTTGAGCGCATCGATCAAGCCGAAGATAAAGGACACCAGCATCACCGGACCGACGATACGGCGCTGGTCCTGCCAGAAGTCCTTGCAGAAGCTTAGGGCCACCAGAACGATGCACGGCGGGTAGATGGCCGTCAGTACCGGGATCGAGAAGGCGATCAGCTTGGTCAGGCCCAGGTTCGAGATCAGCAGCGAGAAGGCCACGAGGATCACCACCAGGGTCTTGTAGGACAGTGGCAGCACCCGGCTGAAGTACTCGGCGCAGGCGCAGGTCAGGCCCACGGCGGTGACCAGGCAGGCCAGGGAGATCAGCACCGCGAGGAAGCCGCTGCCCAGGGAACCGAAGGTGTGCTGCACATAGGCATGCAGCACCGCCGCGCCATTGCTGGCACCGGCGGCCACTTCATGGGCACCAGAACCGAGACGGAACAGGCTGACATACACCAGCGCCAGGCCAACCCCGGCGATCAGGCCGGCGATCACCGCGTAGCGGGTGATCAGACGCGGCGACTCGACCCCACGCGAACGAATGGCGTTGACGATGACGATGCCGAATACCAGGGCACCCAGGGTGTCCATGGTCAGGTAGCCATTGATAAAGCCCTGGGAGAAAGGCGCCGCCACGTATTCAGGGGTGGCGTTGCCGATGGTACCCGCCGGCAGGGCGAAGGCGGCAATGCCCAGCACCGCCAGGGCGATGATTTTCAGGGGCGCGAGGAAGCGCCCAACAGTGTCCAGCAGGCGCCCTGGGTAAAGGGAGATGAAGAACACCAGCAGGAAGTACACCGAGCTGTAAAGGAACAGGGCCAGCGGGCTTTCGCCGGTCAGCGGCGCCAGGCCCACTTCAAAGGACACGGTAGCGGTCCGCGGAGTGGCGAACAGCGGGCCCACCGCCAGGTAGGAGACCGCCGCCAGCAAGCCGCCGGCGACTTTACCTATGGGCGTGCTCAAGGCATCCATGGCGCCGCCGACCTTGGCCAGGGCCACCACGGTGATCACCGGCAGACCGACTGCGGTAATCAGGAAACCCAGCGCCGCCATCCAGACATGAGGTCCGGACTGCAAGCCGACGATAGGAGGGAAGATGATGTTGCCAGCCCCGACGAAGAGGGCAAAGGTCATAAAGCCGAGTGCCAGGATGTCCTGGCCTTTCAACACTTTCATTAAGGAAATACCACACTACTGAATCGGAATTTAGAGAGGGATTTCCCTTATGGGTGAGGGAAATGCTGTCAATCCGTATAAGACTGACCCGTTTAGCGTGCCGCGACCTTGTGGGCAGCAGACACATCAAAGAGGCGGCTAGATTACAGAATCTGCAAGGCGAACGCACCGTTGGAGGGCGAACTATCTGATATGCGACGTCGCGATGTCGCATTTTTGAAAGAAGAACAACCACAGCTTGCAAGAAGCCGCTTGCATGTTTCCGACTTGAGGCTCGCCGCTTGCAACTTGCCACTGCCTTAAAAGCACAAAGGCCACCCGAAGGTGGCCTTTGCCGACAGAGCTACAAGCTAAGCGCGAGGCTTACTTGACAGCCCAGCCAGTCAGCTCGGCCAGGGCCTTGCCGATGTCTGCCAGCGAACGCACGGTTTTCACGCCTGCGTCTTGCAGCGCAGCGAATTTCTCGTCTGCAGTGCCTTTGCCGCCGGAGATGATTGCACCAGCATGGCCCATGCGCTTGCCCGGAGGAGCAGTCACACCAGCGATGTAGGAAACAACCGGCTTGGTCACGTTAGCCTTGATGTAGGCAGCCGCTTCTTCTTCAGCCGAACCGCCGATCTCGCCGATCATCACGATCGCCTCGGTCTTCGGGTCTTCCTGGAACAGCTTCAGGATGTCGATGAAGTTGGAGCCCGGGATCGGGTCACCGCCGATGCCGACGCAGGTGGACTGACCGAAACCGGCGTCAGTGGTCTGCTTGACAGCTTCGTAGGTCAGGGTGCCGGAACGGGAAACAATACCGACCTTGCCTGGCAAGTGAATGTGACCTGGCATGATGCCGATCTTGCACTCGCCCGGAGTGATCACGCCTGGGCAGTTAGGGCCGATCAGGGTCACGCCCAGCTCGTCGCACTTAACCTTGGCGTCCAGCATGTCCAGGGTAGGAATGCCTTCGGTGATGCAGACGATCAGCTTGATGCCGCCGAATGCCGCTTCCAGGATCGAGTCCTTGCAGAAAGGAGCCGGAACGTAGATCACGCTGGCGGTGGCGCCAGTGGCAGCTACGGCGTCTTTCACGGTGTTGAACACTGGCAGGCCCAGGTGCTCGGTGCCGCCTTTGCCCGGAGTTACGCCACCGACCATCTTGGTGCCGTACTCGATGGCTTGCTGGGTGTGGAAGCTGCCCTGCGAACCGGTGATGCCCTGGCAGATAACCTTGGTGTCTTTATTGATCAGGACGCTCATTATTTGCCCTCCGCAGCTTTGACAACTTGTTGAGCAGCGTCGGTCAGGCTGGTAGCAGCGATGATGTTCAGACCGCTTTCTGCCAGTACTTTAGCGCCCAGTTCAGCGTTGTTGCCTTCAAGGCGCACAACAACCGGGATTTTCACGCCTACTTCTTTCACGGCGCCGATGATGCCTTCGGCAATCATGTCGCAGCGAACGATGCCGCCGAAGATGTTGACCAGTACTGCAGCGACGTTGGCGTCGGACAGGATGATCTTGAAGGCTTCGGTCACGCGCTCTTTGGTCGCGCCGCCACCTACGTCGAGGAAGTTGGCTGGCTTGCCGCCGTGCAGGTTGACGATGTCCATGGTACCCATGGCCAGGCCAGCACCGTTGACCATGCAGCCGATGTTGCCTTCCAGGGCTACGTAGTTCAGTTCGAACTTGGCAGCGTGGGCTTCGCGCGGATCGTCCTGGGACGGATCGTGGAAGGTTTTCAGCTTAGGCTGACGGTACATGGCGTTGGCGTCGATGTTGATCTTCGCATCCAGGCAGTGCAGATCGCCGTCGGCCTTGATCACCAGCGGGTTCACTTCCAGCAGGGCCAGATCGTGATCCTGGAACAGTTTGGCCAGACCTACGAAGATCTTGGCGAACTGGGCAACTTGCTTGCCTTCCAGACCCAGCTGGAATGCCAGCTCGCGACCCTGGAATGGCTGAGCGCCAACCAGTGGATCGATAGTGGCCTTGAGAATTTTTTCTGGAGTGTCGTGAGCGATCTTCTCGATGTCCACGCCACCTTCGGTGGAAGCCATGAACACGATGCGACGGCTCGAACGGTCAACGACAGCGCCCAGGTACAGCTCTTTAGCGATATCAGTGCACGATTCAACCAGGATCTTGGTGACAGGCTGGCCATTGGCATCAGTCTGATAGGTCACCAGACGCTTGCCCAACCACTGCTGAGCGAAGGCCTTAGCGTCTTCTTTGCTGCGAACCAGCTTAACGCCGCCCGCTTTACCGCGACCACCGGCGTGAACCTGGGCTTTGACCACCCACTCGGAGCCGCCGATTTTGTCGCAAGCTTCTGCTGCTTCTTCCGGGGTGTCTACCGCGTAACCTTTGGATACTGGCAGGCCGTACTCAGCGAACAGCTGCTTACCCTGATACTCGTGAAGATTCATGCTTTTTACCGTCTTCGTTAGGTACTGCGCATTCGGCGCTGCACTCAAGATTGAGTGCCGCACCACCTGTGACCGCTACTCTCGAACCAGCACCACACCCGGAAACCGGAGCCTGGGCCCCGATCCACTGTGTGGCACCACCTCGAGAGGTCGAGTCCAGCGGATATTCCGCGGTGAGTCTTGCGCACAAGGCTCACGACGGGCCATCCGCCGTGGTTTCTTATTATTGCTTAGCGTTTCTTGCGGTTGGCAATGTGGATGGCGCCGCCATTCACTGCCAGGGCTGCTTCGTGCAGGGCTTCGGACAGGGTCGGATGGGAGAAAACCATCATGCCCAGGTCTTCGGCGCTGGTGCCGAATTCCATGCCGATCGCACCTTGCTGAACCAGTTCCGCAGCGCTTGGGCCAATCACATGGACGCCCAATACGCGATCGGTCTTGGCATCGGCGATGACCTTGACGAAACCGCCGGTGTCGTTCGCTGCCATGGCACGGCCACTGGCGGCAAACGGGAAGGTGCCGACGTTAACGTCAACGCCTTCAGCTTTCAAGGCCTGCTCGGTCTTGCCGACCCACGCGATTTCCGGGTGAGTATAGATAACCGAAGGGATCAGATCGTAGTTCATCTGGGCCTTGTGGCCCTTGATGCGCTCGACGACCATGATGCCCTCTTCCGAGGCCTTGTGCGCCAGCATCATGCCGCGAACCACGTCGCCGATGGCGTAGACGCCCGGTACGGTGGTAGCGCAGTGATCGTCGACGTGCACGAAACCGCGCTCGTCCAGGGTCACGCCGCAGTCGGCAGCCAGCAGATCAGTGGTCACCGGACGGCGACCAACGGCAACGATCAGCTTGTCGAAAGTGATGGTCTGTTCGCCGTTGGCGTCGGTGTAGGTCACTACCACTTCTTCGCCATTGACCTTGGAGCCGGTCACACGGGCGCCCAGCTTGATGTCCAAGCCCTGCTTGGTCAGGGTTTTCAGCGCTTCCTTGGAAACAGCGGTATCAGCCGCCATCAGGAAGGTGTCCAGGGCTTCCAGAACGGTCACTTGCGCGCCGAGGCGCGACCATACCGAACCCAGCTCCAGGCCGATCACGCCAGCGCCGATCACGCCCAGGCGTTTTGGCACGGCTTGGAATTCCAGGGCGCCGGTGGAGTCGACGATCACGTTCTGATCGACTGGAGCCGGTGGAATGTCGATTGGACGCGAGCCTGGAGCCAGGATCACGTTCTCGGCTTCGATCACTTCGACCGTACCGTCAGCCTTGGTGACTTCAACCTTCTTGCCAGCCAGCAGTTTGCCGTGGCCCTGGATCGAAGTGACGCCGTTGGCCTTGAACAGGGTGGCAACACCGCCGGTCAGGTTCTTCACGATGTTGGCCTTGCGGCCGACCATCGCTGGAACGTCCATGGTCACGCCAGCGTGGTTGATGCCGTGGATGGCAAAACCGTCCTGGGCTTCGTGGAATTTCCACGAGCTATCCAGCAGCGCCTTGGAAGGAATGCAACCGACGTTCAGGCAAGTACCGCCGAGGGCCAGCTTGCCCTCCTTGTCGGTGTACTTCTCGATGCAGGCGGTGGTGAAACCGAGTTGTGCGGCCTTGATTGCGGCAACGTAGCCGCCTGGGCCCGCACCAATCACTACCACGTCGAATTTCTGAGTCATAAAAAGGTTCCTTTTAGCGGCAAGCTAGAAGCCACAAGCCACAAGCTGGAAGCCCCCTGCCCTACGGCCTGAAGCTTGTCGCTTGCAGCTTGCAGCTGCTTTTTAGATGTCCAGGAGCAGACGCGCTGGGTCTTCCAGCAGGTTCTTGATGGTCACCAGGAACGTCACGGCTTCTTTACCGTCGATCAGACGGTGGTCGTAGGACAGCGCCAGGTACATCATCGGACGGATCACTACCTGACCGTTGATCGCCATAGGACGCTGGATGATGTTGTGCATGCCCAGGATCGCGGCTTGCGGCGGGTTGACGATCGGGGTCGACATCATCGAACCGAAAGTACCACCGTTGGTGATGGTGAAAGTACCGCCAGTCATCTCTTCCATCGACAGCTTGCCGTCGCGGGCCTTCTTGCCGAAGGTGGCGATGCCGCCTTCGATTTCAGCCAGGCTCATCAGTTCGGCGTTACGCAGAACCGGAACCACCAGGCCACGGTCGCTGGAGACCGCAACACCGATGTCGGCGTAGCCGTGGTAGACGATGTCGGCGCCGTCGATCGAGGCGTTGACGGCCGGGAAGCGCTTCAGGGCTTCGGTGGCGGCCTTGACGAAGAACGACATGAAGCCCAGGCGTACGCCGTTGTGGGACTTCTCGAACAGGTCCTTGTACTTCGAACGCAGGGCCATGACTTCGGTCATGTCGACTTCGTTGAAGGTGGTCAGCATCGCCATGTTCGACTGGGCTTCAACCAGACGCTCGGCAACCTTGGCCCGCAGGCGGGTCATGGGTACGCGCTTCTCGACGCGGTCGCCGGCAGCGAACACTGGAGCAGCGGCGGCTGGAGCGGCAGCCTTGGCAGGCGCGGCAGCCGGAGCGGCTTTCTTCGCGGCAACCGCAGCCACCACGTCTTCCTTGGTCACACGACCGCCTTTGCCGGTGCCGGCAACGGAAGCGATGTTGATGCCGTTCTCTTCAGCCAGCTTGCGCGCGGCAGGCGCGGCAACTGGATCGTCTTCGCCATCGGCAGCAGCCGGGGCAGCAGCGGCAGCGGCTGGAGCTGCGGCAGCTGGAGCAGCTGGAGCAGCGCCGCCTTCAACGATGGAGCCCAGGACTTCGTCGGACAGAACGGTGTCGCCTTCGTTCTTGACGATAGCGCCCAGCACGCCGTCGGCGGTGGCCAGCACTTCCAGCACGACCTTGTCGGTCTCGATGTCGACGATCAGCTCGTCACGCTTGACGGCGTCGCCCGGTTGCTTGTGCCAGGTGGCAACGGTGCCATCGGCAACCGATTCCGGGAAAGTGGGGGCTTTGATCTCGATAGCCATTATCTGTGGTTCCTTAAATTCGGTTTCAGGTGCGCGAAGGCGTTAAACAGTGAAGGCATCTTGCAGCAGTTTTTCCTGCTGCTCGGCGTGCATCGATGCGTAACCGCATGCAGGTGCAGCGGAGGCGTCACGACCGGCGTACTCGAGTACGAGCGACTTGTCATGATTACCAACGATGCGACGCATGTGGTGCTGGCTGCAGTACCAGGCGCCCTGGTTCATCGGCTCTTCCTGACACCAGACCACGTGCTTGAGGTTGGTGTACGGAGCCAGGACTTCGTTCAAGTCGTCCTCAGGGAACGGATACAGCTGCTCGATACGCACGACGGCGATGTCTTCGCGGCCTTCGGCACGGCGTTTTTCCAGCAGGTCGTAGTAGACCTTGCCGCTGCACAGAACCAGACGCTCGACCTTTTTCGGGTCCAGCACGTCGATTTCCGGGATCACGGTCTGGAACGAGCCTTCGGCCAGATCTTCCAGGGTCGAGATGGCCAGCTTGTGACGCAGCAGCGACTTCGGAGTCAGGACCACCAGCGGCTTGCGCAGCGGGCGAATCACCTGACGACGCAGCAGGTGGTAGATCTGTGCCGGCGTGGTCGGCATGCACACCTGGATGTTGTGCTCGGCGCACAGCTGCAGGTAGCGCTCCAGGCGTGCCGAGGAGTGCTCGGGGCCCTGGCCTTCGTAGCCGTGTGGCAGCAGCATGGTCAGACCGCACAGGCGGCCCCACTTGTGCTCGCCACTGGTGATGAACTGGTCGATCACCACTTGCGCACCGTTGGCGAAGTCGCCGAACTGGGCTTCCCAGATCACCAGCGCGTTCGGCGTGGTGGTGGAGTAGCCGTATTCGAACGCCAGCACGGCTTCTTCCGAGAGGAAGGAGTCATACAGGTCGAAACGTGGCTGACCGTCGAACAGATGCTTGAGCGGCACGTAGGTGCTGGCATCTTTCTGGTTGTGCAGAACCGCGTGACGGTGCGAGAAGGTGCCGCGGCCGATGTCCTGGCCGGTCATGCGGATCGGGTGACCTTCGAACGCCAGGGTCGCGTACGCCATGGTTTCGGCGTAACCCCAGTTGATCGGCAGGCCGCCGGCTTGCATCTTCTGACGGTCTTCGTAGATCTTCGCCACCTGACGCTGAACCAGGAAACCCTCCGGCAGCTCCAGCAGCTTGGCCGACAGTTCCTGCAGGGTCTTGAGATCGAAACGGGTGTCGTGACGCGCGGTCCAGGTGTGGCCCAGGTATGGACGCCAGTCGACGAACAGTTCCTTGTTGGGTTCCTTGACCAGGCTCTTGACCACATGCAGGCCGTTGTCCAGCGCATTGCGGTACTCATCGACCTTGGCCTGGACGCGCTCGGCATCGAGCACGCCGCCCTGGGTCAGGCGATCGGCATACAGCTCACGGGTGGTGCGCTGCTTGCTGATCTGCTGGTACATCAGTGGCTGGGTGCCGTTTGGCTCGTCGGCCTCGTTGTGGCCGCGACGACGGTAGCAGACCAGGTCGATGACCACGTCGCGCTTGAACTGCATGCGGTAGTCGATGGCCAGCTGGGTGACGAACAGCACGGCTTCCGGATCATCGCCATTCACATGGAGGATCGGCGCCTGGATCATCTTCGCCACGTCGGTGGCGTACTCGGTGGAGCGCGAGTCCAGCGGGTTGCTGATGGTGAAACCAACCTGGTTGTTGATCACGATGTGCACAGTACCGCCGGTCTTGAAACCGCGGGTCTGGGACATCTGGAAGGTTTCCATCACCACGCCCTGGCCGGCGAATGCCGCGTCACCGTGGATCGAGATCGGCAGAACCTTGTCGCCGGTCTGGTCGTTGCGGCGATCCTGACGAGCGCGCACCGAACCTTCGACCACTGGAGAAACGATTTCCAGGTGGGACGGGTTGAACGCCATGGCCAGGTGCACTTCGCCACCTGTGGTCATGACGTTGGACGAGAAGCCCTGGTGGTATTTCACGTCACCGGAACCCAGCTCGACCTTCTTCTTGCCTTCGAACTCGTCGAACAGCTCGCGCGGGTTCTTGCCGAAGGTGTTGACCAGCACGTTCAGACGGCCACGGTGGGCCATGCCGATCACCACTTCCTTGGTGCCGTAGGAACCGGAACGCTGGATCAGCTCGTCGAGCATCGGGATCAGGCTTTCGCCGCCTTCCAGGCCGAAACGCTTGGTGCCCGGGTACTTGGTGCCCAGGTACTTCTCCAGGCCTTCAGCCGCGGTGACGCGCTCGAGCAGGTGGCTCTTGATGTCGGCGGAATAGGTCGGACGGCCGCGTACGCTTTCCAGACGCTGCTGGAACCACTGGCGCTGCTCGGAATCGGTGATGTGCGTGAATTCAGCGCCGATGGTGCGGCAATATGTCTGCTGCAACGCTTCGTGAATTTCGCGTAGGCTCGCTTCCTCTTTGCCGATGAACAGGTCGCCGGCACGGAAGGTCGTATCAAGATCGGCATTGGTCAAGCCGTAATGATTGATCGACAGGTCTGCAGGTGCAGGACGCTGCCACAGTCCCAGCGGGTCCAGCTGGGATGCCTGGTGGCCACGCATCCGATAGGCCTGGATCAATCGCAGCACTTCAACTTGCTTCTTCTCGTGCTCACTGCTCACGCTACCGGCGGATACCGGTTGGGCGCGGCGCTGGTTCTTTGCCAGCAAGACGAAATGATCGCGGATTGTCGAGTGCGAAACATCGATGGCAGTGCTGCCGTCGGTAGGCAACTTCTCAAAGTAAGTGCGCCACTCTTCTGGCACAGCGTTAGGGTCGTGCAGGTAGAGCTCGTAGAGCTCTTCCACATAGGCAGCGTTACTACCGGATAGGTAGGCGCTGTTCCACATGCGCTGCATCACGCTTTCTTGCATGCTTGGTCACCCTCGGTTAGGGGAACACCATCGGCGAAGACACCGAGCAAGCTTGCAGAAGTCCGAATGCAGCGACCAAAACAAGCCACTTAGGATCACGCTGATAGTCCGGGTACCAGCCCGGATGCCCCTGCTTGTCTCATTTCTTCAAAAATAAGAGCAGCCACTTTGTGAGCTGCTGCTCAGGTTAGAGCCATGACGCGGGTTGAAGCCCGCGCCGTGGCTTTTACGGGTACAGCGGTCCTACGGGTACAACCTGTATCACACGCCGCTTTGCAGAAGCATGTTACGAATGTGACCGATGGCCTTAGTCGGGTTCAGGCCTTTCGGACAAACGTTGACGCAGTTCATGATCCCCCGGCAGCGGAATACGCTGAACGGGTCATCCAGGGACGCCAGGCGCTCGGACGTCTTGGTGTCACGGCTGTCTGCCAGGAAGCGGTAGGCTTGCAGCAGGGCAGCTGGACCCAGGAACTTGTCCGGGTTCCACCAGAAGGACGGGCACGAGGTCGAGCAGCAGGCGCACAGGATGCACTCGTACAGACCGTCGAGCTTTTCACGCTCTTCAGGGGACTGCAGACGCTCGATGGCCGGAGCCGGCGTGTCGTTCTGCAGGAATGGCTTCACCTTCTCGTATTGCTTGTAGAAGATGCTCATATCGACGACCAGGTCACGGATAACCGGCAGACCTGGCAGCGGACGCACAACCAGCTTGTTCTTCTTCACCACGGCAGACAGCGGCGTGATGCACGCCAGGCCGTTCTTGCCGTTGATGTTCATGCCATCGGAACCGCAAACGCCTTCACGGCAGGAGCGACGGTAGGAGAAACCCTCGTCCTGCTCTTTGATCAGGGCCAGCACGTCCAGCACCATCAAGTCCTTGCCACCGGTGTCGACCTGGAAAACCTGGGTTTTCGGGGCGGAGTCGGTGTCAGGGTTGTAACGATAAACTTCAACTTGCAACATATCGATCACCCTTTAGTAAGTCCGGACTTTTGGTTCGAAAGTCGGAACAGTCTTCGGCGAGAAGTTGACCGCACGCTTGGCAACGCGCTTCTCACCCGGGAAGTACAGGGTGTGGCACAGCCAGTTTTCGTCGTCACGGTCTTCAAAGTCTTCACGGGCGTGAGCGCCGCGGGACTCTTTGCGCACTTCGGCAGCGATGGCGGTGGCTTCGGCCACTTCCAGCAGGTTCTGCAGCTCAAGTGCTTCGATACGCGCAGTGTTGAAAGCTTGAGACTTGTCGTTGATCTTGACGTTGGCGATACGCTCGCGCAGGTCAGCCAGCTGGGCGATACCCTTCTGCATGTATTCGCCGGTACGGAATACACCGAAGTAGTTCTGCATGCAGCTCTGCAGCTCGCGACGCAGGGTCGCCACGTCTTCACCGGTGGTGCGCTCGTTGAGCTTGGCCAGGCGGTTCAGGGCAACGTCCACGTCGGTGTCGCTGGCGTCGCGGTATTCGATACCGTCGCTCAGCGCTTTTTCCAGGTGCAGGCCGGCAGCGCGGCCGAATACCACCAGGTCCAGCAGCGAGTTGCCGCCCAGGCGGTTGGCACCGTGTACCGATACGCAAGCCACTTCACCCACTGCGAACAGGCCAGGGATGATGGTGTCTACGCCTTCGGCGTTCTGGGTGATGGCCTGGCCATGAATGTTGGTGGCAACGCCGCCCATCATGTAATGGCAGGTTGGAACCACCGGGACCGGAGCAACCACCGGGTCAACGTGGGCGAAGGTCTTGGACAGCTCACAGATACCTGGCAGGCGGCTGTGCAGCACTTCCTCGCCCAGGTGATCGAGCTTGAGCATCACGTGGTCGCCGTTAGGGCCACAGCCGTTGCCGGCGATGATTTCCTTGACCATGGAGCGCGCAACCACGTCGCGGCCTGCCAGGTCCTTGGCGTTCGGAGCATAACGCTCCATGAAACGCTCGCCGTGCTTGTTGATCAGGTAACCACCTTCACCGCGGCAACCTTCGGTCACCAGTACACCGGCGCCGGCGATGCCGGTCGGGTGGAACTGCCACATTTCGATGTCTTGTACCGGCACGCCGGCACGCAGCGCCATGCCGACACCATCACCGGTGTTGATCAGGGCGTTGGTGGTGGACGCGTAGATACGACCTGCACCGCCGGTAGCCAGTACGGTGGCCTTGGAGCGGATGTAGGTGGTTTCGCCGGTTTCGATGCAGATGGCGATCACGCCGACGAAGGCGCCGTCCTGGTTCTTCACCAGATCGACCGCGTACCACTCGTTGAGGAAGGTGGTGCCGGCCTTCAGGTTGCCCTGGTACAGGGTGTGCAGCAGTGCGTGACCGGTACGGTCGGACGCTGCGCAGGTACGAGCAGCCTGGCCGCCCTTGCCGTAGTCCTTGGACTGACCGCCGAACGGACGCTGATAGATACGACCGGTTTCGGTACGGGAGAACGGCAGACCCATGTGGTCCAGTTCGAAGACCGCAGCCGGGCCTTCCTGACACATGTATTCGATAGCGTCCTGGTCACCGATGTAGTCGGAACCCTTGACGGTATCGTACATGTGCCAGCGCCAGTCATCGTTCGGGTCCGCCGAGGCGATCGCGCAGGTGATGCCGCCCTGGGCCGACACAGTGTGCGAACGGGTCGGGAACACTTTGGTGATCACTGCAGTCTTGTGGCCACCCTGGGCCAGCTGCAGTGCAGCGCGCATGCCTGCGCCGCCGCCGCCAATGATGATGGCGTCGAAAGAAATGGTTGGAATGTTAGCCATGAATCAGATACCCCAGAGAATCTGCACACCCCAGACGAAGTAAGCGAACATCGCGACGCCGCATACTGCCTGGAAAAGGAAACGTACTGCTGTCGCCGACTTGCCCAGCGCCATTGGCGTCAGGTAGTCAGTCGAGATGGTCCACATGCCGACCCAGGCGTGAGCGCCCAGGGCCACCATGGCCAGCAGACTGAAGATACGCATCCAGTTGTTTGCGAACAGGCCATGCCACTGTGCGTAGTCAATGCCCGGATTCGCTACGAGGTACCCGATCAGGAAGATGAAATAAGCCGCGAGAACGACCGCAGACACACGCTGTGCCATCCAGTCATAAAGGCCCGAACGCGACAGGTTCGTAACGCTGGTTACCATATCCAAACTCCCGCCAGAACGATAATCACCACGGATACGGCGATTACGATTTTCGAGCCCAGCTTGCCGCCTTCCAGCGTTTCACCGATGCCCATGTCCATAATCAGATGGCGCACACCGGCCACCAAGTGATACAGCAAGGCGGACAGGAGGCCCCATGCAACGAATTTGGCCAGCGGACTGGTCAAGCACGCCTTCACCTCGGCATAACCTTCCTCGGAACCCAGAGACTTGCTCAATGCGTAAAGCATGATGCCCAGGCCCAGGAAGAGGATGATGCCGGAAACACGGTGGAGAAACGACGTAACGCCGGTGATGGGGAGTTTGATGGTCCTTAGGTCTAGGTTTACAGGTCGTTGGCTATTCACGGCTTTTTTTCACACTGAAGAGCCCCTAACAATCAGGGCAAAGTTGTTGGGGAGTGCACTGGTCAGGTAACCACCACCCAGGGAGTGCGACCCCCATCAAACCGGGCCCAGAAGCCCATGGCGGTCGGTGGCCGAGTATAGACAGTTAGGCTACTAATGACAACGCAAACCCCTACCCCAAATAGCTGATTGCGCTCGCCTTATAAAAGGCGTAAATGGCAGTGAATTTCGCTCAAAAATCCCTCCCAAAGCCTTCTGGGACAAGACTTTAGGCAAATTGACATTCAGATTTATCTCACTATAGTGGTGCGGGCCCTGCGTGGGGGGTCTGTCTGATGATTTCAAGCATAAATAGGAGGCCACATGGCTGACAAAAAAGCGCAGTTGATCATCGAGGGCGCAGCCCCCGTCGAGCTGCCCATTTTAACCGGCACCGTTGGTCCCGATGTAATCGATGTTCGGGGTCTGACGGCCACGGGCCGCTTCACATTTGACCCGGGCTTCATGTCGACCGCGTCCTGCGAGTCGAAGATCACCTACATCGACGGCGACCAGGGTATCCTGCTGCACCGCGGCTACCCGATCGAACAACTGGCTGAAAAGTCGGACTACCTGGAAACCTGCTACCTGCTGCTCAACGGCGAACTACCGAATGCCGAGCAGAAGGCCCAGTTCGTCAGCACCGTGAAGAACCACACCATGGTTCACGAGCAGCTGAAGAGCTTCTTCAACGGTTTCCGTCGCGACGCCCACCCAATGGCGGTGATGTGCGGCGTAGTCGGCGCACTGTCGGCGTTCTACCACGACTCCCTGGACATCAATAACCCGCAGCACCGCGAAATCTCCGCCGTGCGCCTGGTGGCCAAGATGCCGACCCTGGCAGCGATGGTTTACAAGTACTCCATGGGCCAGCCGATGATGTACCCGCGCAACGACCTGTCGTACGCGGAAAACTTCCTGCACATGATGTTCAACACCCCGTGCGAGATCAAACCGATCAGCCCGGTGCTGGCCAAGGCAATGGACCGGATCTTCATCCTCCACGCCGACCACGAGCAGAACGCCTCGACGTCCACCGTACGCCTGGCAGGCTCCTCGGGTGCCAACCCGTTCGCCTGTATCGCTGCCGGTATCGCGGCCCTCTGGGGCCCGGCTCACGGCGGCGCCAACGAAGCCGTGCTGACCATGCTGGATGAAATCGGCGACGTTTCGAACATCGACACCTTCATCGCCAAGGCCAAGGACAAGAACGATCCGTTCAAGCTCATGGGCTTCGGTCACCGCGTATACAAGAACCGCGACCCGCGCGCCACCGTGATGAAGCAGACCTGCGACGAAGTACTGAAAGAGCTGGGCATCAACAATGATCCGCAGCTGGAACTGGCCATGCGCCTGGAAGAGATCGCCCTTACCGATCCGTACTTCATCGAGCGCTCGCTGTACCCGAACGTCGACTTCTACTCGGGGATCATCCTCAAGGCGATCGGTATTCCAACCAGCATGTTCACCGTGATCTTCGCCCTGGCGCGGACCGTCGGCTGGATCTCGCACTGGAAGGAAATGCTCTCCAGCCCTTACAAGATCGGCCGTCCACGTCAGCTGTACACCGGCTACGAGTCGCGCGACATCAGCAAGCTGGAAGACCGCAAGTAAGACCTGTCTTGCAATCCTGTCTTAGCTGCAGCGGATACGGCCTCTAATAGAGGTCGTATTTGTTTCTGCAGCCTGCTCCTCTTCCCCGCCTATCCTCCTGTAGGAGCCGGCTTGCCGGCGAAGACGCCCTCAAGCCCTGCACCAATCCGACCGACGCCTTCGCTGGCAAGCGGAACGCCGCCCGGCCAGTTCCTGCAGGCCGAAAAAGCAGCCATAAAAAATGCCCCGATCTGTCGATCGAGGCATTTGGCTATTACGCTGCTTCTATATAGAAGCCGATGCTTTCATCTCACTTAGTGCGACACCGCCCCACTGGCGCCAAGGCCGGTCTGCGAACGCACGAACTGCGGGAAGAACAGCGCCCGCTCGTTGGCCGCCGAAGCCGACTTGTCGGTAATGGAGAAGAACCAGATACCGATGAAGGCAATCATCATCGAGAACAGCGCCGGGTACTCGTACGGGAAGATCGCCTTCTCGTGATGCAGGATCTGCACCCAGATGGTTGGGCCGAGAATCATCAGCGCCACGGCACTGACCAGGCCCATCCAGCCGCCAATCATCGCGCCGCGGGTGGTGAGTTTCTTCCAGTACATGGAAAGCAGCAGCACCGGGAAGTTGCAGCTGGCAGCGATGGAGAACGCCAGGCCCACCATGAACGCGATGTTCTGGCTCTCGAAGAGAATGCCCAGGCCGATGGCCAGAACGCCCAGGGCCACGGTGGTGATCTTCGATACGCGGATCTCGTCCTTCTCGTTGGCCTTGCCCTTCTTGATCACGCTGGCATACAGGTCGTGGGACACCGCCGAGGCACCCGCCAGAGTCAGCCCCGCCACTACCGCCAGAATGGTGGCGAAGGCCACTGCCGAGATAAAGCCGAGGAACACGCTGCCACCCACGGCATTGGCCAGGTGCACCGCCGCCATGTTGTTACCGCCGAGCAAGGCGCCCGCCGCATCCTTGAAGTCCGGGTTGGTGCTTACCAGCAGGATCGCGCCAAAACCGATGATAAAGGTCAGGATGTAGAAGTAGCCGATGAACCCTGTGGCATAGAGCACACTCTTGCGGGCTTCCTTGGCATCGCTCACGGTGAAGAAGCGCATCAGGATATGCGGCAGGCCGGCAGTACCGAACATCAGCGCGAGACCCAGGGAGAACGCCGAGATCGGGTCCTTGACCAGGCCGCCCGGGCTCATGATCGCTTCACCCTTGGGGTGAACCTTGACCGCTTCGGAGAACAGGGTATTGAAGTCGAAGTTGACGTGCTTCATCACCATCAGCGCCATGAAGGAGGCGCCGGACAGCAGCAAAACCGCCTTGATGATCTGTACCCAAGTGGTGGCCAGCATGCCGCCGAACAGCACATACAGGCACATCAGGATACCCACCAGGATCACCGCCACATGGTAGTCGAGGCCGAACAGCAGCTGGATCAGCTTGCCCGCCCCTACCATCTGCGCGATCAGGTAGAACGCCACCACCACCAGCGAGCCACAGGCCGACAGGGTACGGATCTGGGTCTGCCCGAGGCGATAGGACGCCACGTCGGCAAAGGTGTATTTACCCAGGTTGCGCAGGCGCTCGGCGATCAGGAACAGAATGATCGGCCAGCCCACCAGGAAGCCGATGGAGTAGATCAAACCGTCATAACCGGAAGTGAACACCAGGGCGGAAATACCCAGGAAGGACGCCGCCGACATATAGTCGCCAGCAATCGCCAGGCCGTTCTGGAAGCCGGTGATCTTGCCACCCGCCGCGTAATAGTCGGCGGCCGACTTGTTGCGCTTGGAGGCCCAGTAGGTGATGCACAGGGTGGCACCGACAAAGACCACGAACATCACGATCGCCGATACGTTGAGGGGTTGCTTGTGCACTTCGCCGGTCAAGGCGTCGGCGGCCCAGAGGGCAGGTGCGAAGGCGGCAAGACCGAGTGCTGCGAATAGACGTCGGATCATTGCTGAGCCTCCTTCAGGATCGCGTTGTTCAGCTCGTCGAACTCGCCGTTGGCGCGCCGCACATAGATGGCCGTCAGGATGAAGGCCGAGACAATCAGGCCCACACCGATGGGAATGCCCCAGGTGATGGATGAAGTCGGACTGATTTTGGCACCCAGGATCTGGGGCCCGTAGGCGATCAACAGGATGAAAGCCGAGTAAAGCCCAAGCATGATCGCCGAGAGAATCCAGGCGAACCGCTCTCGCTTGCTGACCAGCTCCTTGAAACGCGGGCTGTTTTGAATCGAGAGGTAAATGCTGTCGTTCATTGTTTTTATCCTCGCAGCACAGATTTTAGGTGGAACCTAATCCACTCTATGCAGCTCTCGGACAGGTTCCAGACGACCTTAGTATTAGAACGACATTAGCCCTGGCGCCGAGTTTTTCCCGCAGAAATTGCAAGGCCGCCCGCGGTTTCCCGGGGGCGGCCTGAAGAAGCCTGTTCTAGACGCTTGGAGATTATTTAGCGGTCCATTCGGCAACCCGCTCCGGGTGCTTGCTCACCCAATCCTTGGCCGCCGCATCGGGCTTGGCGCCATCCTGAATGGCCAGCATCACTGCGCCGATCTCGTCCTTGGAAGCCCACTGGAATTTCTTCAGGAACGCTGCCACTTCCGGAGCCTTCTTCTCCAGGCCCTTGCTGCCGATGCTGTTGACGGTTTCCGCAGCGCCGTACACGCCTTTCGGGTCGTCGAGGAAGCGCAGCTTCCACTTGGCGAACATCCAGTGCGGCACCCAGCCAGTCACCGCGATCGACTCCTGCTTCTCCTCGGCGCGGGTCAGTTCAGCGATCATCGCCGCCCCGGAGCTGGCCTGCAGCTTGTAGTCCAGGCCGTAGTCCTTGATCGCCTGCTCGGTCTTGAGCATCACCCCCGAGCCGGCGTCGATACCGACGATCTTGTTCTTGAAGCTGGCATCGCCCTTGAGGTCCTCGATGCTCTTGGCCTTGACGTACTCCGGCACGATCAGGCCGATCTTGGCGTCCTTGAAGTTGGGACCGTAGTCCACCACTTTGTCCTTGTTCTTGGCCCAGTACTCGCCGTGGGTCACCGGCAGCCAGGCCGACAGCATGGCATCGAGCTTGCCGGTGGCCACGCCCTGCCACATGATCCCGGTCGCCACCGCTTGCAGCTTGACGTCATAACCGAGCTTCTGCTTGATCACCTCGGCCGCCACATAGGTGGTCGCCACACTGTCGGACCAGCCATCGACATAGCCGATGCTCAGGGTCTTGCTGTCGGCACTGGCCAGAGTGGAACTGATGGCAAGCACCAGTGCGGCACCTGCGCCTAAGAGTCGTCGCATCATCATCGTTACTTCCCCGAAAAGTGCAGTGCAAGGCGGCTGCCAGGCACATCAACCTATGGTTATGGTGCACGGCGCGCCCATCACGCCGCACCGCGAACGCCTTCGATCATCAGCGGAGTACTGATGCCTCGATCATCAACCTGCCTTGGCCGGGAACCTGCTCTGTCTGCGACCTCAAGACAACAAGCAGCGACATCAGATAGCCAGTAATCGCGCCCTTCCCGATCCCGCCAGGGCTCAGCGTGAACTTTGCATGGGCAGATCATCCGGCCCACCAAGCCATGGGCAAATGCGGGTAAGATGCCCGGCTTTGTTCCACGACGGCCCGACCATGCCCGCCACCCCTCGCTTTCCTGCCCTTGTTTATCTGTTCGCCTGCCTGCTCGGCCTGCTGGCCCTCTGCGGTTACTGGTACGGCCTCGGCCGGCCGGTGCACCTGCCGGATGTCGCCAGCGCCAGCCACAAGCTGCAATGCGCCTCCTACACCCCTTTCGACAAGGACCAGTCGCCCTTCGACCAGCCGTTCAAGCTGCGCCCCGAGCGCATGGACGCCGACCTGGCGCTGCTGGCCACGCGCTTCGAATGCATCCGCACCTATTCGATGACCGGCCTCGAAGCCCTGCCGGAACTGGCGCGCAAGCACGGCCTGAAGCTGATGATCGGCGCCTGGGTCAACAGCAACCCGGTGGACACCGAGAAAGAAGTCGACCTGCTGATCGCCTCGGCCAACGCCAACCCCGACGTGGTCAGCGCGGTGATCGTCGGCAACGAGACCCTGCTCCGCAAGGAAGTCACTGGTGCGCAGCTGGCGCGGTTGATCCTCAAGGTCAAGGCCGGGGTCAAGCAGCCGGTGACCTACGCCGACGTCTGGGAGTTCTGGCTCAAGCACCCGGAAATCGCCCCGGCGGTGGACTTCCTCACCATCCACCTGCTGCCCTACTGGGAAGACGATCCGTCGAACATCGACGCCGCCCTGAACCATGTGGCCGAAGTGCGCCAGGTGTTCGGCAACCGCTTCGCCCCCAAGGACGTGCTGATTGGCGAAACCGGCTGGCCCAGCGAAGGCCGCCAGCGGGAAACCGCAGTGCCAAGCCGGGTCAACGAAGCCCGCTTCATCCGCGGTTTCGTCGCCCTGGCGGAACACAATGGCTGGCACTACAACCTGATCGAAGCCTTCGACCAGCCCTGGAAACGCGCCAGCGAAGGTGCAGTGGGGGGTTACTGGGGGCTGTTCGATGCCGACCGGCAAGACAAGGGCATCCTCGCCGGCCCGGTGTCCAACCTGCCCTACTGGCCACTGTGGCTGGGGCTCGGCGGGCTGATTTTGCTCGGCACCCTGGTGCTCGGTGGCCGAGTGCAGAGCCGTCGCGCAGCGCTGCTGGTACCCCTGCTGGGTGCGTTGGCGGCCTGCGCCATTGGCACCTGGGGCGAGCTGGCTCGGGTCACCAGCCGCTTCGCCGGTGAATGGGTCTGGGCCGCCCTGCTGCTGGGCCTGAACCTGCTGGTGCTGGCCCATGCCGCCCTGACCCTGAGCCCGCGCCAAGGCTGGCGCCTGCGCGCCTTCAACGCCCTGGAACGCCGGGCCGGCTGGTTGCTGGCAACTGCCGGCTTCGCCGCCGCGGTAATGATGCTGGAACTGGTATTCGACCCGCGCTATCGCAGCTTCCCCAGCGCCGCCCTGCTGCTGCCAGCGCTGGTCTACCTGTGCCGCCCGGTGCGCGTGCCACGCCGCGAGATCGCCCTGCTGACCTTTATGGTCGGCGCCGGCATCGCCCCGCAGCTGTATCAGGAAGGCCTGGCCAACCAGCAGGCCTGGGGCTGGGCCCTGGTCTGCCTGCTGATGGTCGCCGCGCTATGGCGCAATCTGCGGGCTCGCGCATAACAGGCGCCGCGAGAGGCAAGCCCGGAACTTCAGGGCTTGCCGGCACGTACCAGACGCAAGCCGGCCAGCACCACGGCGAATACCGCCAGGCTGGTGTTGTACAGGGCCAGGGCCGGGAAACCGGCCAGCAGGGCCAGCACCGCCAGCGCCCGCCCCAGGCGCCCCGGCATCACGAAGCCCAGCAGCGCCAGCGCCACTGCACTCCAGCCCAGCACCTTGAAATGAATCATCCAGCCCAGGCTCGAGCGCAACGAGCACTCCCAGCGGCTGGCCTCATCGACACAGGCCCCGACCCAGCGCGCATCCTCCATAAAGCCGTAGCGCAGGCCATAACTGGCGGCCAGCCACAATGGTAGAACCACAAGCAACAGAATCAGGGGCAGACGGCGAGACATGAAACACTCCGAAGAATCAAAACGGCGCCCAGCATAATGCGCCACCAGCGCTTGGCAAGCGCCACGCACAGATAGCTGCTCAGCAAATGGCGGCAACCTTATCGTACCGGTACTATTGCTCCGGCAAACCGACAGCCGGGGTTATTTGCAGCCCGCCATGGCACTTCGGCAGCAGCACGGTGGTCATAGCCTGCGAACCTTATTCGGAACCTTCCTCTCTAGGGATACAGTCATGCTTCGTTCCTTGCGCCTCGCCGCCCTGTGCGGCGGCCTTATCCTGAGTGCGTCCGCACTGGCGGTCGATATCGATCCGGCCAGCTATGGCTATCCGCTGACCAATCCCTTCGAAGCCACCATTGCCACCACGCCACCGGAACTGCGCCCGGAACTGCCCGCCGACGACGACATCCGCCAGTCCGACCAGAGCCTGAAACTGCGCCCGGAACGCGAGTTCATCCTCCCGGACAATTTCTGGGCGGTGAAGAAGCTCACCTACCGCATCGCCACCCAGGACCATGCCGCGCCGCTGATCTTCCTGATCGCCGGCACCGGGGCGCGCTTTGACAGCAGCCTCAACGAATACCTGAAGAAGCTCTACTACAAGGCCGGCTACCACGTGGTGCAGCTGTCCTCGCCCACCAGCTTCGACTTCATCAGCGCCGCCTCGCGCTTCGCCACCCCCGGCGTGACCCAGGAAGATGCCGAGGACATGTACCGGGTGATGCAGGCCGTGCGCGCGCAGAACCCCAAGCTGCCGGTCACCGACTATTACCTCACCGGCTACAGCCTGGGCGCCCTGGACGCGGCCTTCGTCAGCAAGCTGGACGAGACCCGACGCAGCTTCAACTTCAAGAAAGTTCTGCTGCTCAACCCGCCGGTCAACCTCTACACCTCCATCAGCAACCTCGACCGTTTGGTGCAGACCGAGGTCAAGGGCATCAACAACAGCACCACCTTCTATGAACTGGTGCTGGCCAAGCTGACCCGCTACTTCCAGCAGAAAGGCTACATCGACCTCAACGACGCCCTGCTCTACGACCTGCAGCAATCCAAGCAGCACCTGAGCAACGAGCAGTTGGCGATGCTGATCGGCACTTCGTTCCGCTTCTCCGCGGCGGATATCGCCTTCACCTCGGACCTGATCAACCGCCGCGGCCTGATCACCCCGCCCAAGTACCCGATTCGCGAAGGCACCAGCCTCACGCCGTTCTTCAAGCGCGCCCTGCAATGCGACTTCGACTGCTACCTCACCGAACAGGTGATCCCGATGTGGCGCGCCCGCACCGACGGTGGCAGCCTGCTGCAACTGATCGACCAGGTGAGCCTCTACGCCCTGCAGGACTACCTCAAGGCCAGCCCGAAAATCGCCGTGATGCACAATGCCGACGACGTGATCCTCGGCCCGGGCGACCTGGGCTTCCTGCGCAAGACCTTTGGCGACCGCCTGACCGTCTACCCCCATGGCGGCCACTGCGGCAACCTCAATTACCGCGTCAACAGCGACGCCATGCTGGAGTTCTTCCGTGGCTAAACATCTCCTGCTGATCGCTGCGTTGCTCTGCGCAGGCTATGCCCAGGCCGACAACAGCAAGGCCAACACCCCGATAACCCCAGACCCCGACGGCTTCACCGAGCCATTGAAGCAGCTCAAGCTCAACCCGGGGCTCGACCAGCGCGAATTCGAGCGCTCGACCCTCAGCGCGCTGAATGTCTACGACCCACTGGAGTCGTGGAACCGCCGGGTCTACCACTTCAACTACCGCCTCGACCAGTGGGTGCTGCTGCCGGTGGTGGATGGCTACCGCTATGTGACACCGAGCTTCCTGCGCACCGGCGTGAGCAATTTCTTCAACAACCTGGGTGATGTGCCCAACCTGCTCAACAGCCTGCTGCAGCTCAAGGGCAAGCGTTCGATGGATACCACCGCGCGCCTGCTGCTCAACACCACCATCGGCATTGCCGGGCTCTGGGACCCGGCAACCAAGATGGGCCTGCAGCGCCAGAGCGAAGACTTCGGCCAGACTTTGGGCTTCTACGGGGTTCCGGCCGGCGCCTACCTGATGCTGCCGGTCCTCGGCCCGTCGAACCTGCGGGATACGGCGGGGCTGGCGGTGGACTACAGCGCCGAATCGGCGATCAACTTCCTCAATGTCTCGGAAGTCAGCAGCAACCACCCGGAAGTCTGGTTGCTGCGCGGGATCGACAAGCGTTACCAGACCAGCTTCGGCTACGGCCAGCTGAACTCGCCGTTCGAATACGAGCAGGTGCGCTACGTCTACACCGAAGCCCGCAAGCTGCAGATCGCCGAGTAATCCCAGCCCCGCTATTCGGCGGGGCGGTCACCACAGCCTGGAAACCGCCAATGCTCCATCATGCTGGCGCCACTCCAGGCTGAACCCGGCTCAGCCGCGGATTGCCCGCCAGCCCTTGCCCAGGCAGGTCACTGCCAACAGCACCAGCGCTCCGGCGATGATCCCGGCCACGGCATTGAGCAGGGTCGGCATGATCACCGACACCCCCCCGATCACCTCGGCGCTGCGTGCGGCCAGGCCCTCGATAAAGTGATGGGCGGCCGGCACGCCATGGGTGAGGATGCCGCCACCGACCATGAACATCGCCGCGGTGCCGATCACCGACAGGCTCTTCATCAACAGTGGCGCCGCCCGCAGGATCGCCCCACCAATGCGCTTGGCCAGGGCGCCTGGCTTGTGCGCCAGCCACAACCCCAGGTCATCGAGCTTGACGATGCCCGCCACCAGGCCATAGACGCCCACGGTCATCACCAGTGCGATGCCCGAAAGCACCACCACCTGCTGGCTCAGGGAAGCACCCGCCACCGTGCCCAGGGTAATAGCGATGATTTCCGCAGAAAGAATGAAGTCGGTACGGATCGCGCCCTTGATCTTGTCCTTTTCAAAGGCCACCAGATCCACCTCGGGGTCGGCCAGCGCCTGCAAGGTCTGCTGGTGTTCGGCCGCATCATCGGCGTGGGGCAGAAACTTGTGCGCCAGCTTTTCGAAACCTTCGAAACACAGGTAGGCACCACCGATCATCAGCAATGGGATCACCAGCCACGGTGCCAGGGCACTGATGACCAGCGCCGCCGGCACCAGGATCAGCTTGTTGCGCAACGAACCCTTGGCCACCGCCCAGACCACCGGGATTTCCCGCTCGGCGCGAACCCCCGACACCTGCTGGGCGTTGAGCGCCAGGTCATCGCCCAGCACCCCGGCGGTCTTCTTCGCCGCCATCTTGGTCATCAGGGCCACGTCGTCGAGCACCGCGGCGATATCGTCGAGCAAAACCAGCAAACTGCTTCCAGCCATGGGCCAGGCTTCCCTGCATGAAAATAAGGTGCGCAGCATAGCGTGCCGCAAGCTGCGCCGGCGAGCCGGCAAGGGCAGGAAAACCGCGGCCAGCGGGCATTCTTGAGCCCCTCGCAACGCCGGTGCTACCATGCGCAACCGCCCGTACAGGCAAGGAATCCCCCGGTTTATGAGCACCATCCGCGAGCGCAATAAAGAACTGATCCTGCGGGCCGCCAGTGAAGAGTTTGCCGACAAGGGCTTCGCCGCGACCAAGACCAGCGACATCGCCGCCAAGGCCGGGTTGCCCAAGCCCAACGTCTACTACTACTTCAAGTCCAAGGAAAACCTCTACCGCGAGGTGCTGGAAAGCATCATCGAGCCGATCCTCCAGGCCTCCACCCCGTTCAACGCCGACGGTGAACCCAACGAAGTGCTCAGCGGCTACATCCGCTCGAAGATCCGCATCTCCCGCGACCTGCCCTTCGCCTCCAAGGTGTTCGCCAGCGAGATCATGCACGGCGCGCCACACCTGAGCCCGGAACAGGTGGAGCAGCTCAACGCCCAGGCCAAGCACAATATCGAGTGCATCCAGACCTGGATCGACCGTGGCCAGATCGCCCCGCTCGACCCCCATCACCTGATGTTCAGCATCTGGGCCGCGACCCAGACCTACGCCGACTTCGACTGGCAGATCTCGGTGGTCACCGGCAAGGCCAAGCTGGCCGAGGAAGACTACGAGGCAGCGGCGCAGACCATCATTCGCCTAGTGCTCAAGGGCTGTGAGCCAGAGAAGCAGCTGTAAGCTACAAGCGGCAAGCTACAAGCCTGGCAGTCATCACTTGTAGCTGGCCACTTGCAGCTTGCCGCTGCCGTTATGCCTCCACTGCCTGGACCTGGGCCTCAATGGCGCTGATGGCGCATTGCTCATCGATGTCCGAGGTGTCGCCACTGATGCCGATGGCACCCAACACATCCCCATTCTGATCACGAATCAGCACCCCGCCCGGGGCCGGCACCACGCTGCCCTGCCCCAGGCCATTCAAGGCCCCGATAAACGCCGGGCGCTGCTGCGCGTCCAGCGCCAGCTGACGCGAGTCCTTGCCCAGGGCGATCGCGCCCCAGGCCTTGCCGATGGCGATCTGCGGTCGTAACAGGCTGGCGCCATCCTCCCGCTGCAGGGTCACCAGATGCCCGCCGGCATCCAGCACCGCGACGGTCAACGGGGCCGCGCTGATCTTGCGCCCCTCACTGATGGCCTGGTTGGCCAGGTTGACTGCGACTTTCAAGGTTAAAGCGCTCATGGGTGCCGTCCTTATCTTGTTATGGGGAAAGTCTTTGGATGCCCCTCTTTGGAGAAATCCTATACCTCAAATAGAACACAATGAATTTAGTTTTTGTATACAATAAATCCAGAAAAATCACCCATGCGACAAAAGGCCGCCGTTACACGGGACCTTGAGCCAAGGCGACGAGCGCTCGAGAAAATGGATTGACCGGCACAGCCAGCCATGAATACACTTTGCGCAAAGCCACTTGTATACAATTACAAAACCTAAGAGGCACAAAACCATGAGCAAAATGAGAGCAATCGAAGCCGCCGTTCTGGTGATGCGCCGTGAAGGGGTCGATACCGCTTTCGGCATCCCCGGTGCCGCCATCAACCCGTTGTACTCGGCACTGCAGAAGGTCGGCGGCATCGATCACGTGCTCGCCCGTCACGTCGAGGGCGCCTCGCACATGGCCGAGGGCTACACCCGTACCAAGGCCGGCAATATCGGCGTGTGCATCGGTACGTCCGGCCCGGCCGGCACCGACATGGTCACCGGCCTGTACAGCGCCTCCGCCGACTCGATCCCGATTCTCTGCATCACCGGCCAGGCCCCCCGTGCGCGCCTGCACAAGGAAGACTTCCAGGCCGTGGACATCACCAGCATCGTCAAGCCGGTGACCAAGTGGGCCACCACCGTGCTGGAGCCGGGCCAGGTGCCCTACGCCTTCCAGAAAGCCTTTTATGAAATGCGCTCCGGCCGCCCTGGCCCGGTGCTGATCGACCTGCCGTTCGACGTGCAGATGGCCGAGATCGAATTCGATATCGACGCCTACCAGCCCCTGCCCCTGGCCAAGCCCAGCGCTACACGGATCCAGGCCGAGAAGGCCCTGGCCCTGCTGGACCAGGCCGAGCGTCCGCTGCTGGTCGCCGGTGGCGGAGTGATCAACGCCGACGCCAGCGAACTGCTGGTGGAGTTCGCCGAACTGACCGGCATCCCGGTGATCCCGACCCTGATGGGCTGGGGCGCCATCCCCGACGATCACCCGCTGATGGTGGGCATGGTCGGCCTGCAGACCTCGCACCGCTATGGCAACGCCACCCTGCTCAAGTCCGACACCGTGCTGGGCATCGGCAACCGCTGGGCCAACCGCCACACCGGCTCGGTGGACGTCTACACCGAAGGCCGCACCTTCATCCATGTGGACATCGAGCCGACCCAGATCGGCCGCGTCTTCACCCCGGACCTCGGCATCGTTTCCGACGCCGGCAGCGCCCTCACCGTCCTGCTGGAAGTGGCTCGCGAATGGCAGGCGGCCGGCAAGCTCAAGGATCGCAGCGCCTGGCTGCATGACTGCCAGCAGCGCAAGGCCAGCCTGCATCGCAAGACCCACTTCGACAACGTGCCGATCAAGCCGCAGCGGGTCTACGAAGAAATGAACCAGGTGTTCGGCAAGGACACCTGCTACGTCAGCACCATTGGCCTGTCGCAGATTGCCGGCGCGCAGTTCCTGCACGTCTACAAGCCACGCCACTGGATCAACTGCGGCCAGGCCGGCCCGCTGGGCTGGACCATTCCCGCCGCCCTGGGCGTGGTCAAGGCCGACCCGAGCCGCCAGGTGGTGGCGCTGTCCGGCGACTACGACTTCCAGTTCATGATTGAGGAACTGGCGGTGGGCGCGCAGTTCAACCTGCCCTACATCCATGTGGTGGTGAACAACTCCTACCTCGGCCTGATCCGCCAGGCCCAACGCGGTTTCGAGATGGACTACTGCGTGCAGCTGTCCTTCGACAACCTCAACGCCCCGGAACTCAACGGCTACGGCGTGGATCACGTGGCGGTGGCCGAAGGCCTGGGCTGCAAGGCGCTGCGAGTGTTCGAACCCAAGGACATCCAGCCGGCCCTGCGCCAGGCCCAGGAAATGCTCCAGACCTACAAGGTACCGGTGGTGGTGGAAATCATCCTGGAGCGCGTGACCAACATTTCCATGGGCACCGAAATCAACGCGGTCAACGAATTCGAAGACCTGGCGCTGGTGGGCAACGACGCCCCCACCGCGATTTCCCTGCTCGACTGATTGCCCCTGGCCGCTGACCCAGGCCCGGCACGCGCTGGGCAACCCCTGCCCGGAGGTTGCCCGCGCACTGCCCGCACGCTTGCGCCAGCCCCAGGCTTGACCGACTCACAGGAGACCACCATGCCGCGCTTTGCCGCCAACCTGTCCATGCTGTTCACCGAACAGGACTTCCTCGCCCGCTTCAAGGCCGCCGCCAACGCCGGCTTCAGCGGTGTCGAATACCTGTTCCCCTATGAATTCAGCTCCGCCGAGATCAAGGCCCAGCTCGATGCCCACCGCCTGACCCAGGTGCTGTTCAACCTGCCGGCCGGCGACTGGGGCAAGGGCGAGCGCGGCATCGCCTGCCTGCCCGAGCGGGTCGAGGAGTTCCGCGCCGGGGTCGACCTGGCCATCGCCTACGCCCAGGTACTGGGCAACACCCAGGTCAACTGCCTGGCCGGTATCCGCCCGCAAGACGCGGACTGCGCCAGCCTGCGCCAGACCTTCGTCGCCAACCTCAAGTACGCCGCCGACAAGCTCAAGGCCGCCGGCATCCGCCTGGTCATGGAAATGATCAACACCCGCGATATCCCGGGTTTTTACCTCAACACCACCGCCCAGGCCCTGGAGATCCAGGCCGAAGTCGGCAGCGACAACCTGTTCCTGCAGTACGACATCTACCACATGCAAATCATGGAAGGTGACCTGGCCCGGACCATGGCCAACCACCTTGGCCAGATCAACCACATCCAGCTGGCGGACAACCCCGGGCGCAACGAGCCGGGCACCGGCGAGATCAACTATCGCTTTCTCTTCGAGCACCTGGACAGCATCGGCTACCAGGGCTGGGTGGGCTGCGAGTACAAGCCGCTGACCACCACTGAAGCGGGCCTCGGCTGGCTGAAATCCCACAACGCAATCTGAAACCGCACCCTGTAGGAGCCGGCTACCGGCGAACACGCCCGTACGCCTTCGCTAGCAAGCGGAACGCCGCCCGGCCAGCTGCTACCAGGTCCCGTTGAATAGAGGATGTTTATCATGGCTAAAATCGGATTTATCGGCACCGGCATCATGGGCCTGCCCATGGCAGCAAACCTGCAGAAGGCCGGTCACCAGCTGTTTCTCTCCGAGCACTACGGCAAGGCCCCGGCCGAGCTGATCAGCGCCGGCGCCGTGGCCCTGGCCTCGCCCAAGGACGTGGCCCAGGAAGCCGAATTCGTCATCATCATGGTCCCCGACACCCCGCAGGTCGAAGACGTACTGCTGCGTGCCGACGGCATTGCCGCCGGGATCGGCAAGGGCAAGATCGTCATCGACATGAGCTCGATCTCGCCCACCGCGACCAAGGCCTTCGCCGCCAAGATCAACGAGAAAGGCGCGCAGTACCTGGACGCCCCGGTGTCCGGTGGCGAAGTCGGGGCCAAGGCCGCCACCCTCAGCATCATGGTCGGCGGCGACGCCCAGGCCTTCGAGCGCGCCCTGCCGCTGTTCCAGAGCATGGGCAAGAACATCACCCTGGTGGGTGGCAACGGTGACGGCCAGACCGCCAAGGTGGCCAACCAGATCATCGTCGCCCTGAATATCCAGGCCGTGGGCGAAGCCCTGCTGTTCGCGGCGAAGAACGGCGCCGACCCGGCCAAGGTTCGCGAAGCGCTGATGGGCGGCTTTGCCTCGTCGAAGATCCTCGAAGTGCACGCCGAACGCATGATCAAGGGCACCTTCGACCCGGGCTTCCGCATCAACCTGCACCAGAAGGACCTGAACCTGGCCCTGCAAGGCGCCAAGGAGCTGGGCATCAACCTGCCCAACACCTCCAACGCCCAGCAAGTGTTCAGCACCTGCGTCGCCCTGGGCGGCGGCAACTGGGACCACTCGGCACTGATCAAGGGCCTGGAACACATGGCCAACTTCTCGATCCGCGACAAGCAGTAAGCCTCTTTGTAGCCGCTGCCGATGGCTGCGCAATGCACCGCAGGAAACGCCTCACGGCGGGCCATGGATAGGCCCTGCGGGCCTTCGGCAGTGGCTACACCCCCGCTTCAAGCCCCCAATAACAAGAACTCCGGGAGTCCGCCATGTCGGTCGATCCGCAACAATTCCTCCGTGAGCTGTTCGCCACAGCCATCGATGCCGCCCATCCGCAACAGGTGCTCGAGGCTCATCTGCCCAGCGACCGCAGCGGCCGGGTGATCGTCATCGGCGCCGGCAAGGCTGCCGCGGCCATGGCCCAGGTGGTGGAGCGCCACTGGCAGGGCGAAGTCTCAGGGCTGGTGGTCACCCGCTACGGCCACGGCGCGCCCTGCACCAAGATCGAAGTGGTGGAAGCCGCCCACCCGG
The DNA here is from genome assembly GCF_049887815.1 of Pseudomonas sp. NFXW11. Taxonomy (NCBI): domain Bacteria; kingdom Pseudomonadati; phylum Pseudomonadota; class Gammaproteobacteria; order Pseudomonadales; family Pseudomonadaceae; genus Pseudomonas; species Pseudomonas sp. NFXW11. The sequence continues at coordinate 238,204 of NZ_JAGEKI010000004.1, read as the reverse complement.
TGCCCGATGCCGCCGGCCTGGCCGTGGCCCAGCGCGTGCTGGCGCTGGTCAGCGACCTGAGCGAACAGGACCGGGTGATCTTCCTCCTCTCCGGCGGCGGTTCGGCGCTATTGGCCCTGCCCGCCGCGGGCATCACCCTGGCCGACAAGCAGGCGATCAACAAGGCGCTGCTGAAATCCGGCGCCACCATCGGCGAGATGAACTGCGTGCGCAAGCACCTCTCGGCGATCAAGGGCGGACGCCTGGCCAAGGCCTGCTGGCCGGCCACGGTCTACACCTACGCAATTTCCGATGTCCCTGGCGACCTGGCCACGGTCATCGCCTCCGGCCCCACGGTGGCCGACCCCAGCACCTCGGCCGAAGCCCTGGCGATCCTCAAGCGCTACGCCATTGAAGTGCCGGCGGCGGTGCGCAACTGGTTGCAGAGCCCCGCGTCGGAAACCGTCAAGCCCGGCGACCCGTGCCTGGAACGCAGCCACTTCCAGTTGATCGCCCGGCCCCAGCAATCCCTCGAAGCCGCCGCGGTGAAAGCCCGTCGGGCCGGCTTCAGCCCGCTGATCCTCGGCGACCTGGAGGGCGAATCCCGCGAGGTGGCCAAGGTCCACGCCGGCATCGCCCGCCAGGTGGCCCTGCATGGCCAGCCCCTGGCGGCGCCCTGCGTGATTCTGTCCGGTGGTGAAACCACGGTGACGGTGCGCGGCAACGGCCGTGGCGGACGCAACGCCGAATTCCTCCTGAGCCTCACCGACAGCCTCAAGGGCCACCCGGGCATCTACGCCCTGGCCGGTGATACCGACGGCATCGACGGCTCCGAGGACAACGCCGGGGCAATCATGACCCCGGACAGCTACGCCCGCGCCGCGGCCCTGGGCCTCTGCGCCAGCGATGAGCTGGACAACAACAACGGCTACGGCTACTTCGCCGCCCTGGGCGACCTGATTGTCACCGAGCCGACCCGCACCAACGTCAACGACTTCCGCGCCATCCTGATTCTCGAGAGCCCCAAACATGACGCCTGACAAGAAGGTCAAGATCCTTGCCACCCTGGGCCCGGCCACTGACGGCATCGAGGACATCCGTGAACTGGTGCAAGCCGGAGTGAACATCTTCCGCCTCAACTTCAGCCACGGCAGCCACGCCGATCATGCCCAGCGCTATGAATGGATCCGCCAGCTCGAACGTGAGCTGAACCATCCCCTGGGCATCCTCATGGACCTGCAGGGGCCGAAGCTGCGGGTCGGCACCTTCGCCGACGGCAAGGTCCAGCTGGTGCGTGGCCAGGCCCTGCGCCTGGACCTCGACCCAAGCCCGGGCAACGCCCAGCGGGTCAACCTGCCACACCCGGAAATCATCGCCGCCCTGGAACCCGGCATGGACCTGCTGCTGGACGACGGCAAGCTGCGCCTGCGGGTCATTGCCAAGCAGGACGACGCCATCGACACCACGGTGCTCAATGGCGGCGAGCTCTCCGACCGCAAGGGGGTCAACGTGCCCCAGGCGGTGCTCGACCTCAGCCCGCTGACCGCCAAGGACCGCCGCGACCTGAGCTTCGGCCTGGAACTGGGGGTGGACTGGGTGGCGCTGTCCTTCGTGCAGCGCCCGGAAGACATCCGCGAGGCCCGCGCGCTGATCGGCGACCGGGCCTACCTGATGGCCAAGATCGAGAAGCCTTCGGCCGTCACACAACTGCGGCAAATCGCCGAGCTGAGCGACGCGATCATGGTGGCCCGGGGTGACCTGGGGGTGGAGGTGCCGGCGGAAAGCGTGCCGCAGATCCAGAAAAACATCATCGGCACCTGCCGCCAGCTGGGCAAGCCGGTGGTGGTGGCCACGCAAATGCTCGAATCGATGCGTTTTTCCCCGGCCCCCACCCGCGCCGAGGTCACCGACGTGGCCAATGCCGTGGCCGAGGGCGCCGACGCGGTCATGCTGTCGGCGGAAACCGCGTCCGGCGAATACCCGCTGGAGGCGGTGCAGATGATGAGCAAGATCATCCGCCAGGTGGAAAGCGGCCCGGACTACCAAACCCAGCTGGATGTCAGCCGCCCCCAGGCCGAAGCCACGGTGTCGGACGCCATCAGCTGCGCGATCCGCCGGGTGTGCAGCATCCTGCCGGTGGCGGTGCTGGTGAACTACAGCGAATCCGGGGCCTCGACCCTGCGCGCCGCCCGCGAGCGACCTGCGGTGCCGATCCTCAACCTGACGCCAAACCTGGCCACCGCGCGCCGCCTGAGCCTGGCCTGGGGCGTGCATTCGGTGGTCAACGACCGTTTGCGCCAGGTCGACGAGGTTTGCTCCACGGCCCTGGAAATTGCCCAGGCCCAGGGCCTGGCCAAGCGCGGCGATACCGTGGTGATCACCACTGGCGTGCCCTTTGGCCAGCCGGGGACGACTAACTCCCTGCGTGTCGAAACCCTTCTCTAGACCTGTAGCCGTTGCCGCAGGCGACGAACCGCGCGAGCCCGGAGCAGCAATACGCCGGGCCGCGCAACGATCCCAAGACCCTTCAGAGGTCACCGATCATTCGCCGCCAGCAGCACCGGCCGCAACCAATGACGTCTGCCATGCCTGCCCAATCCTTCAATGCCTTCTGCCCTGACTGGGCCACTGCCCTGCTCAACGGCTTCAGCCAGATCTTCCTCCAGCGCCACCCGCTGTGCGGCCTGCTGTGCCTGCTGGCGATCCTGATCTGCGCGCCCACGCTGCTTGGCGGTGCCCTGCTCGGTGCCCTGGCCGGATTGCTCACCGCGCAACGGCGCGGCTATGCCAAGGCCGATCGCCAGGCCGGGCTGTTCAGCTACAACGGCGTACTGCTGGGCCTGCTGCTGAGCCTGTACCTGCCCTGGTCGGTGCTGTTGGCGCCGCTGATCATCGCCGCTGGCGGCCTCAGCGCGATCATCACCCAGCAATGGCTCAAGCGTGCCCGCCACCCCACCAGCCTGCCGGCCTATACCGCACCTTTCGTCGGCCTTGGCTGGTTGCTGCTGAGCCTGCTGCAACCGCTGCCGGCGGCGCCGCCAACACTTGCAGAGCTATCGCCCTGGAGTGTTCTGGGCAGCCTGTTCCAGGGCCTGGGGCAGATCATGTTCCTCGCCTCGCCCCTGGCCGGGCTGTTAATTGCCTTCGGCTTGCTGCTGGCCAATCGCCGCGCAGCGGCCTGGGCCCTGCTCGGCTCAACCTGCGGGCTGCTGCTGGCGCTGCTGCAAGGGGAACCCGGCCAGGCCCTGCTGGGGCTCGCCGGCTATAACAGTGCCCTGGCGGCCCTGGCACTGGGGCAGCAAGCCCGCGGCCCGTGGCGGCCATTGCTGGGCATCGGCCTGGCACTGCTGATCACCCCCGGGCTGCTTGCCCTGGGCCTGGCACCGCTGACCGCGCCCTTTGTCCTGGCCTGCTGGCTGGTGCACGCCGGCGACCGGGTCCTGGCCCGCCACCGCGCACCTTGCGCTCCCCCGGCCACACCCCCTAGGCTTCGCTGATCTTTGATCCAGGCGATTTCCATGGGTAACAGCGACAACTGGCGGCAACGCCTCTACGTGATGATCTTCCAGACCGATACCGTGGCTGGAAGACGCTTCGACAGCACCTTGCTGCTGATCATCCTCGCCAGCCTGGTGATAGTGATCCTCGACAGCATCGACGAGGTGCACCGCAACTACGCGAATGTGCTGGCCTATATCGAATGGGGCTTCACCCTGATCTTCGCCCTGGAGTACGGCCTGCGCCTGTACTGCTCGCCCAAGCCGCTGCGCTATGCCTTCAGCTTCTATGGCCTGGTGGATTTGCTGGCGATTGTCCCCGGCATCCTCGCCCTCTACTACAGCGACGCCCAGTACCTGCTGATCATCCGCATCATCCGCATGCTACGGATCTTCCGCGTGCTCAAGCTGGCGCCCTACCTCAAGCAGGCCCACTACCTGCTGGATGCGCTGCGCGGCAGCAAGCAGAAGATCCTGGTGTTCCTGCTCTGCGTCTGCACCCTGGTCACGGTGTTCGGCACCCTGATGTACGTGGTCGAAGGCCCGGAGCATGGCTTCACCAGCATTCCCAAGAGCATCTACTGGGCCATCGTCACCCTGACCACCGTGGGTTATGGCGACATAGTGCCCAAGACCGTGATCGGCCAGATGATCTCGTCCATGGTAATGATCACCGGTTACTCGATCATCGCCGTGCCCACCGGGATCTTCACCGCGGAACTGGCCAGCGCCATGCGCGGCGAACAGCTCAAGCACGACTGCCCGGTGTGCCGCAAGAACAGCCATGAACCGGCCGCCGCGTTCTGCTCCCGTTGTGGTAATGCGCTGTTCAAGAAAATGGAATAAGCAAAGTACTTTTTAATCTTTAAAGAGATATATCGCCCCGGCTATAGTCGGCGGCAAATTGCCTTCACTCTCGAACAAAAGGAATGTGCAGTGAAAAAACTCTTCAGCGCCTCGCTTCTGGCCGCCGGCCTGGCCCTGGGCAGCGTTGCCCAGGCCGCACCGACCCTGCTCAACGTGTCCTACGACGTGATGCGCGATTTCTACAAGGACTACAACGCCGCCTTCCAGAAACACTGGAAAGCCGAGCACAACGAAAACATCACCCTGCAGATGTCCTTCGGCGGTTCCAGCAAACAGGCGCGCTCGGTGATCGATGGCCTGCCGGCGGACGTCATCACCATGAACATGGCCACCGACATCAACGCCCTGGCCGACAACGGCAAGCTGGTGCCGGACAACTGGGTCACCCGCCTGCCGAACAACAGCGCACCCTTCACCTCGGCCACGGTGTTTATCGTGCGCAAGGGCAACCCCAAGGCCCTGAAAGACTGGCCGGACCTGCTCAAGGATGGCGTGCAAGTGATTGTGCCCAACCCCAAGACCTCGGGTAACGGCCGCTACACCTACCTTTCGGCCTGGGGTTATGTGCTGAAGAACGGTGGCGACGAGAACAAGGCCAAGGACTTCGTCGGCAAGCTGTTCAAGCAGGCACCGGTGCTGGATACCGGCGGCCGCGCCGCCACCACCACCTTCATGACCAACCAGATCGGCGACGTACTGGTGACCTTCGAGAACGAAGCGGAAATGATCGCCCGGGAATTTGGCCGCGATCAGTTCGAGGTGATCTACCCAAGCGTGTCCGCCGAAGCCGAGCCACCGGTATCGGTGGTGGACAAGGTGGTAGAGAAGAAAGGCACTCGCGCCGCCGCCGAGGAATACCTGAAATACCTGTGGTCGCCGGAAGGCCAGGAAATCGCCGCCAACAACTACCTGCGCCCACGGGACCCGCAAGTGCTGGCCAAGTACACCGACCGCTTCCCGAAAGTCGACTTCCTCTCAGTGGAGAAAACCTTCGGCGACTGGCGCAGCGTGCAGAAGACTCACTTCAACGACGGCGGGATCTTCGACCAGATCTACACCAACGCCAAGTAAGCGGATACCGCACATGAAAAAGCGACCTTCAAGGTCGCTTTTTTCATCCTGCGATCAAGGCCCTCACAGCGCTCGCGCCGGGCTGAACAAGGCCGTTTCCACCGCCTGCTGGCGCTCCTCTAGCACCGCTTCGGCCTCGACCTCGATCAGCCATTCAGGCAGCGACAGGCCACTGACGATGATCCAGGAAGACGCCGGCGGCTGGCTGGCAAAACGCTCCAGCAGCACCGCGCTGATGTGCTCCTGCTGCTCCCGCGCCGCTTCGGCGATATAGATGCGCAGCATCACCACATCCGCCAGCTGGCCACCGGCCTCGGCCAGCACCTTCTCGATATTGTCGAATGCCTGCTCGGTCTGCGCTCGCAGGCCCGGCCCGACCGTGCGCTCCTGTGCATCCACCCCCACCTGCCCGGACAGCAGCAGGCGCCGGCCGCCACGCACTTCCACCGCCTGGCTGAAGCCGTACTGCAGTGAATTGAACACACTGGCCGGATTGAACGTTGACTTTTCCATAAGGCGCTCCCGCCGCGTTGAACGACCGCAAACCCTAAACCAAGGCCCGGTCGAGTGCCACTGCCGGGGCGTCGCTGCAACATTTGGCAATGCAAGGCTCGGCCAACGCCACCAGAGGCGGCTGCACGGCGCCTTTACATGGGCGGGGCGACCCCATCCTTGCCGGCGGAAATCGATTGCGCGGTGAGTTTGCCGTCGGCGCTCTGGGTGACGAACATCACCACCTTGACCCCGGGCTTGAGCAGGCTACGATCCCCCGGCGCGAGGTTGACGATGGGTACGTCATCCGGCACCAGGATCTTCTGCTGCCCGCCCTTGTAGTTGACGGTCAGGGTGCGGCCGTTGCTCACCACCAGGTCGCCAACGCTGCCATTGGTCATGCTGCTGCCCTTGACCAGGTCGAAGGGCCGATGCCCCTCGCCGGTGCCGACCATCTGCGGCGGGAACACATGCACCTCCAGGGCCTTGAGACTGCCGTCGGCCATGGGCATGGCCGCCGTGCCGATGTAGCTGCCGGGCTTGATGTCCTCGATATTGGCCAGGGTCACGGCGCGCACCTGGGTCTGGGGCGTGAGCTCGACACTGACCGTCTCGCCAGTGCTGGCATGCACCTTGAGCAGGTCGCCGCCGACGCCGGTGATTTCTCCACGTACCCCGATACGCATGCCCGGGGCCTCCTGGGCCAGGGCCCCGACACAGCCCAGGGCCAGCGCCAGGGCAATGGCTGGAAGGCGGTACAACAGACCCTGCAACGATCGATTCATCAGGTGGCTCCTCGACAGGAAGGCCAGCGACGGAGCCGGGAAACCGGCACCTGGGCCCGGAAGAACATAAGCAAGCTATCGAACAAGATGTAAGTAAATGTATCATCAGCCCTCGGTCGCGGCACCTTCCCAATGCACCGGGACGCCTTGAAACACCACTGCACCGCCCAGCGACCTGCAGTTCCGCCCCTGCGCCAGCACCCAGCCTGCGCCCCCCTTTACCGCCATGAGAGCCAAGATGTCCTCGATTCCCCAGGCGCTGCCCGCCGCCAGCCTGAGCATGACCCGCGGCATGGTGCTGCTGTTCGCCTTTTGCTGCGGGGCCATAGTCGCCAATATCTACTACGCGCAACCCATCATCGAGCTGATCGCCCCGGACCTCGGCCTGTCCAGCTCCCTGGCCAGCCTGATCGTTTCCCTGACCCAGATCGGCTACGCACTGGGGCTGCTGTTCCTGGTGCCCCTGGGCGACCTGCTGGAAAACCGTCGGCTGATGATCTGCACCACCCTGCTGGCCATCTTCAGCCTGCTGGCCGCGGCCTGCACCCAGCAGCCCAATGCCTTTCTGCTGGTATCGCTGCTGATCGGTTTCAGTTCGGTGTCGGTGCAGATCCTGATTCCCCTGGCGGCGCACCTGGCCCCCGAGGCCTCTCGCGGTCGGGTGGTGGGCGGGATCATGGGCGGGTTGCTGCTGGGGATTCTACTGGCACGCCCGGTGTCGAGCCTGGTGGCCGACCACTTCGGTTGGCGCGCCATGTTCGTGATGGCCGCGGCGCTGATGGCCGCCATCAGCCTGGTGCTGCTGCTGACCATACCCAAGCGCCAGCCGGCCCACAGTGCCAGCTACGGGCAGTTGCTGGGTTCCCTGGGCAGCCTGCTGCGCCAGCAACCCGTGCTGCGGCAACGGGCCTTCTACCAGGCCTGCCTGTTCGCCACCTTCAGCCTGTTCTGGACCGCGGCGCCCCTGGAACTGGCACGCCAGCATGGCCTGTCGCAAAGCCAGATCGCGATATTCGCCCTGGTGGGAGCCATCGGCGCCATCGCCGCGCCCATCAGCGGTCGCCTGGCGGATGCCGGCCATACCCGCATCGCCTCGTTGCTGGCCATGCTGCTGGCGGCCCTGAGCTTTGTGCCGAGCCTGGTGCATCCCGCCTACAGCGTGATCGGCATGGCCGTGACCGGGGTGGTCCTGGATTTCTGCGTGCAGATGAACATGGTGCTCGGACAACGGGCGGTGTATGCCCTGGACGCCCACAGCCGCGGACGCCTCAATGCCCTGTACATGACCAGCATCTTTATCGGCGGCGCCTGTGGCTCGTCGATTGCCAGCCTGGTCTACGAACGGGGCGGCTGGCCGGGGGTGGTCTGGGTCGGCAGCGCCCTGCCGCTGCTGGCGCTGCTGCGTTTCCTCTGGGTGCGAGACAAGCCCCACCCCCGTAACTGAGACCACGCCTACCCGGCTAATGGTCGCGGGCGCCTCAGATGCGCTCGCGCACCAGCACCTCGATCTTCGCCGCCTCGCCCCAGCGCCGCACGCGCTCGATCAGCCCGGCATCGGTTTCACCCACCAGGTAGAGGATATCGATGGTCTGGGTGGCGGCCCACTCGACAAAACCACTGCTGTCGAAGTCGGCCAGGGTCGCCATCTGGAATTCGTTCTCGTAGAAGCCCGGCGTCACCGCCACCGGGGTGTCCTGCGGGCTGGGCGGGGCAATGAACGGACAGGCCAGGTGCACCACTCCCCATTGCGCCACACGCCAGTTCCTCAGGGCTTCATCGAACCGGGCGCGGGCGCCGCGGACAAAACCAAGGCCATCGAGCACCACCCGACGATTGACGATCAGCCACAGCTTGCGCCGCCGTGGCGCCTTGAGCAGCACCTCGCCGGTGACCTTGGCGGCGCGCAAGGCCAGGGCGACCACCAGCAGCAATGGCGCGAAATAGCTGTAGAGCTTTTCGGCCCGGCTGGCGTTGGTCAGGCCATGCAAGCGCTGCACATCGGCCTGCAACCTGGGGCGTTCGGCAAAATCCTCACTCAGGCGCTGCAGCCATTGGCTGACCAGTGGCGAGGAATACTCACCCCGCAGATCCCCCAGGGCCTGCTCCACCTGGATCACTGCCAGCGGCGACAGGCGCCCGTCGGCCATGCGCGGCAGGTTGGCGAAACGCTCGCACAGGCTCGTAACCTGGGCCGCGTCCTGGGGCTCGTAGCGCTCGGTAGCCGCCTTGCAGTGCTCCGCGGCCAGCATGTCATCGAGATCCGCCAGGGTCCGGCGCTGCAGCCCCGCCTCGGCACTCTGCGCCTGGCGATAGTCGAACTGGAACCAGTCCACCCGCACCACCTGGGTGGCGCCAACCAGGGCCAGGGAAGCCAGGGCCAGCCAAACATAGTCGACCTTCTTCCAGCCCACCTCGCCGAGTCGGAACACCGAGATCAGGCTCCAGCAGCAGAAGTAGTAGAAGAAGGCAAAGACCACCAGCAGCGACAGCGGCTGCACCGACAGGTAGATCAACTCCGGCACTTCGGCCGGCCCCAGGCCATACACCAGCAACAGCACACAGAGCACCAGCAGCCAGAACAGCATCGGCACGAAATAGGGTTTGTTCAGGTCTTTCTTCATCGGGCGCTCTAGGGCTGCTACTGGGGAACACCCCGCTGTATCGGCCAGGTGCTGCGCGGCTTAAATAATGCCCCTCGGCGCAGGCCCGGGCCTGCACCGCCGTGCTGCTGCCAGGGGGCGCGAATTACTGGAACTGACGCCCAAGGCCTGCGGGCACACCGTGGATGTCGGTGTCTTCCCAAGGGCCGTCGGGGCTGATGGAGCGGCTCCAGCCGTTGTTCCAGCGGTAATAGGTGCGCTGGCGGTAGAAGGTGTTGCTCTGGTTATCCAGCACATAGACCCCCAGCCGTGCATCCCAGTGGCTGTGACCACCCGGTGGCGGGGCAAAGCTGGCGGAAGTGCGAGGCAGCGGCTTGGCCGCTGGAATCGTGGTGGCTGGCTTGCCCGGAGCCTGGGAGGGAACCGGGCGAGTGGTAGGTAGCGAAGGTGGAATCGGCTCGGAGGAAGTCGGTGCCGGCCGCTGGACCGTACAAGCGCTCACCCCCAGGACCAGTGATAACAGGGTGATACGAGCGATGGCGGTCATGGCGGCTTCTCTGGTTATTTATCCGGGCTGTCGATGGTCAGCTGTTGCGCGGCGCTGGTGCTGCTGGCCAGGGGCTGGCTGTGCCCGACCCACTCACCGGCCGTTGGCTGACCGGCGCGGGAAATCCGCGCCACCAGTTGGACTTCGGGAAAGTTCGACAGTTTCAACTGCGGCACCATCGCATCGGCATCGCCCAGCTCGACGGTCGCCGGCAAGTCGGCCACGGTCAGGCGCTTGGCCGCCAGCGGCGCGGGCGGGCCCTGGGTGGCGCGGGCGAAGATAAACACGCTGTCGCCCGGCTGGACCTTGGCCTTGAGCTCCGCAGCCAGGTCGACCCGCACCTTGAGCAATGCACCCTTGGCCTTGGCGGCCGGTTCGCTGGCGACCTTGCCACCCGCCGCCACCAGCTTCTCGCTGGCGCGGTCGATACCGCCTTGCAGCGCGGCACGGGAATTGTCGTCCGGCGGCAGCTGCGCCTGCAGGCGCTTCCAGTAATCGATGGCCTCCTGGAAACGCTCGCCTTCGAACGCCGCGATGCCCAGCAAGCCCAGGCTGGTGACTTCATTGGGATCGGCTTTCAGGGCTTCGTCGGTCAGGCCCTGGACCTTCTGTGACCATTGCTTGTTGTCGGCAAAGTACTGCGCCTGGGCCCACTGCCCAAGCAGCTCGGGCTGACGCCCGGCCACGGCTACGGTGCGCTCGAAGATCTTCGCCGCGTCCGCCGGACGATCCTGGGCCATGTAGGTGCGACCGAGGAAGTACAGGCCCTCGGCTGAATCCGGCTGGGCCGCCACCGCACGCTCCAGGCGCCGGGTCATTTCTTCCATGGACTGCGGCGCCTGGGCGAACTCCCGGGTCAGCTCGACCTTGTCACTGGCACCGAAATGCAGGTACAGGCCCAGGCCCAGCACCGGCACCAGTAGCGCCGCCAGCAGCGGCAGCGGCTTGCCCAGGCGCGAGCTGCGCGCTGCCTCGCCACCCTCGGTGTCCGCCAGCAGTTCACGGGCCGCTTCGGCGCGGCCGCTGTCGAGCTGCTCGGCACTGAGCACGCCCTCTTCCTGCTGGCCGCGCAACTCGGCCACGCGTTCTTCATAAAGCGCCACGTTGAGCGCGGTGCGGTCCTCTTCACGCTGGGCACGCCGCTCGCGCAGCACCGGGATCAACAGGAAACTCAGGGCGATCAGGAGCAGCAAGCCTGCCGCAAGCCAGAAATCAATCATGGGTGGTTTTTATCCAGCAGTTGGTCGAGGCGCTGACGCTCTTCGATGGAAAGCGTGTTCGGGCTGTCGCTGCGCTGGGCGCGGCGACGCCGGACAATCACGGCGATGGTCACCAGGCCGCCCAGCAACAGCCCGGCGGGGCCGAACCAGAGCAAGGCGGTCTTGCCGGTCAGGGCCGGCCTGTAGCGCACGAAGTCACCGTAGCGGTCGACCATGAAGTCGATGATCTGCTGATTGTCCTTGCCCTCGCCGAGCATGCGGAAAATCTCTTTGCGCAGGTCCGCGGCAATCGGTGCGTTGGAATCGGCGATGTCCTGGTTCTGGCACTTGGGGCAGCGCAGTTCCTTGGTCAGTTCGTGGAACCTTTCGCGCTCCGCATCGTTCGCGAACTGATAGGTGTCGATGGCGGCATGGGCCACACCGGTAAGAGCAAGGCCGAACACCGCGGCGATCAACCAGCGCTTCATGGCTTGGCCTCGTCTACCAGGGCCTGGTACTTGGCGGCCAGTTGCTCGCGCCACACCACCTCGTCGATCACCCCGACGTACTTGTCGCGGATGATGCCCTTGGCATCGATAAAGAAGGTTTCCGGGGCGCCATAGACGCCGAGGTTCAGGCCCAGGGAGCCCTCCTCGTCGCGGATATTCAGCTGATAGGGGTTGTGGAATTCCGCCAGCCATTTGCGCGCATCTTCGTTGACGTCCTTGTAGTTGATGCCATAGATCACCACGCCCTTCTCAGCCAGCTTGTTCAGCACCGGGTGCTCGACACGGCAGGAAATGCACCAGGTGCCCCAGACGTTGACCAGCGCCGGCTTGCCGAGGAGGTCGGCGCGGGTCAGCAGGCTCTTGCCTTCGACCGCCGCCAGGGAAAACTCCGGAAACGGCTTGCCGATCATCGCCGACGGCAGCTCGGCCGGGTCCAGGTACAACCCGCGGTAGAGGAACACCGCCACCACCAGGAACACCGCCAGGGGCAGCATCATTATCCAGCGTCTCATGCGGTCGCTCCTGTCATGCCCAGTGCTTCGCGCACGCGGCTTTTAACCTTGACCCGATAACGTCGGTCCAGCGCCGCCAGCAAGCCACCAAAGCCGGTGAGCAGGCCGCCGAACCAGATCCAGCGCACGAACGGCTTGACGTGTACCCGTACCGCCCAGGCGCCATCACCCAGGGGTTCGCCAAGGGCGACATAGAGGTCACGGGTGAAACCGGCGTCGATCCCGGCTTCGGTCATCATCGAGCTCTGCACCGTGTACAGGCGTTTTTCCGGGTGCAGCACGGCCACTTCCTTGCCATTGCGCACAACGCGCACGGTGCCTTTGTCGGAGGTGAAGTTCGGCCCCTCGAAATGCTTGGCGCCTTCAAAGATGAAGTGATAGCCGGCCAGCTCCATGGACTCGCCCGGTTCCAGGCGCAGGTCGCGCTCGGCGCTGTTCTGGCTCGACAGCACCACGCCCAGGGCGCAGACCGCGATGCCCAGGTGCGCCAGGTGCATGCCCCAGTAGCTGCGGGTCAGGCTCGGCAGGCCCTTGAGCAGGCCTTTGTGGCGAGTCTTGTCGAAAATGTCGCGAACCCCGGCCAGCAGCACCCAGGCCGAAAGCAGGAAGGTCGCCAGCACCGCCCAGTTGAAGTCGCCATAGGCAATCCCGGCTACCACCGCCAGGGCCACGCTGCCCAGCAGCACTGGCGCCAGCATGCCCAGCAGCCATTTCACCGGGGTGTCTTTCCAGCGCACCAGCACCCCCACCGCCAGCACCACCATCAGCAGCGCCATCAGCGGAATGAACAGGGCGTTGAAGTACGGCGGGCCCACCGACAGCTTGGCCCCGGACAGGGCATCGAGCACCAGCGGATAGAGGGTGCCTAGGAGAATCATCGACGCCGCCACCACCAGCACCAGGTTGTTGGCCAGCAGCAGGGTTTCCCGTGACCACAGGCTGAAGCCAACCTGGCTCTTGACCACCGGCGCGCGCAGGGCGAACAGGGTCAGCGAGCCCCCCACCACGAACAGCAGGAAGATCAGGATGAACACCCCGCGCTCGGGGTCGGCGGCAAAGGCGTGCACCGAGGTCAGCACCCCGGAGCGCACCAGGAAGGTACCCAGCAGGCTCAGGGAGAACGCGGCGATGGCCAGCAGCACGGTCCAGCTCTTGAACACGCCGCGCTTTTCCGTGACTGCCAGGGAGTGGATCAGCGCCGTGCCCACCAACCAGGGCATGAAGGAGGCGTTTTCCACCGGGTCCCAGAACCACCAGCCGCCCCAGCCCAGTTCGTAGTAGGCCCACCAGGAGCCCAGGGTGATGCCGATGCCCAGGAAAGCCCAGGCGACTATGGTCCAGGGCCGCGACCAGCGGGCCCAGGCGGCGTCCAGGCGACCGCCCAGCAACGCGGCGATGGCGAAGGCGAAGGCCACCGAGAAGCCCACGTAGCCCATGTAGAGCATCGGCGGGTGGACGATCAGGCCGATGTCCTGCAGCAGTGGGTTGAGGTCACGGCCGTCGGTCGGCATCTGCGGCAGGATGCGCGCGAAGGGGTTGGAGGTGACGATCAGGAACAGCAGGAAGCCGGTGCTGATCATGCCCATCACCGCCAGCACTCGGGCCAGCATCACTTGCGGCAGCTGACGCGAGAACACCGACACGGCGAAGGTCCAGCCGCCGAGGATCAGCGCCCAGAGCAGCAACGAGCCTTCGTGGGCACCCCACACCGCACTGAACTTGTAGTACCAGGGCAAGGCGCTGTTGGAGTTGTGGGCCACGTAGGCCACCGAGAAATCATCGGTCATGAAGGCGTAGGTCAGGCAACCGAAGGCGAACGCCATAAAGGCGAACTGGCCCCAGGCCGCCGGCTGCGCCAGGCTCATCCACAGCCGGTCGCCACGCCAGGCACCGAGCAGCGGTACCACCGCCTGGACCAGGGAAAAACACAGGGCAATGATCATCGCCAAGTGGCCGAGTTCGGGAACGAAGAGTGCGGCATTCATGGCTTAGCCCTCCTTGGCCGGGGTTGGCGCCATCTGGCCGCTGTCTTTGAGGGCCTTGGTGACTTCCGGCGGCATGTATTTCTCGTCGTGCTTGGCCAGCACTTCATCGGCCACCACCACACCATCGGCGTTGATCTTGCCCAGGGCGACGATGCCCTGCCCTTCACGGAACAGATCCGGGAGGATGCCGCGGTAGGTGATGGTTACCGACTTGTTGAAGTCGGTGACCACGAACTTCACATCCAGGGAATCGGCGGAACGCTGCAGGGAACCGGCCTGCACCATGCCGCCGGCGCGGATCCGCGTATCCAGCGGCGCCTCGCCATTGGCGATCTGGGTCGGGGTGTAGAACAGGTTGATGTTTTCCTTGAGCGCGCTGAGGGCCAGGCCGACGGCGATACCGACGCCGACGAGGATCGCCAGGATGATCAAAAGACGCTTTTTACGCAGCGGATTCACTTACCGTTCTCCCGGCGCAGACGACGCGCCTCCTGTTGCAGATAACGCTTGCGGGCCAGGATCGGCGCCACCAGCTCACGGGCCAGGACCACCAGGCAAATGCCATAGGCCGACCAGACGTAGAGGCCGTGATGGCCCATGGCGAGAAAATCGCTGAAGGATGCAAAGCTCATCGGGCGGCCTCCAGGCTGCGTTGGACTTCGGCCTTGACCCAGCTGGTGCGGGCTTCGCGCTTGAGCACCTCAAGGCGCATGCGCAGCAACAGCAGCACGCCGAAGAAACAATAGAAACCTGCCGCCGTGAGCAACAACGGCAACCACATTTCCACCGGCATGGCGGGTTTTTCGGTCAGGGTGAAGGTCGCGCCCTGGTGCAGGGTATTCCACCACTCCACCGAGTACTTGATGATCGGAATATTCACCACGCCGACAATCGCCAGCACCGCGCAGGCCTTGGCGGCGCTGTCACGATTGCTGATGGCGGCATTCAGCGCAATAAGACCTGCGTACAGGAACAGCAGGATCAGCATCGACGTCAGTCGGGCATCCCAGACCCACCAGGAACCCCAGGTCGGCTTGCCCCAGATGGCCCCGGTGACCAGGGCCAGGAAGGTGATCGAATGCCCGATGGGCGCTGCGCATTGCAGGGCGACATCGGCCAGTTTCATTTTCCACACCAGCCCGACCACACCGCACACCGCCAGCATCACGTAGCAGGACTGGGCCAGCATCGCCATCGGCACATGGATATAGATGATGCGAAAGCTGTTGCCTTGCTGGTAATCCGGTGGCGCGAAGGCCAGGCCCCAGACCACGCCGATACCGATCAGCAACACGGCGGCGACGCTCAGCCAGGGCAACATCTTGCCGCTGATGCCGTAAAACCATTTAGGCGAGCCGAGCTTATGAAACCAGGTCCAGTTCATTCGTTGTTTCCATCACGGTTGCTCTTCGCTTTCACGAACAGCCAGGGTCTTTACTGGTTGAAAAACAACCAGACCTCATTATTCGCCGACGCTGATCTTCAGGCCAGCGGCTATTGCAAAGGGTGTCAAAGTCACTGCCAGGGCGGTCAGGCTCCCAAGCCACAGCAGGTAACCCGTCGCCGGCATGCCCTGCAATGCTGCCTGCAAGGCGCCACTGCCGAGGATCAGTACCGGGATATACAAAGGCAGGATCAACAACGCCAGCAGCAAGCCGCCGCGCTTCAAACCCACAGTCAATGCCGCGCCGACCGCGCCCAACAGGCTCAGCACCGGGGTGCCCAGCAGTAACGACAGCAGCAGCACCGGCAGGCAGGCCGAAGGCAAGCCGAGCATCATGGCCAGCAAGGGGGCAAGCAATACCAGTGCCAGGCCGGAAAAGGCCCAGTGTGCCAGTACCTTGGCCAAAACCAGAAGAGGCAGGGGGTGCGACGAAAGGACCCACTGTTCAAGGGATCCGTCCTCGAAATCACTGCGAAAAAGCCCGTCCAGCGAGAGCAGGACGGACAATAGCGCCGCGACCCAGACCAACCCCGGAGACAAGGTTTGCAACAGATTTGTCTCAGGTCCCACTGCCAACGGGAACAGTGCAACCACTATGGCGAAAAACACCAAAGGGTTGGCCAGTTCCGCCGGGCGGCGGAACAGTAGGCGAGCTTCGCGGGCCAGCAACTGGGCAAAGACACTCATGCGGCCCACCGTCCCAGGTCCAGATCGCGGTACCCCCCGGGCATGCGGCTCAGGCTGTGGTGCGTGGTCAACACCACCATGCCGCCGTTCTCGCAGTGATTGGCCAGGTGTTCTTCGAGCTGGGCCACGCCCTGCTTGTCGAGGGCAGTGAAGGGTTCATCGAGGATCCACAGTGGCGGGCCGTCCAGATACAGCCGGGCCAGGGCCACGCGACGCTGCTGGCCGGCGGACAGGGTATGGCAGGCCACGTCTTCGAAACCGCGCAGGCCGACGGCGGCCAGGGCCTGCCAGATCGCTTCGCGGCTGGCCGGCTGATGCAGGGCGCAGAGCCAGCTGAGGTTTTCCTCGGGAGTCAGCACATCCTTGATCCCGGCGGCGTGGCCGACCCACAACAGATTGCGGGCCAGCTCGACGCGCTGGGCGTTCAAGGGCTGGCCATTGAGCAGCACCTGGCCGCTGGTGGGTTGCATCAGGCCGGCGAGCAAACGCAGCAGGCTGGTCTTGCCGCTGCCGTTGGGGCCGCTGATCTGCAACATTTCTCCACCTGCCAGACGCAACTCGAGGTGTTCAAAGAGCATTCGCCAGTCACGCTCACAGGCGAGTGCAACGGCTTCGAGAAGGGGGCTGGTCAAGGGATAGCGGGCCTTTACGGGTTCAAGTCGGCAATGCTGCGGCCGTTAAAGAGATGCAGGATAAATGCATTGGCGGCCTGTTCTAGAGAGCTGCGTCAAACATTTGCAATGTTTTCACCACTCCCCCAAAGACGGGCGGCATTATACATGCGAAGCCCTACTCCGATTAGGGCTAATTTCCACAGGTTGTTTCCGAATGACAGGCGAAATGAACATCCTCCCGCTGCCCCAGGTGCCCGCCCCCGGCATGCCGCGCCCGCAGGTGATCAGCGGTGAGCTGCTCAAGCTGATACAGCCCCTGGAAGGCCTGATCGCCCCGGGCCAGAGCGCCGAAGCCCAGGTGCTGTCATTGAAGCAGACCGACCAGAGCTTCCAGCTGCTGCTCAAGCTGACCCTGGACAACGGCCGGCAAACCACCTTGCAGGCCAACAGCAATCTACCCCTGCCCCAGGGCACCAGCCTGACGGTTACCCAGCCTTCTCCGGGCAACCTGGCGATCACCGTGCAGCAGGCCATTGCCGCCAGCGTCGCTACCCTGACCCGCCTCGATACCCAGCAAATGCCGGCCGGCACCCTGCTCCAGGGCAAGGTCCTGACCACTCAGGCCCTGCCCCAGGGCAGCAACCAGCCACCCCTCTACCGCTCCCTGGTGAGCCTGCTCAACACCGCCCAGGCCGGCGCCACCCTGAGCATCGACAGCCCCCAACCCTTGCGCATTGGCAGCCTGCTCAGCGCCCAGGTCACGGACGCCCAGACCCTGAATTTCGTCCCCCTGAGCAACCGTCAGGATCAATTGGCCGTTGCCGCCCAGTTGCTCAGCCAGCAAAGCCGCCAGGGCTCGCTGAGCGGGCTGATCAACCTGCTGCAGAACCTGCCCACCGACAGCTCGTCATCGCCAAGCGTCTCCGCCGACCTGCGCGCGGCGGTCGAGCGCCTGCTGGCTGGCCTGCCCGACTCGCAGCAACTGAGCAGCCCACGGGGCGTGGCCCAGGCCCTGCTGGGCAGCGGTGTGTTCCTCGAGGCCAAGCTGCTGGCCGGAGCCAACCCGGGGCAGGCACCGGACCTGAAGGGCGACCTGCTGCGCCTGATCGCCCAGCTGACCCCTGCCCTGCCCGCCTCCAGCAGCTTCAACGCGATCATCGCCGCCAATACCCTGGCGCAGTCGCTGCCCAGCTTCGTGCGCAGCGCCCTGGGCACCCTGGGCCAGGTCAGCAGCAAGACCCCGCCCGGCGGCTTCCCGCTGCCTGAGCGCTTGCTGCAAAGCCTGGAAGGTGAAGGCGACCTGCAACTGCTGCTGCGCCTGGCCGCCGCCGCGGTGTCACGCTTGCAGAGCCATCAGCTGGCAAGCCTGGAGCAAAGCGGCGAGACCGATGACGGCCGGCAACTGACCACCTGGCAACTGGAAATCCCCATGCGCAACCTGCAGGACATAGTGCCCTTGCAGGTCAAGCTGCAACGGGAAGAGCCAGCGGAACCGGAACCGCAGCAAAAACGCGAGGAACGCGAGGCCAAGCAACCATTGTGGCGCCTCGACCTGGCCTTCGACCTCGAGCCCCTGGGGCCCTTGCAGGTTCAGGCGCAGTTGACCCAGGGTCGGCTGTCGAGCCAGCTCTGGGCCGAGCGTCCCTATACCGCGAGCCTGATTGAAAGCCAGCTGGGCCAGCTGCGGGAACGCCTGCTGGCCGCCGGCCTGGACGTCGGCGACCTGGACTGCCACCAGGGCACCCCGCCGCGGGGCCCGCAAACCCGATTGGAACAACGCTGGGTCGACGAAACCGCATGAAGCACACAGCCCCTCCCCGCCAGGCCATCGCCCTTAAGTACGACGGCCAGCAAGCCCCGACCCTCACCGCCAAGGGCGACGACGAGCTGGCACAAGCCATTCTCGAGATTGCCCGCGAGCATGAAGTGCCGATCTATGAAAATGCCGAGTTGGTGAAGCTGCTGGCGCGCCTGGAACTGGGCGAAAGCATTCCACCGGAGCTGTACCTGACCATCGCCGAGATCATCGCCTTTGCCTGGAACCTCAAGGGCAAGTTCCCGGCCGGGCACGAACCGCAGCAGTTGGAAATAGAGAAGGACATCACGGGGAGCAGCTACAAGCTTTAAGCCGCAAGCTGCAAGCGGGAAACTTGGAGCTTGCAACTTGTCGCTTGCCGCTGGGGTTCAGCTTCTGTGGAGCTTGCTGACGAGCTCGGCCTCGGCCTGGGTCAGGCCGCAGGACTGAGTCAGTTCGTCGATGCTGGCGCCCATGCCCACCAGGCGCGCGGCCTGGGCGAAGGACAGGGTCGAGGGGTCACGCTGTTCCAGTTGTGCCAACTTGTCCGGCAAGGGCCCCACCACCGAGCGCAGCTCGTGCAGGTCCTCGCCCATGCGCACCGTACCGTTCTGGTAATGGTCGACGCGCTTGGCCAGTTCCTTGATCCGCTGGTCGCGCACGGCATCACCCTCCGCCTGCTGCGCAGCGATCTGGCGCTGGTTGCGGGCAAAGGACAGGAACAGCGCCAAAGTGGCGACCCAGAGGATCGCCAGGACAATCACCGCTACCTCGAGGATCAATCAGATACTCTCCAGTTCCGACCATTCCTCTTCGCTCATCATCTTGTCCAGCTCCACCAGAATCAGCAGTTCGCCGTTCTTGTTGCAGACGCCCTGGATGAACTTGGCCGACTCTTCGTTGCCGACGTTCGGCGCGGTCTCGACTTCCGACTGACGCAGGTAAACCACTTCGGCCACGCTATCGACCATGATCCCGACCACTTGCTTGTCGGCTTCGATGATGACGATGCGGGTGTTGTCGTTGACTTCGGTGGGCACCAGGCCGAAACGCTGGCGGGTGTCGATCACCGTGACCACGTTGCCGCGCAGGTTGATGATGCCCAGCACGTAGCTTGGAGCACCCGGAACCGGGGCGATCTCGGTGTAGCGCAGGACTTCCTGGACGCGCATCACGTTGATGCCATAGGACTCGTTATCCAGCTTGAAGGTGACCCATTGCAGGATCGGATCCTCGGAACCCTGTGCAGACGACGACTTATTCATACCCTGACCCCTCAAAAAACCGTTGAAAACGGCGTGTGTTCTGTGTGGCCGCACCCACGGGGCACGACCTGTTGTTGGTTTACTTCGGCTTGTGGGCCGCTTGACTGATGGCCAGCTGCTTGGCGCCGCCGGTGGCGATCAACTCGGCCAGTTCGGCAACATCGAGCAAGGCGCACATGTGTTCTATTACCGTGCCGGCCAGCCACGGGCGTTGGCCGCGATGGCTGCGCCATTTGATTTCATTGGGGTCCAGGCGCAGCGAACGGCTGACCTGGTGCACCGCCAGCCCCCACTCGTAACCCTGGACCGAAATCACGTATTGCAGTCCCTGGCGGAAATCGTCCCGATAGCGGTCCGGCATCACCCAGCGGGCGGTGTCCAGCACCTTCAGGTTGCCGGCCTGGCTCGGCAGGATGCCGAGGAACCATTCCGGCTGCCCGAACAATGGCGTCAGCTCATGCCCCGCCAGAGGATAGATCGAACCCAGGCACACCAGCGGCACCGCCAGGGTCAGGCCGGCCACATCGAACAACAGGCATTCGAAGGGCTCGGCCGCCCAGCTGGGGCGGTCGCTGCCGGCAGCCGGAGGGGGAGTGTTGCTGGGCGGCAGGTGCACTTCCACCAGGGGCGGCACCAGCGCCTGGAGCATCGGCACCACCGGCGAGAGGGTACTGGGCAGCGGTTCCGCCACTTCCAGCACCGGTGCTGGCCGCGGTGCCTGGGGCGCCGGCGCGGCAACCCGGGCGGCTGGCGCCTGCTGCGATTGTGCGTCTCGCGCCTGCTCTTCGAGCACGGCGGCCTGGAATTCGTCCAGCACCTCGCTGGAAGCCTGGGCGATCACCGGCTCCGCTGGCGCGACGACCGGGACGGGCTCCGGCTGCAGCTCGTCTTCGGTGGCGTCCTGCAACAAAGCGTCCAGGTACGACTGCAACGCCAGTTGCGGCCGAGTCTTTATATCCAGAGGACGGTTCATGAGGATGCCCACGCAAAAACCCCGACACAGTGACCTGTAGGGGTTATCGGCCGGGCCGCAGGGCGACTTGAATAGCGCTTCACGTCAGGCCACCTGCGCCACGAGCTGCTGAGCCAGCAGGTGCTTGAGCAGGGCCTTGTAGGCCAGTACGCCACGGCTCTTGCCGTCGAACTGGGAAGGCGTGACCCCGGCGCGACTGGCATCGCGCAGGCGGGTATCCACCGGGATATAGCCCTGCCAGATCTCTTCGGGGAACTTGTCCCGCAGAATCCGCAGGGTGCCCAGGGAGGCCTGGGTACGGCGATCGAACAGGGTTGGAACAATGGTGAACGGCAGCGGCTGCTTGCGCGAGCGGTTGACCATGGCCAGGGTGTTGACCATGCGCTCCAGGCCCTTGACCGCCAGGTGTTCGGTCTGCACCGGGATCACCAACTGCTGGCTGGCCGCCAGGGCATTGACCATCAGCACCCCAAGCAAGGGTGGGCTGTCGATCACCGCGTAGTCGAAATCCTGCCACAGCTGCGCCAGGCTCTTGGCGATCACCAGGCCCAGGCCGCTCTGACCCGGCGACTGGC
Organism: Pseudomonas sp. NFXW11; assembly: GCF_049887815.1. Lineage (NCBI taxonomy): Bacteria > Pseudomonadati > Pseudomonadota > Gammaproteobacteria > Pseudomonadales > Pseudomonadaceae > Pseudomonas > Pseudomonas sp. NFXW11. Next base: position 216,808 of record NZ_JAGEKI010000004.1, on the reverse strand, counting down.
GCTCGAGGGTGGCCAGGGCGGTACTCGACGGCAGCAGGGAAATACGTTCATGGCTGGTGCCCAGCAGCAACTGGCCCGGCAAGTCCTCGGGCACGCTGCCCTTGTGCAGGAACAGGTCGTAGCTGCTGTGTTCCAGGCTGTCCGGGTCATAGCCGAAATAGCTGGTCATGGAGCCGTGGGGGTCGAGGTCGACCACGACCACGCGCTTGCCCGCCTCGGCCAGCAAGCCGGCTAAAGCGATGGAACTGGTGGTTTTACCGACACCACCCTTTTGATTGGCAACAGCCCAGACTCTCATTCGGTTGGTTCCTCCCGCCCGGCCACAGCAGGGCGAGACATAGCGCTAAGTTATAAAACAGGTGACGGAGAATTGACGGCGCTTCCCTGTACCGGCGTTTTCACCGGGGTTGGTGCAGTTTGTGTGCCAGCCCGCTTGAGTGCCGCATCCGGTGTCGCATTGGCGGTGCCGGTGCCGGTCAGGCTGCGGCGCACATCCAGGTTGCGCGACACCACCAGCACCACCCGGCGATTGCGTGCCCGGCCTTCGGCGGTGGCGTTGTTGGCCACCGGCTGGAACTCGCCATAACCCACCGAGGCCATGCGTGCCGGATTCACCCCCTGCATCGCCAGCATGCGCACGATACTCGCCGAGCGGGCCGAGGACAGCTCCCAGTTGGTCGGGTACTGCGCAGTCTGGATCGGCTGGTTGTCGGTGAAACCCTCGACATGGATCGGGTTGTCGAACGGCCTGAGGATCTTCGCCACCTTGTCGATGATGGTGAACGCCTGGTCGCTGGGCATGGCATCGCCACTGCCGAACAACAGGCTGGAGTTGAGTTCGATCTCCACCCACAGCTCATTGCCGCGCACGGTCATCTGGTTGGAGCTGATCAGGTCGCCAAAGGCCGCGCTGATATCGTCGGCGATGCTTTTCAGCGGGTCGCTGCCACCGGAGATGCCGGCGTCGGTCTGCTCACTGTCCTTGACCAGCGGCTTGGCCGGGGTCACGGTCTTGGGCCGCTCATCACCGATGGGGATGGGCTTGAGGCTACGATCGGAGTCGGTGAAGACCCCGATCAAGGCTTCGGAGATGACCTTGTACTTGCCCTCGTTGATCGAGGAAATCGAGTACATGACCACAAAAAACGCAAACAGCAGGGTGATGAAGTCGGCGTAGGAAACCAACCAGCGTTCGTGGTTGACGTGTTCTTCAGGTTGGCGACGACGGGCCATAAGTCAGTCCATGAAGCCTTGCAGCTTCAACTCGATGGAGCGGGGGTTCTCGCCTTCGGCAATCGACAGGATGCCTTCGAGCAACATCTCCCGATAGCGCGACTGGCGCAGAGCGATGGATTTGAGCTTGGCGGCGATCGGCAGCAGCACCAGGTTGGCACTGGCCACCCCGTAGATGGTGGCGACGAAGGCCACGGCGATACCGCTACCCAGTTGCGAGGGATCGGCCAGGTTGCCCATGACGTGGATCAGGCCCATGACCGCACCGATGATGCCGATGGTCGGCGCATAGCCGCCCATGCTTTCGAACACCTTGGCGGCCTCGATATCACGGCTTTCCTGGGTGTAGAAATCCACTTCGAGGATGCTGCGGATGGCTTCCGGCTCGGCGCCGTCCACCAGCAGTTGCAGGCCCTTGCGCGAATAGCTGTCCGGCTCGGCATCGGCCACGCCTTCCAGGCCCAGCAGGCCTTCCTTGCGCGCGGTCAGGCTCCAGTTGACCACCCGATCGACACCGCCGGCCAGGTCGACCCGCGGCGGAAACAGGATCCAGCCGAGAATCTGCATGGCGCGCTTGAAGGCACTCAGCGGCGACTGCAGCAAGGCCGCGCCAATGGTGCCACCGAGCACGATCAGCGCCGCCGGGCCGTTGGCCAGGGCCGACAGGTGCCCGCCTTCAAGGAAGTTGCCGCCGATGATGGCGACAAACGCCATGATGATGCCGATAAGGCTCAGTACATCCATCAGAGACAGGCCTCGACCAGATGCCGGCCAATGTCGTCCAGGCTGTACACCGCATCCGCCAGGTTGGCCTTGACGATGGCCATGGGCATGCCATAGATCACGCAGCTGGCCTCATCCTGGGCCCACACCGCGCTGCCGCCCTGCTTGAGCAGACGCGCGCCTTCGCGGCCGTCGGCGCCCATGCCGGTGAGCACCACTGCCAGGACTTTGTCGCTGTAGGACTTGGCCGCGGAACCAAAGGTGATGTCCACGCACGGCTTGTAGTTCAGACGCTCATCGCCTGGCAGGATCTTCACCGCGCCACGACCGTCGATCATCATCTGCTTGCCGCCAGGGGCCAGCAGCGCCAGGCCCGGACGCAGGATGTCGCCATCCTCGGCCTCCTTGACACTTATGCGGCAGAGCTTGTCCAGACGCTCGGCAAAGGCCTTGGTGAAGGCCGCCGGCATATGCTGGATCAGCACGATGGGCGCCGGGAAGTTGGCCGGCAGCTGGGTCAGTACCCGCTGCAGGGCTACCGGGCCACCGGTGGAGGTACCGATAGCCACCAGCTTGTAGGCCTTGCGCTTGGGCGCTGGCGAGTTCGAACTGGGGGCCGCTGCCGCAGCACGGGCCGGAGCGGGTGCCACGGCCGGACGGCTGGCGGCAAAACTCGAGGCAGCCGGAGCCGGCGCCGGGGCCGCCGCTGGCTGTGGCGCACTGTAGCTGCTGAAACGGCGATTACTGCGCGAGATGCTGTGAACCTTCTCGCACAGCATCTGCTTGACCTTCTCGGGATTGCGCGAGATGTCTTCGAAATTCTTCGGCAAGAAATCCACGGCCCCGGCATCCAGCGCGTCGAGGGTCACTCGGGCGCCTTCATGGGTCAGGGACGAGAACATCAGCACCGGCGTCGGGCAGCGCTGCATGATGTGCCGCACTGCGGTGATGCCATCCATCATCGGCATCTCGTAGTCCATGGTGATCACATCCGGCTTGAGCGCCAGGGCCTGATCGATCGCCTCTTTACCGTTGGTCGCCGTACCGACGACCTGGATGGTCGAATCCGCTGAAAGAATTTCCGAGACGCGGCGGCGGAAGAACCCCGAATCGTCCACCACCAGGACTTTGACTGCCATAAACACTCCGTTAGGCGGGGCGAGGCCATTCGCCCCTCCCCCACCGAATCAAATACGCCGTGCGGCGTAACGCTTGAGCATGCTCGGAACATCGAGAATCAGCGCGATGCGGCCGTCACCGGTGATGGTGGCGCCGGACATGCCCGGGGTTCCCTGGAGCATCTTGCCCAAGGGCTTGATGACCACTTCTTCCTGACCTACAAGCTGATCGACGACAAAGCCGATCCGCTGCGTGCCCACCGAAAGAATCACTACATGACCTTCATGCTGCTCTTCATGAGCGGCGGAACTCACCAGCCAGCGCTTGAGGTAGAACAGCGGCAACGCCTTGTCGCGCACGATCACCACTTCCTGGCCGTCCACCACGTTGGTGCGCGACAGGTCGAGGTGGAAGATCTCGTTGACGTTGACCAGCGGGAAGGCGAATGCCTGGTTGCCCAGCATCACCATCAGGGTCGGCATGATCGCCAGGGTCAACGGCACCTTGATGACGATCTTCGAACCCAGGCCCTTGGTCGAGTAGATATTGATCGAACCGTTGAGCTGGGAAATCTTGGTCTTGACCACGTCCATGCCCACGCCACGACCGGAAACGTCGGAGATTTCGGTCTTGGTGGAGAAGCCCGGGGCGAAGATCAGGTTGTAGCACTCGGTATCGCTCAGGCGGTCGGCGGCGTCCTTGTCCATCACGCCGCGCTTGACGGCAATCGCCCGCAGCACGTTGGGGTCCATGCCCTTGCCGTCGTCGGAGATCGACAGCAGGATGTGGTCACCCTCCTGTTCCGCCGCCAGCACCACCTTGCCTTGACGGGACTTGCCCGATTCCTCGCGCTCTTCCGGCGATTCGATGCCGTGGTCCACCGCGTTGCGCACCAAGTGCACCAGCGGGTCGGCCAGGGCCTCTACCAGGTTCTTGTCGAGGTCGGTTTCTTCCCCCACCAGTTCCAGGTTGATCTCTTTCTTGAGCTGGCGAGCCAGGTCGCGAACCAGGCGCGGGAAACGCCCGAAGACCTTCTTGATCGGCTGCATGCGGGTCTTCATCACCGCGGTCTGCAGGTCGGCAGTCACCACGTCGAGGTTCGACACCGCCTTGGACATGGCTTCGTCGCCGCTGTTCAGGCCCAGGCGCACCAGGCGGTTACGCACCAGCACCAGCTCGCCCACCATGTTCATGATTTCGTCCAGGCGCGCGGTATCCACCCGCACCGTGGTCTCGGCTTCGCTGGCAGGCTTTTCCGGCGGTGGCGCAGCGGCGGTACGCGCGCCTGCCGGTGCCGGAGCAGCAGCAGGTTTCGGCACCTCGGCCTTGGCCTCGGGCTTCTTCGCCACCGGCTTGGCCACCGCAGCACTGGCTGCAGCAGGAGCTGCGGCCGCAGGTGCAACAGCTGCAGTCGCGGCCGCAGGCTTGGCCGCGCCCGAGGCTTCGGAGAACTTGCCCTTGCCGTGCAACTCGTCCAGCAGGGATTCGAATTCGTGATCGCTGATCAGGTCGCTGCCAGCGGCTGCCGCAGCCGGTGCGGCAGCTGCAGGCACGGCGGCCACCGCCGACTCCAGCGCGTCCACGGCAAAGTTGCCCTTGCCATGCAACTGGTCGAGCAAATCCTCGAATTCGTCGTCGGTGATTTCGTCACCACCGGTGGTGCCAGCAGCGGCCTTGGCTGCTGCAGGAACGACCGCATCCGCGGCGAACTGGCCCTTACCGTGCAGCTGGTCCAGCAGGGACTCGAACTCGGCATCGGTGATTTCATCGCTGCCCGGCGCGCCCTCGGCCACTGGCGCAGCGGCGCTCTCGGCTTCGGCCTGGACCGCATGCAGCGAATCGAGGAGCATTTCGAATTCGTTGTCGGTGATATCGCCGGACGCACTTGGCGCCTCGGGCTCGACCACCGGCTCAACCACCTCCTCGGCCACGGCTTCGACCACAGGTTCTGCACCGGCAGGCTCGGCCAGGCGCGCCAGGGCGGCCAGCAATTCAGGTGTAGCGGCAGTGATCTCGGTGCGCTCACGGACCTGGCCGAACATACTGTTCACCGTGTCCAGCGCCTCAAGCACTACGTCCATCAGTTCCGAGTCAACCCGCCGTTCACCCTTGCGCAGGATGTCGAACACGTTCTCGGCGATGTGGCAGCACTCCACCAGCTCGTTGAGCTGGAGGAAGCCGGCGCCCCCTTTAACAGTGTGAAAACCGCGAAAAATTGCATTGAGCAGGTCCGCGTCATCTGGCCGGCTTTCCAGCTCGACCAGTTGTTCGGACAGTTGCTCTAGAATCTCGCCGGCCTCAACCAGGAAATCCTGAAGGATCTCTTCATCGGCGCCGAAGCTCATTAATGGGTGCTCCTAGAATCCAAGGCTGGAAAGCAAATCGTCTACATCGTCCTGACCGGACACGACGTCTTCACGTTTATCGGCATGAATCTGCGGACCTTCACCCTTGGCGAGGTGTTTTTGCGGATCTTTTTCAGCGAGGATCGATTCACGGTCATGTTCGATACCGGCGAAGCGATCGACCTGGCTGGCCATCAAGACGAGTTTGAGCAGATTGCTTTCGACTTCCGTGACCAATTGGGTCACACGCTTGATCACCTGGCCGGTCAGGTCCTGGTAATCCTGCGCCAGCAGAATGTCGTTGAGATGGCCCGAGACGGTGCGGGTTTCCTGCTCGCTGCGCGTCAGGAAGCTGTCGACCCGACGTGCCAGTTCGCGAAACTCTTCGGCTCCGACCTCGCGCCGCATGAAACGCCCCCAGTCCGCGCTCAAGGCCTGGGCTTCGGTGCTCAGGCCGTTGACCAGCGGCGTGCTGCTTTCCACCAGATCCATGGTGCGATTGGCAGCCGCGTCCGTAAGCCGGACCACATAGGACAGGCGCTCGGTGGCATCCGTGATCTGTGAGACTTCCTCGGCTTGCGGCATGTGCGGGTCAATCTGGAAATTGACGATCGCGCTATGCAGCTCGCGGGTAAGCTTGCCCACTTCCTGATACAGGCCGCGGTCACGGGTCTGATTGAGTTCATGGATCAGTTGCACAGCTTCGCCGAATTGGCCCTTTTCCAGGCTCTCGACCAGCTCCAGTGCATGTTTTTTCAGGGTCGACTCAAAGTCGTCCAGTGAAGATTCTTTATGCTCCATAGCTCCCCCGTGGCGGAATGGCTACGCACCTCAACCGATGCGTTCGAAGATTTTCTCGATCTTCTCTTTCAACGCCTGGGCCGTGAATGGTTTGACCACATAGCCGTTAACCCCGGCCTGGGCAGCTTCGATGATCTGCTCGCGCTTGGCTTCCGCGGTCACCATCAGCACCGGCAGGTGCTTGAGCTTTTCATCGGCGCGCACGTGGCGCAGCAGGTCGATACCGGTCATACCCGGCATGTTCCAGTCCGTTACCAGAAAGTCGATGCTTCCGCTGTTGAGTACCGGAATGGCGGTAGTGCCATCGTCGGCCTCGACCGTGTTGGTGAAACCCAGATCACGCAACAGGTTTTTTATGATCCGCCGCATCGTTGAGAAGTCATCAACGATGAGGATTTTCATGTTCTTGTCCAATTCGACCTCCAAGCAGTCTTAAACGCATTCAGTACCTGAACACGCCATTCAATCAATCCGGCATAACACGCAACGACTGCATGGAGCACATACCGCAAGACCGGCGCAGCTTGCCGCACCAGCCCTGTTCGCAGTGTCCCCACACTGCCTGTCAGCGCGCTCGCCACTCCCCCAAACGCCCCCGCAAGCGGGCTGCGCACTGGCTGTGTAACTGGCTGACCCGCGATTCGCTGACCCCCAGGACCTCACCGATTTCCTTGAGGTTCAGCTCTTCGTCGTAGTACAGCGCCAACACCAGTCGCTCGCGCTCCGGCAAATTGGCAATCGCATCCGCCAGGGCCGCCTGGAAACGTTCGTCTTCCAGGTCCCGTGACGGTTCGAGATGAGCACTGGCGCCATCCTCGTGCAGCCCTTCGTGTTCGCCGTCCTGCAACAGGTCGTCGAAACTGAACAGGCGGCTGCCCAGGGTGTCGTTCAGAATCCCGTAATAATCGTCGAGACTCAATTGAAGTTCGGCCGCAACCTCGTGATCTTTAGCGTCACGACCGGTTTTAGCTTCAATTGTGCGGATGGCATCACTGACCATGCGGGTATTTCGGTGTACCGAACGGGGTGCCCAGTCGCCTTTGCGAACCTCGTCGAGCATCGCCCCGCGGATACGGATACCCGCGTAAGTCTCGAAGCTCGCCCCCTTGCTCGCGTCGTACTTGGTCGACACTTCGAGCAAACCGATCATCCCGGCCTGAATCAGGTCTTCCACCTGGACGCTGGCCGGCAACCGCGCCAGCAGGTGATAGGCAATACGCTTGACCAGTGGCGCGTAGCGCTCGATCAGTTCGTACTGGCTGTCACGTGCGGACTTCTTGTAGAGGTTGTAGCCACTGGCAGTCATAGCACCGGTCCCGCTGTTTGATGCACTAGCCGCTCGACAAAGAATTCCAGATGCCCGCGAGGGTTCGCCGGCAATGGCCAGGTATCGACTTTCTGCGCGATGGCCTTGAACGCCAATGCACACTTCGAACGAGGAAAGGCTTCATAGACCGCACGCTGCTTTTGCACGGCCTTGCGCACGCTTTCATCGTAGGGAACTGCGCCGACGTATTGTAAGGCCACGTCCAGGAAGCGATCAGTGACCTTGGTCAATTTTGCAAACAGGTTGCGCCCTTCCTGGGGGCTCTGGGCCATGTTGGCCAGGACCCGGAAACGGTTCATGCCGTAGTCGCGGTTGAGCAGCTTGATCAGGGCGTAGGCATCGGTGATCGAGGTCGGCTCGTCGCACACCACCAGCAGCACTTCCTGGGCCGCGCGGACGAAACTGACTACCGAGTCACCAATACCCGCAGCGGTGTCGATCACCAGCACATCGAGATTGTCGCCGATATCGCTGAAGGCCTGGATCAGGCCGGCATGCTGGGCAGGACTCAGGTGCACCATGCTCTGGGTGCCGGAAGCGGCCGGTACGATGCGGATGCCGCCAGGCCCCTGGAGCAGCACATCGCGCAGCTCGCAGCGACCTTCGATGACATCGGCCAGGGTGCGTTTGGGGGTCAGGCCTAGCAGGACATCGACGTTGGCCAGACCCAGATCGGCGTCCAGCAGCAGGACTCGCCGACCCAGCTCAGCCAGAGCCAGGGACAAGTTCACTGACACGTTAGTCTTGCCGACGCCACCTTTGCCGCCGGTCACCGCAATCACCTGTACGGGATGCATGCTGCCCATGTTCTTTCTTTACCTTGTCTTACTTAGACGGGGCCACATAACTGGCTGCGCGTTCACCATTGGAACAATGCGTGGCAGACCACCGATGTAGATACACTGCAATCTATTCATGACTACCTCAGCCAACCCGTTTGCTGGGGCTGTGGTAGAGATCAGCGAACATGTCGGCCATGGCTTCTTCGCTGGGTTCTTCCTGCATCTGCACGCTGACTGCGCGACTCACCAGCTGATGCCGGCGAGGCAGGTGCAAATCGTCAGGAATCCGCGGGCCATCGGTCAGATAGGCAACCGGCAATTCATGACTGATGGCCAGGCTCAGCACCTCGCCAAGGCTGGCTGTTTCATCAAGTTTAGTCAGGATGCAACCGGCCAGGCCGCAGCGCTTGTAGCTGTGGTAGGCGGCGGTCAGCACCTGTTTCTGGCTGGTGGTGGCCAGTACCAGGTAATTCTTCGCGCGGATACCACGACCGGCCAGGCTTTCCAGTTGCATGCGCAATGCCGGATCACTGGCTTGCAGGCCGGCGGTATCGATCAGCACCACGCGCTTGCGCAGCAGCGGGTCCAGGGCCTGGGCCAGGGACTGCCCGGGATCGACGTGGGTCACCGAGACATTGAGGATGCGCCCCAGGGTCTTGAGTTGCTCCTGGGCGCCGATACGGTAGCTGTCCATGCTCACCAGGGCGATGTTCTGCGCGCCGTACTTGAGCACGTAGCGCGCCGCCAGCTTGGCCAGGGTGGTGGTCTTGCCCATGCCGGCCGGGCCGACCATGGCAATCACCCCACCCTCTTCCAGCGGCTCGATTTCCGGTGTCTGGATCATCCGCGCCAGGTGCGCGAGCAGCATGCGCCAGGCTTGACGCGGCTCGTCGATGTCGGTGATCAGCGCCAGCAAATCACGGGCCAGCGGCCCGGACAGGCCGATACGCTGCAAGCGCCGCCAGAGGTTGGCCTGCTCCGGGCGACTGCCCTGCAACTGGCTCCAGGCCAGGGAGCCGAGCTGCACTTCCAGCAGCTCGCGCAGGCCGTTGAGCTCGAAACGCATCGAGTCCAGAGCACGGTTGTCGGGTGCCGGCGCGGCAGGTGCCGGGGCCGGGCGCGGACGCTCGGTCAGGGTCGGCTCGATCAGCGGCTCGGCGGCGGTCAGCGGCAGGCCGGCGAACAGCTGGCGATTGCCGATTGCCGTGCTGTCGCCCTCGCCCCGCAGGCTCAGCTCGGCCTGGGCGGTGACGATGCGCGACTGGGTCTTGCGCAGCTCGTCCTCGAGTTCCATGTTCGGCACCCGCGGCGACAGCGCCGACAATTTGTAATCCAGCGCAGCCGTCAGCTCGACACCCCCGGCAATCCGCCGGTTGCCGATGATGGCAGCTTCAGCGCCCAACTCATCACGAACCAGTTTCATGGCCTGACGCATATCGGCGGCGAAAAAACGCTTAACTTGCATAACCCACTACCTCAGCCGTTGGGCCCTACTGTCGCAACGATGGTCACTTGCTTGTTGTCAGGAATTTCCTGGTACGCCAGCACATGCAAACCCGGAACGGCGAGACGCCCGAACCGCGAAAGCATGGCGCGGACCGGCCCCGCCACCAACAGGATCACTGGTTGACCTTGCATCTCTTGACGCTGCGCCGCTTCGATCAGCGAACGCTGCAGTTTCTCGGCCATGCTTGGCTCGAGCAGAACGCCTTCTTCCTGCCCTTGTCCGGCCTTTTGCAGACTGCTGAGCAAAATTTGTTCCAACCTTGGTTCCAAGGTGATCACAGGCAGCTCAGACTCAGTGCCTACAATGCTTTGGACGATGGCGCGCGACAATCCGACGCGCACCGCGGCAACCAAAGCGGCAGTATCTTGACTCTTGGCGGCATTGTTGGCGATAGCCTCGGCAATGCTGCGAATGTCGCGCACCGGCACCTGTTCGGCCAGCAGCGCCTGCAACACCTTGAGCAACTGCGACAGCGACAATACGCCTGGCACCAGCTCTTCGGCCAGCTTTGGCGAACTCTTGGCCAGCAACTGCATCAGTTGCTGCACTTCTTCGTGGCCGATCAGCTCGCTGGAGTGCTTGTACAGAATCTGGTTCAAGTGGGTGGCGACCACGGTACTGGCGTCCACCACGGTGTAGCCCAGGGACTGCGCCTGGGGCCGCTGGCTGATCTCGATCCACACCGCTTCCAGGCCAAAGGCCGGGTCGCGGGCGACAATGCCGTTGAGGGTGCCGTAGACCTGCCCCGGGTTGATCGCCAGTTCGCGATCCGGGTAGATCTCGGCCTCGGCCAGGATCACCCCCATCAAGGTCAGGCGATAGGCACTGGGGGCCAGGTCCAGGTTGTCGCGAATATGCACCGTGGGCATCAGGAAGCCCAGATCCTGGGAGAGCTTCTTGCGCACCCCCTTGATCCGCGCCAGCAACTGCCCACCCTGGTTGCGATCCACCAGGGGAATCAACCGGTAGCCGACTTCCAGGCCGATCATGTCGATCGGGGTCACGTCATCCCAGCCCAGTTCCTTGGTTTCCATGGCCCGCGCCGGCGATGGCAACAGGTCCTGCTGGCGCTGGATTTCTTCCTGGGCCTGGACCTTGGCCTGGCTCTGCTTGCGCCACAGCAGGTACGCCGCCCCACCCGCCACGGCCGCCAGGCTGAGGAAGGAGAAGTGCGGCATGCCCGGCACCAGCCCCATCACCGCCATCAGGCCCGCCGCCACGGCCAGTGCCTTGGGGGACGCGAACATCTGCCGGTTGATCTGCTTGCCCATCTCCTCCGAGCCCGAGGCCCGAGTGACCATAATGGCCGCCGCGGTGGACAGCAGCAGCGATGGCAGCTGCGCCACCAAACCGTCACCGATGGTCAGCAGGGCGTAGACCTTGCCGGCGTCAGCAAAGCTCATGTTGTGCTGGAAGATACCGACCGCCATGCCGCCGATCAGGTTGATGAACAGAATCAGCAGGCCGGCGATGGCGTCACCGCGAACGAACTTGCTGGCACCGTCCATGGAACCGTAGAACTCGGCTTCCTGGGCCACTTCGGCACGCCGGGACTTGGCCTGGTTCTGGTCGATCAGGCCGGCGTTGAGGTCGGCGTCAATGGCCATCTGCTTGCCAGGCATGGCGTCCAGGGTGAAGCGCGCGCTGACCTCGGAGATCCGCCCGGCACCCTTGGTCACCACCACGAAGTTGATGATCATGAGGATCGCGAACACCACGATACCCACCACGTAGTTGCCGCCGATCACCACCTCGCCGAAGGCCTGGATCACCTTGCCGGCTGCGGCGTGACCCTCCTGGCCGTGGAGCATCACCACCCGGGTCGAGGCCACGTTGAGCGCCAGGCGCAACAGGGTGGCCACCAGCAGAATGGTGGGGAATACCGCGAAATCCAGGGGCCGCAGGGCGTAGACGCAGACCAGCAGGACCACGATCGACAGGGCGATGTTGAAGGTGAAGAACACATCGAGGAGGAACGCCGGCACCGGCAGCATCATCATGGCCAGCATGACCAACAACAGCACCGGCACCCCCAGGTTGCCTCGACCGAGGTCAGCCAGGTTGCTGCGAGCTGTGCTGATTAACTGAGAGCGATCCACCTATTTACCCCGTTCCGTAAAGCAAACTTTTGACGCCTGAAGCGGCACAGGGCGGCTATTGCAAGAAGCCTTCCAACTTTGTCCGGTCGACGCAAACAGCGTGCATCGGCCTGCATGCACTTAGGGAAACGCGGTAATGGCCATTAGCCATTTTTTTGACTGACAGGCCAGCCCACGCTCTAGAGCGGGTTGATCGGCCCAGTGGAGGACTGCTTGCCGGAGGTATCGCGCTGCAGGTCTGCAGGAATCGGCAGGTCCTTGAGCGCATCCGGACGCTTGCCCTTGCCCGCGCGGTACTGGCGGATCTGATAGACGTAGGCCAGCACCTGGGCCACCGCCAGATACAGGCCCGCCGGAATCTCTTCCTCAAGCTCGGTGGAGTAATAGATCGAACGCGCCAGCGCCGGCGACTCCAGCAGCATCACATTGTGAGCCACGGCGATCTCGCGGATCTTCAGCGCCAGGAAATCGCTGCCCTTGGCCAGCAACATCGGCGCCCCGCCCTTCTCGGCGTCGTACTTGAGGGCCACCGCGTAGTGGGTCGGGTTGGTAATGACCACGTCGGCGTCGGGGATCGCCGCCATCATCCGCCGCTGGGACATCTCGCGCTGGGTCTGGCGAATCCGCTGCTTGACCTCCGGGCGGCCCTCCTGGTCCTTGTGCTCGTCACGCACTTCCTGCTTGGTCATCAACAGCTTCTTGTGCGCCTGGTACAGCTGCACCGGCACATCCACCGCCGCGATCAGGATCAGCCCGCAAGCCATCCACAAGGTGCTCCAGCCCACCACCTGGACACTGTGGATAATCGCCAGCTCAAGAGGCTCGTGGGCGATCCGCAACAAGTCGTCGATATCCGCCGAGAGCACCGACAGCGCCACGAACAGCACCAGGCCGAACTTGGCCAGGGCCTTGAGCAGCTCGATCAGCGCCGTGGAGGAAAACATGCGCTTGAGGCCGTTGGCCGGGTTCATCCGGCTGAACTTGGGCGCCAGGCTCTTGCCGGCGAACAGCCAGCCGCCGAGGGAAATCGGCCCGATGATCGCCGCCAGTAACAAGGTCAGGAGTACCGGCTGCACCGCCAGGATGGCGATCTTGCCCGAGTGCAGCAGGTACAGGCCCATGGACCCGGGACTGAGCAGCACCTCACGCGGCAGGGAGAAATTCAGGCGCATTATTTCCAGCAGATCCAGCGCCAGGCCACCGCCATAGATCAGCAGACCACCCGCCCCCGCCAGCATGATCGCCAGGGTATTGAGCTCTTTGGAACGGGCGATCTCACCCTTTTCCCGGGAGTCCTTCTTGCGTTTCTCCGTGGGGTCTTCTGTCTTGTCCTGACCGCTCTCGCTCTCTGCCATGGCTTAGCGCGCCCTTGCCAGTTCGCGTAAGAACTGCAGGGCCTCAGAGGCCAGCGGTTGATACTGGTTGAGAATGTCCGCCAGGCTGATCCAGACGATGCCCATGCCCAGCACCAGGGTCAGGGGGAAGCCAATGGAGAAGATGTTCAATTGCGGCGCCGCCCGAGTCATGACGCCGAAGGCGATGTTGACCACCAGCAAGGCGGTGATCGCCGGCAGCACCAGAAGCAGCGCCGCACCGAGAACCCAGCCGAGCTTGCCCGCCAGCTCCCAGAAATGATTGACCAGCAGGCCACCGCCCACCGGCAAGGTGGTGAAGCTTTCGGTGAGCACTTCGAACACCACCAGATGGCCGTTCATGGCCAGGAACAGCAGGCTCACCAGCATGGTGAAGAACTGCCCGATCACCGCCACCGATACACCGTTGGTGGGGTCGACCATGGAGGCGAAGCCCATGCCCATCTGGATCGCCACGATCTGCCCGGCAATCACGAACGCCTGGAAGAACAGTTGCAGGGAAAAGCCCAGCACCGCGCCAATGATGATCTGCTCGGCCACCAGCAACAGGCCGCTGAGATCCAGGGCGTGCACTTCTGGCATGGGCGGCAGGCCCGGCGCTATGACCACGGTGATCGCCACCGCGAAGTACAGACGCACCCGGCGCGGCACCAGGGTGGTACCGAAGATCGGCATCACCATCAGCACCCCGGTGACCCGGAACAGCGGCAGCATGAAGCTCGCCACCCAGGTACTGATCTGCGTGTCGGTCAGCGCCAGCAAGGACATGGGGTCAGCCGATCAGTTGCGGAATACTGCCGTACAACTGACGGATGTATTCCATAAAGGTTTGCACCAGCCAGGGGCCGGCGACGATCAAGGTCACCAGCATCACCAGCAGGCGCGGCAGGAAGCTCAGGGTCTGTTCGTTGATCTGCGTGGCCGCCTGGAACATGGCCACCAGCAAACCCACCAGCAGGCTGGGCACCACCAGCACCGCGACCATCATGGTGGTCAGCCACAGGGCTTCGCGAAACAAGTCTACCGCGACTTCAGGAGTCATTGTCGAGCACCCGCAAACAAGGTTTTAGACACCGCCGAAACTGCCCGCCAAGGTGCCGATGATCAGCGCCCAGCCATCCACCAGCACGAACAGCATGATCTTGAACGGCAAGGAAATGATCAGCGGCGAGAGCATCATCATACCCATGGCCATCAGCACACTGGCCACCACCAGGTCGATGATCAGGAACGGGATGAAGATCATGAAACCGATCTGGAACGCGGTCTTCAGCTCCGAGGTGACAAAGGCCGGAACCAGGATGGTCAGCGGCGCCTGATCAGGGCTGGCGATATCGGTGCGCTTAGACAGCCGCACAAACAGTTCCAGGTCGCTGCTGCGGGTCTGGGCCAGCATGAAGTCCTTGATCGGCACCTGGGCCTTGGCCACCGCATCCTGGGCAGTGAGTTTTTCCGCCAGGTAGGGTTGCAGCGCATCCTGGTTCACCCGATCGAACACCGGGGCCATGATGAACATGGTGAGAAACAGCGCCATGCCGGTGAGGATCTGGTTCGATGGCGTCTGCTGCAGGCCCAGGGCCTGACGCAGGATCGAGAAGACGATGATGATCCGGGTGAAGCTGGTCATCAGCATGACGAACGCCGGAATGAAGCTCAGCGCCGTCATGATCAGCAGGATCTGCAGGCTGACCGAGTACTCCTGCTGGCCACTGGCGTTGGTGCCAAGGGTGATCGCCGGGATCGACAACGGGTCGGCCGCCAGCGCCAGCGGCGCCGCCAGCATCAGGGCCAACGTCAAGATGATGCGCAACGGCATTACTTCTTATCCTTCTGATCCTTGCCCAACAGCTCCATCAGGCGCTGGGCAAACTCGGGCGTCGCCTGCTCGGTGCTGGGCACCGGCACCGGCTCTTTGAGCACATGCAAGGGGGTGATGGTGCCCGGCGTCAGGCCCAGCAGGATCTGCTCGTTGCCCACCTGCACCAACACCAGGCGATCCCGCGGGCCCAAGGCCCGGGAACCGATCAGCTCGATCACCTGGCCCTTGCCGCTGGGGCCGGCCTGCTGCACCCGGCGCACCAGCCAGGCGAGGAAAAAGATCAGGCCTATCACCAGCAACAGACCCAGCACCAGCTGGGTCAGTTGGCCACCGACACTGCCCACCGCCGGCACGGCAGCCGTTGCGGCACTGGCCACCGGCTCCGCCGCCAGGGCACTCAGGGGCAAGCCGAGCAAGACGCCAAGCAGCTTGTTCACTTAGCGCAGCTTCTTGATGCGTTCGCTGGGGCTGATCACGTCAGTCAGGCGAATACCGAACTTCTCGTTGACCACCACCACCTCGCCATGGGCGATCAGGGTGCCGTTGACCAGCACGTCCAGCGGCTCGCCGGCCAGGCGGTCGAGCTCGATCACCGAACCCTGGTTGAGCTGCAGCAGGTTGCGGATGTTGATGTCGGTGCTGCCCACTTCCATGGAGATCGACACCGGGATATCGAGGATCACGTCCAGGTTAGGGCCGTCCAGGGTGACCGGCTCGTGGCTCTTCGGCACGCTGCCGAACTCTTCCATCTGCAAGCGCCCGGAGGAGCTTGCGGTACCGGCGTCGGCCGCCAGCAGGGCATCGATATCGTCTTGACTGCCTTCACCGGTCTCTTCCAGTGCAGCAGCCCATTCGTCGGCCAGCGCCTGGTCGTCCTGGGAGTTGATTTCGTCAGCCATCTTGGGTCCTCGACGGGCAAAAATTCATTGAACAGCAAACAGGTTGAAGCGCCGCTTATCGGCGCTCGATCGACTCGATCACTTGCAGCGCCAGGTTGCCCTTGTGGGAACCGAGCTTGACCTTGAACGACGGTACGCCGTTGGCCCGCATGATCATGTCTTCGGGCAGTTCCACCGGGATCACGTCGCCGGGCTGCATGTGCAGGATGTCGCGCAGGCGCAGTTGGCGTCGGGCCACGGTGGCGCTCAGCGGCACCGCCACATCCAGCACGTCCTCGCGCAGGGCCTTGCTCCAGCGTTCGTCCTGGTCGTCCAGGTCGGACTGGAAGCCGGCATCGAGCATTTCGCGGATCGGTTCGATCATCGAATACGGCATGGTCACGTGCAGGTCGCCGCCACCGCCATCGAGTTCGATATGGAAGGTGGAGACCACCACCGCCTCGCTGGGGCCTACGATGTTGGCCATGGCCGGGTTCACTTCCGAGTTTATGTACTCGAAGTTGACCGGCATGATCGCCTGCCAGGCTTCCTTCAGGTCGATGAACGCCTGCTCCAGCACCATGCGCACCACACGCAGTTCGGTGGGGGTGAATTCCCGCCCCTCGATCTTCGCGTGACGGCCGTCGCCGCCGAAGAAGTTGTCCACCAGCTTGAACACCAGCTTGGCGTCGAGGATGAACAGCGCCGTACCGCGCAGCGGCTTGATCTTCACCAGGTTGAGGCTGGTGGGCACGTACAGCGAGTGCACGTACTCACCGAACTTCATGACCTGCACGCCACCCACCGCCACATCGGCGGAACGGCGCAGCATGTTGAACATGCTGATCCGGGTATAGCGGGCGAAACGCTCGTTGATCATCTCCAGGGTCGGCATGCGTCCGCGGACGATGCGATCCTGGCTGGTCAGGTCGTAGCTTTTGACACTGCCGGGTTCGGCAGAGTGTTCGGTCTGTACCAGACCGTCGTCGACGCCATGCAACAGCGCATCGATCTCATCCTGGGACAGCAGGTCCTGCACGGCCATGTCGTGTTCCTACTGCAGTACGAAATTAGTAAAGAGCAACTGTTCGACCACCACTTTGCCCACCTCTTTCTGCGCCACTTCCTGGACACTGGCGGTGGCCTTCTGACGCAGCATCTCCTGGCCGACCGGAGTCGCCAGGGTGTCGAAATTCTGCCCGGAGAAGAGCATCACCAGGTTGTTGCGGATCACCGGCATATGCACTTTCAGTGCATCCAGGTCAGCCTGGTTGCGGGCCAGCAGGGTAATGCTCACCTGCATGTAGCGCTGCCGGCCATTCTGCGTGTAGTTGGCGACGAAGGCCGGGGCCATGGGCTCGTAGATGGCCGCTGCCTTGATGTTGGTCGCGGTTTCCGCGGCCGCGGCGGGCTTGCTCTGGGCACTGTGCATGAAGTACCAGGTGGCCCCCACCGACGAGCCGATGGCCAGCAACAACGCCAGGACAATCAAGAGGATAAGCTTGATCTTGCTTTTCCCTGCGGTGGGTTTTTCTGCAGCTTCGCTCTTCGCCATGCCAATAATCCGTCACTATTCGGGGGTTCACAGTCGCACGGCTAGGCAAGAGCAAGTGTTATGCCAGATTTGTCTGAATTGCAGGGACGGAGAAAGGAGATGAGGCCGGCGAGGGACACATCAGGGTTGCCGACGGGGCTGCACAGGCTGGATCTGCGCTGCGCGAGACGACAACAGAGTGAAGGCCAGACCCTTGAACGGCATCCAGGGCCCTCACCGCAGAGACTCTGGGCAGGCAGGCCTCACGACTGGTCGTGAGACCTGCCCAGCACTCAGGCGTAGTAGTCCACTGAGCTGGTGCCGATCACGGTCTGCACCGGAGCGGCCACTTCGGCCACGCCGTGTGGCAACTCTTCATCACTGCCATCCAGGCGTGTGCCGCCGGTGCTGGAACCGGCGCGGCGATTCTGCTCCTGCTGCGCCTGCTCCTGGCCCTGCCAGCCACGGGACTGGTCGGAAACGTTAACATCCACCTGGCCCAGGCCCTGCTGGTTGAACATGTCGCGCATGCGATGCACCTGCCCTTCCAGGGCTTCACGCACACCGGCGTGGGCACTCATGAAGGTCACCTGGGTCTGCTGGTCCGGGATCATGTGCACGCGAATATCCAGGCGCCCGAGTTCGGCGGGTTGCAATTGGATATCCGCGGATTTCAGGTTGGCACTGGACAGGTACATCACCCGGTTGACCACTTCATCGGTCCAGCCGCTCTGATGCATGGCCAGCGGCTGGTTGACCGGCACCGCGTTGGCGGTCTTGGGGGTCGCCGCCTGGGTCAGGGCCGCCAGGCGATTGGCGAAATCATCCACCCGGGTATCGCTGGAGGCGCCCTTGAGGTCTTTCAGCCCTTCACTGATCAAGCCACTGAAGGCTTTTTCGCCGCCCTGCTCGGTGCTGGCCTTGCCGGCCTGCTGCTCGAGCATGCTGGCCATGCCATTGGCGAAGTTCTGTGCCGACGTCAACTGACCGTCGGCATGGGTATCGGCAGGTGCGGCCTTGGGCTGCGCCTGACTGGAAGCTGACACATGGCCACTCTGCTCCATGGCCAGGCGCACGGCCGGCATGGCATCCAGTGGATCGGCCTCGGGATCGAACGGCGCCTTGGCCGGCTCCGACACCGGAGCGACCACGGCCGCGGCGGCGGCGGCCACCACCGGTTGCGGCACGACGGGCGCCTCGACCACAGGTTGCGGCACTACCGGTGGTGCCTCGACCACTGCCGGCTGCACCGCAGGCGTTGGCAACAGGCTCGGGTCCACAGGTGCGGGAGTGACTGCAGTGTCGGCCTGCGCGGTATCGGCCGAGGCCGCGTCGGCAGGCTTGTTGTCAGTGCTGGCGCTGTCCTTGCCATCCTTGCTGGCCTGACTGTCATTGCTGGCCGGCTTGTCGGCAGGCAAGGATTTGCCGCTATCGGCAACCGCTGGTTGCGACGCGGCAGAGGAATCGCTGCCGAGGTCTTTCTTCGGACTGTTGTCGACGCTGTTGTCACGGGTCGGCTTGGGCGAATTATCGGCGAAGGACGGGACCTTGCTCTGGGGCTTGCCCTGGGCCTCCTTGGCATACAGCTGGGCGAAGCTGGAAGCCTTGTCCCCAGGCTCGGCAACGCTTGCCAGGGGGCTGGCAGGGGCCGCTTGAGTCTTGGACTTAGCGCTGGCCTGGGCAGTGGCCTGAAGAAGCGAGTTAGGGGTAACAGCCATGGGACAGTCTCCGCTGCACGGGGATCATAGGTACAGTTGCAAGACTTGGCTGCAAAGGTCGGGCCAGCTTTGTCGGCCGACCGATAAAAGGCAAGAACTCAGCAGTGGAAGCGCTGCAATTCCTGCTCGCAGAGGCGCCGGACAATGGCGAACTCGCCGTCGATCTCGCCCACCAATTGGCGAATGCCTTCCGCCGCCGGCTGCCGCGCGCGCAGCTCCAGCTGATGACAGAGTTCGGCAAGGCGAGTGGCGCCCATGTTGCTGCTGCTGCCCTTGAGGCTATGGGCAGTTGCTTCCAGGGCAATGGCGTCCTCGGACTTGTGCAGCAGGCGTACCCGCTCTTCGGAGTCGCAGACAAAAGTGTCCAGCAGGACCGGATATTCATCCTCCATGACTTCCTGCAGAGCGTTGAGCACCTCGTGGTCCAGATGTATCTCAGCCACTTGTTCACTCCTTGATCAAGAACCCGGGAATTATGCCAGAGCCTCCCAGGAAAACTCCACGCAGACACTGCGCCCATCGTCGGCCCACACCGCCTGCCGGCTCATCTGGCGGATCAGGCTGACCCCACGCCCCGACAGCCGCCCGCTATCGTTGGGGCGGGCCAGCACCGTGGCCACATCAAAGCCATCGCCGCTGTCCTCGACCCGCACCACCAGGCGCCCACCCTGCTCCAGGGGCTGCACCTGCAGGTGCACGCGGACATAGCCTTCCTGCAGCTCCTCGAGCCGTGCGGCACGCTCGCGATAATAGCGGGTGAAGCCCTCGGCATCGCGCTTGAGCCGCGAATCGAGCTTGAGCACGCCATGCTCCAGGGCATTGGAATACAGCTCGGCGAGCACGCTGTACAGGGTGCCGCTCTGGGAGCGCAGGCCATGCACCTCCAGCAGCAGTTGCAACAGATAGGGCAAGGGATTGAAGCGCTTGAGGGTGGCCGCGCGAAACTCGAAGCTCACCGACCAGTCCAGGGGGCAGGACTGACCACTGTCGGAATACACCAGGGCCGGCGGTGCCAGCCGGGGGAACTCCGGCAGGCTGACCTCCACCATGCTGACATCGTCCCGGGCACTGCCGCCAAACCTCTCCAGCGCTTGCTGGATTTCCTCGAACAGACAATCGGCCTCACGATTGGCCGCGAACACCTGCTGCAGGCGCTCCACGCCAAACAGCTCGTCCTCGGCGTTGCAGGTGTCGATCACCCCGTCGGACAGCAGGAACACCCGATCTCCGGGCGCCATGGGAAAGACTTCGGTGCGATATTCGAACGCCTCGGCACTGAGCACCCCCAGGGGCAGGTGGCGCGCCACCAGGGGCGTTCGCACGCCACTGGCGTGCTGATACAGATAGCCTTCGGGCATGCCGCCATTCCACACCTCCACCGCGCGCCGCTGGGAACTCAGGCACAGCAGGGTGGCGCAGCAGAACATGTCCACCGGCAGGATGCGCTTGAGCTTGGCATTCATCTCGCGCAGGGTTTCCGGCAGCCCGTAGCCCTTGGCGGTCATGCCGTAGAACACCTCGGCCAGGGGCATGGCCCCCACCGCCGCCGGCAGGCCGTGGCCGGTGAAATCCCCCAGCAGCACGTGCATATCCCCCGCCGGGGTGTAGGCCGCCAGCAGCAGGTCACCGTTGAACAGCGCATAGGGCGATTGCAGGTAGCGGATATTGGCCGCATCCAGGCAGCCGGAATGGGCCACCTTGTCGAACACCGCCTTGGCCACCCGCTGCTCGTTGAGCAGGTAGTCATGGTGCCGGGTGATCTGGTCGCGCTGCTGCAAGACGGTTTCCTGCAGGCGCCGCAGGCGGTCCATGGCGTTGATCTTGGCGCCCAGCACCACCGGGTTGTAGGGCTTGGCCAGGAAATCGTCGCCGCCCGCCTCCAGGCAATGGGCCAGCGCCTCGCCCCCGCTCAGGGAGGTGAGGAAGATGATCGGCACCAGAGTCTCACCCGCCAGGGCCTTGATCCGCCGCGCCGCCTCGAAGCCATCCATCACCGGCATCATCGCGTCCATCAGCACTATGTGCGGACGCTCGCGCTCAAACAGCTCCAGGGCCTCGGCGCCATTGCTCGCCGCCAGCACCTGATGCCCCTGGCGCCGGACAATACCGGACAGCAGCAAGCGGTCCGCCGCGCCATCCTCGGCGATCAGCACACACAGGGGTTCGACCATGGAGCCCATGCCATTCAGCTGATATCGAAGAGTTTGTCGAAGTTGGAGATGGCGAGAATCTTGCGCACATCCGAGTTGCTGTTGATCACCCGCACGTCGGCATTGTCGCCGCCGGCATGGTCACGCAACAGCAGCAGCATGCCCAGGGCGGAACTGTCGAGGTAAGTGGCTTCCTTGAGATCCACCACTATGGACTCCGGCGTCCGGTTGAGCCGCTCGTAGGATTCGCGAAATTCCTGGTGGCGCCCGAAATCGAAGCGCCCCCTGATGGAGATCGTGAGCTTCTGCCCGTCCGGGGATATTTCTGTAACGACCGACATGAGACTGCTTCCTTGTCATTGACGACGTCTAAAAGGTGTAGCACCCAGTCGCCAGCCGGACAACCTGCCGCCCAAAAAACCCGATCAGTACGGGCTTTGCCGTGGCAAACGCTGTGACAGCTCGTCCAGCAGCTTCTGCTCGCGCTTGTCTTCCAGCGCCCGGGCCTCGTCGATATAGCGCTGCACCAGCTTGCGCAACCCTTCCACCCGGGCAAAGGCCTGCTGCCAGGCCTCGCGGGCGCGATCGAGGTTGTTCTGGTGCCAGGCCAGGCTTTGCCGTTGCTGGGCCACGGCGGTGTCCAGCTGGCTGAGAAAGTACTGGTAGTTCATCAGCCAGTGGCCGCTGACGCCGAGCTTGCCGCGCTCGACCCACTGTTCCTGGTAGTCGCCGCGAAAACGCTCCAGGTCCCCCAGCTTGCTTTCGGCCACCCGCACCTGGCCATGGAAGTACTCCAGGCGCTGGGCGGCGGTGCGCTCGGCGTTTTCCGCCATGTCCACCACGGGCGCCAGGCGTGCAGCGCGGCTGTCGGCCATGATCGGTTAGCCGCCCGTCGCCGGAGCGAACATCATCTCCAGGTGGGTCTGGCTGTGGCCCAGGCTGACATTGTCGTTCAGCCCCTGGCGCAGGTAGGCCACCATCGCCGGCTGCAGGGAAATGGCCGTATCGGTATCGCGATCGCCACCCGGCACATAGGCACCGACGCTGATCAGGTCGCGAGCCTGCTGATAGCGCGACCACAGCTGCTTGAAGTACTGCGCCCGGGCCATATTGTCGGGGCTGATCACCGCCGGCATCACCCGGCTGATGGACGCCTCGATGTCGATGGCCGGGTAGTGCCCCTCCTCCGCCAGGCGCCGGGACAGCACGATGTGGCCATCGAGCACGCCACGGGCCGAGTCGGCGATCGGGTCCTGCTGGTCGTCGCCTTCAGACAGCACGGTGTAGAAAGCAGTGATCGAGCCACCGCCGGCCTCGGCGTTGCCGGCGCGCTCCACCAGCTTGGGCAGCTTGGCGAACACCGAAGGCGGGTAGCCCTTGGTGGCTGGCGGCTCGCCAATGGCCAGGGCGATTTCCCGCTGGGCCTGGGCGAAACGAGTCAGGGAATCCATCAGCAACAGGACATTCTTGCCCTTGTCACGGAAATACTCGGCAATCCGCGTGCAGTACATCGCCGCCCGCAGCCGCATCAACGGCGCATCGTCCGCCGGCGATGCCACCACCACCGAACGCTTGAGGCCTTCTTCACCGAGGATATGCTCGATGAACTCCTTGACCTCGCGACCCCGCTCGCCGATCAGCCCGACCACGATGATGTCGGCTTCGGTAAAGCGGGTCATCATGCCCAGCAGCACACTCTTGCCCACGCCGGTACCAGCGAACAGGCCCAGGCGTTGGCCGCGACCCACCGTCAATAATCCGTTGATACTGCGAATGCCCACGTCCAGCGGCTGGCTGATGGGGTCACGCTTGAGCGGGTTGATGGTGGGGCCGTCCATCGGCACCCAATCCTCGGCGCGCATGCCGCCCTTGCCATCCAGGGCACGGCCGGCACCGTCCAGCACTCGACCGAGCATGCTCATGCCCATGGGCAAGCGCCCGGTGTCGGCCAGGGGCACCACACGGGCACCCGGGGCGATCCCGGCCACGCTGCCCACCGGCATCAGGAACACCTTGCTCCCGGAAAAGCCCATGACCTCGGCCTCGACCTTGACCGGGTGATGGCTGTCGTCATTGATCACCAGGCAGCGGGTGCCCATGGCGGCGCGCAAGCCCTCGGCTTCGAGGGTCAGGCCGACCATGCGCAACAGGCGCCCTTCAAGAATCGGCTGGCCCGGCAAGTCGATGGCCTGGGCATAGCCGCCTAGGCGCTTGCCGAAGCTGGTGCGTTCAAGGCGCATCGGGCTGTTCCGCCAAGGGATCGACAGCGGGGTCGGCAGGCTCCGCGCTCGGCGCAACCGGTGTCAGAGGGCCCAGCTCCAGGCTCAGGTCGGCAGCGGCCGGATGCAGCGATTGCTCGTGCGACTGGTCGGCGAGTTGATCCATGGCCTGGGCAATGCGGGTTTCGACACTGGCGTCGATGCGGCTGTGTTCGGTCTCGACTCGGCAGCCACCGGGCAGCAGCGCCTCGTCCTCGACGATGCGCCAGCTTTCCTCATGCCGCTCGCGCAGGCTCTTGACCTGCTCGAAGTCCTGCGGATTGACATACAGGCGCACATTACCGACGCCCAGGGGCAGCAGCTTGAGCGCTTCACGCATCACATGTTCGATTTGCGAGGAATCCATCGCCAGTTCGCGCTGGATCACCTGGCGAGCGATGTGCCTGACCAGTTCCACCAGGGTTTTCTCGATCTGGGTGTCCTGCTCGGCGATCGGCTCGAACAGATTGACCATCAACTGCTCGAGCGTCTGCAGCTTGGCACTCAAGGCCACTTCAGCTTCCTGGCGGACCTTGAGGCTGGTGCTGTGGAAACCTTCCTTCTCACCTGTGGCGAAACCTTCGTTATAGGCTTCCTGGCGAATGCTCTCGAGTTCTTCGAGGGTCAGTGGCTGGACCTCATCCAGCGGCACTTCCTCGATTTCCTCGACCACCTCTTCGGGTTCCGGCTCCGGCTCGGGCTCGGGTTCCGGGTCGAAGCTAGGCAGCGCCCAGACATCGAAACCCTCGACGTCCCGGGCGCGAATCAGTTCGCTCTGGGACTCATCAATGCTGGACGACATAGGGCGACCTTAGATCATTTCTTCGCCGCCCTTCCCGCCGAGAACGATTTCTCCGGCTTCGGCCATACGGCGGGCAATGGTGAGGATTTCCTTCTGCGCGGTCTCCACGTCGCTGACGCGAACCGGGCCCTTGGCTTCCAGGTCGTCGCGCAGCAGTTCCGCCGCACGCTTGGACATGTTCTTGAAGATCTTTTCCTTGACCCCTTCGTCCGAACCCTTGAGGGCCAGCACCAGCACGTCGGAGGAGACTTCGCGCAACAGCGCCTGGATACCGCGGTCGTCGACATCGGCCAGGTTGTTGAACACGAACATCAAGTCTTCGATCTGACCGGACAGGTCTTCGTCCACTTCGCGGATCGAATCCATGAGCTGGCCTTCGATCGAGCTGTCGAGGAAGTTCATGATGTCCGCCGCACGCTTGATACCGCCCAAGGTGGTACGCGAAGCGTTGGAGTTGCCAGAGAACTGCTTCTCGAGGATCTGGTTGAGTTCCTTGAGCGCCGCCGGCTGTACGGTATTCAGCGAGGACACCCGGAGGATGATGTCGAGGCGCGCCTTGTGGTCGAAATTGCCCAGCACTTCGCCGGCCTGGTCCGGGTCCAGGTAGGCCACCACGATGGCCTGGATCTGCGGGTGCTCGTAGCGGATCACGTCGGCCACGGCCCGCGGCTCCATCCACTTCAGGCTGTCCAGGCCGCTGGTGTTGCCACCCAGCAGGATGCGGTCGATCAGGCCGTTGGCCTTGTCCTCGCCCAGGGCCTGGGTGAGCATCTTGCGCACATAGTCGTCGGAGCCGACGCCGAGGCTGGTCTGGTCGCCGACGATGTCGACGAACTCGCTCATCACCTGCTCGACCTGCTCGCGGTGCACATTGCCCATCTGGGCCATGGCCACACCCACTCGCTGGACCTCTTTAGGGCCCATGTGGCGCAGCACTTGCGCGGCATCGGTAGAACCCAGGGACAGCAGCAGGATCGCGGCCTTGTCGACCCGGGTCAGTTTGGCGGTAGCGGCTCGGTTATCACTCATCTGCGTTAATCCACTCTTTCACGACCTGGGCCACACGACCCGGGTCTTCTGCCACCAGGCTCTTGATTGCATTCAACTGAGCGTCATAACCCTCGCTCGGGCTCGGCAACAGGATGCTCTGCGGACCGCCCAGGCTGACGCGGTCATTGGCCAGTTCGCCATCCAGGCCCACCATGCCACCCAGCTCCATGTCGCTGCCAAGACCCAGCTGCTTGTCCTTGCCGCCACCGGTGATGTTGTTGAGCACCGGACGCAGCACACCGAACACCAGCACCAGGATGAACAGCACGCCCAGCACTTGCTTGACGATGTCCCAGAACCAGGGTTGCGAGTAGAACGGAATATCCGCGACCACTTCGCCACGATCGGCGGAGAACGGCACGTTGATCACGCTGACACTGTCACCGCGACTGGCATCGAAGCCCACGGCGTCCTGCACCAGGCGAGTGAAGCGCGCCAATTCGTCGGCGCTCCAGGGTGCGCGAGTGGTTTCGCCATTGGCCGCGTTGACCTTGACCTGATCGTCCACCACCACCGCCACCGACAGGCGATTGACTCGGCCCTGCTGCTGCTTGGTGTGGCTGATGGAACGGTCGAGCTCGAAGTTCTTGGTGGATTGTTGACGCTTGTCCGCCGGGTACGGCGCGAGCATCGGCTGGCCGGTGGCCGGGTCCATGATTTGCTGGCCGTTGGCGTCCAGCAGCGGTTGCCCAGGCTGCACGGCCGCCGCGGAAGCCGTGGCGCCGCCAGTGGTCTGAGGTGCCGAAGCTGGCGATGGCGGCTGGTTGCTCAGCGCGCCAGGCACGCCTTGCGGGCCATTGCTGCTGGAGCGTTGTTCGTTGACCGACTGCTCGCTGCGCAGGGCCGGCTGGTCGGGGTTGAACTGCTCGGAAGTGGATTCCACCGCGCTGAAGTCGACATCCGCCGAGACTTCAGCCTTGTAGCGATCGTTGCCCAGCACCGGCTGCAGGATGTTGTGCACCCGCTGGGTAAGCATGCCTTCCAGGCGACGGCTGTATTCGAATTGCTTGCCAGCCATGGTCAGCGCGGAGTTTTCCGCCTGGTCGGAGAGCAGGTTGCCCTTCTGGTCGACCACTGTGACCTGGGACTTGTTGAGCTCGGGAACGCTGGTGGCCACCAGGTTGACGATAGCCATGACTTGGCCCGGCTCCAGGGAGCGGCCGGAGTAGAGTTCCACCAGTACCGAGGCGCTGGGCTTGCGCTCGTCACGGACGAACACCGAGCTTTTCGGAATCGCCAAGTGCACTCGCGCACCCTTGACGTTGTTCAGACTGGAGATGGTGCGCGCCAACTCGCCTTCCAGGCCGCGACGGTAACGGGTCGCTTCCATGAACTGGCTGGTGCCCAGGCCCTGCTCTTTATCGAGGATCTCGAAACCGACATTGCCATCGCCCGGCGCTACGCCAGCAGCCGCCAGTTTCAGGCGGGCACGGGGCAGGTCATCGGCCTTGACCAGCAAGGCACCGGAGTTGGGCTCGACGGTGTAGGGGATGTCGGCAGAGGCCAGGGTATCCATGACCTGCTTGGCGTCCATTCCCGCCAGGCTGCCGTACAGCGGCCGGTAATCGGGCTGCTGCGACCACAGCACCACGGCAAAGCCGATCGCCACACTGGCGGCCAGGCCCACCAACAGGCCGACCTGACGCAGCACGGTCATCTGGGACAGGTTTTCCAGGAAGGACAAACCGAACAGCGGCGGTTTGCCCTCTACCGGCGTGGCCTTGGCCGGTACGTTATCGGCGACTGCTTCTGCCATGACTCAATCTCGTCCTTAAACCGGCATCTGCATGATGTCTTGATACGCTTGAACCAGCTTGTTGCGCACCTGGGTCAAGGCTTGAAAAGACACGCTGGCCTTTTGCGAGGAAATCATCACATCCGTCAGGTCGACACCGCTTTTGCCAATCTCAAAAGCGCTGGACAGCTGGTTGGATGCCTGCTGAGTGTCATTGACCTTGTTCACGGCCTGGCCAAGCATGTCAGCGAAGCTGCTGCCACTGACTTCTGCTACTGCGGCGGATTTAGGCTGCGACATTGCGTCCATTTGCATGGCCCGCATATCCAGCATCAACCGATTAAATTCAACACCTTGGCTCATGGTCTACTCTCTCTGACGACCCGCAATTTTTTGACACTCACTCAGCGGTT
The DNA here is from genome assembly GCF_049887815.1 of Pseudomonas sp. NFXW11. NCBI lineage: Bacteria > Pseudomonadati > Pseudomonadota > Gammaproteobacteria > Pseudomonadales > Pseudomonadaceae > Pseudomonas > Pseudomonas sp. NFXW11. The sequence continues at coordinate 189,142 of NZ_JAGEKI010000004.1, read as the reverse complement.
AGTGAGGTGTTAGCAACAAGGGTGCCAGCTCCATGGCCCATCTCGATAAAAGCCCGTCCTGGGCTTTGCCGACCACTGATCAGGTAGCGAACAGATAAGCCTCGACATCCATTCCGGCGTCACGCATCTGCGCCAATTTGTAACGCAGGGTGCGCGGACTGATGCCCAGGCGCTCCGCCGCTTCCTTGCGCCGACCACGTTCGGAACGCAGGGTATCGATGATCATCTGGAATTCCCGACGCCGCAGATCGTCCCCGAGGGCCCCGGATTCCTGGGCGAAGCTTTCGCTGTCATTTGGCACAGCGCGCGTCATCGGCTGCGCCACAGGCATCAATGCCGGCAACGGCGCACAAGCAACTGGCCCGGCCAGGCAGAAGTCCTCCGGCTGGATCAGGCCGCCCTGCTGCAGAATCAGTGCGCGTTGCAGTGCGTTGTCCAACTCACGCACATTGCCCGGCCAGGGATAGGCCAACAGACAAGCCTGGGCCTCGGCGGAGAGCCTGGCAGCGGCATGCTTCATTTTATTGACGTGCCTGGCCAGCAAGCGCTCGGCCAGCGGCAGGATATCGGCGGTGCGCTCACGCAGCGGCCGCCAGGCCAGCGGAAATACCGAAAGACGGTAGTACAGGTCCTCACGGAAACGCCCCGCAGCCACCTCCCCCGCCAGATCGCGGTTGGTGGTGGCCACCACCCGGATATCCAGGCTGATCGGCCGGCGCGCACCCACCCGCTCCACCTCACGCTCCTGCAACACGCGCAGCAGCTTGGCCTGCAGGCCCAGGGGCATTTCGGAAATCTCGTCCAGCAGAATGGTGCCGCCATCGGCCTGCTCGAATTTGCCGGGCTGGGCGGCAATGGCGCCAGTGAAGGAGCCCTTTTCGTGCCCGAACAGGGTGGCTTCGAGCATGTTGTCGGGAATTGCCGCGCAGTTGATCGCAATGAACGGCTGGCTAGCCCTGTGGGAATACTGGTGAATATATCGCGCCAGCACTTCCTTGCCGGTGCCCGACTCACCGGAAATCAGCACTGTGGAATCACTGCGGGCCACTCGCGCGGCCAGCTCCAGCAACTGCGCACTGGCCGGCTCGAAGGCCACCGGGCCTTCATCTTCAGCAGCCCCCAGGCAACCCAGGGCGTGCCGCGCCACCAGATCCAGCAGCGCCCGGGGCTCGAAGGGCTTGACCAGGTAGTCGGCGGCACCTTGACGCATGGCGTCCACGGCACGCTCTACGGCGCCGTGGGCGGTCATCAGCAGCACTGGCAATTGCGGCTGGCGGGCCCGCAACAAGGCCAGCAACTGATGACCGTCCATGCCCGGCATGTTCACATCACTGACCACCAGGCTGAAGGACTCGGCAGCCACCGCTTGCAGGGCGTCTTCCGCACTGCCCACCGCCTTGTAGTCATGACCGGCCAGCAGCAGGGTATCTGCCAGGGCTTCGCGCAGCGCGCGGTCGTCTTCAACCAGTAGAACCTTGATTGCCATTCCCTTCACTCCACTCCATGGGCGCTGGAGAACAGAGGCAACGTCACCAGCGCACAAGTACCGCGCCCAGGACGCGAGCGCAGCGACAATTCTCCTTGATGAGCACGGGCCACCGCCTTGACCACCGTCAGACCGAGCCCGGTTCCATTGGCCTTGGTGGTGAAGAACGGCTCGCCCAGGCGCTCCAGCACCGCGGTATCGATACCGCTGCCACTGTCGCTGACGCACAGGCGCAAGGTGTCGCCGCGACGGTACAGGTGCACCTTCAGGCGTGCCGCACCGGCACTGGCCTGGATGGCGTTCTCGATCAGGTTGAGCAGAGCCCCCACCAGGGTGTCGCGATTGCACAGCACCTCGCCTTCATGACTGTCGCACTGCCAGCGCACGGCCACGTCCTGGACATGGGTCATCGCGGCAGCCTGCAAGGATTGCAGCAGGGACTTCGGCGTCAGGCGGTCAGTCAGGGGCAGTTCGCCACGGGCGAACACCAGCATGTCGCGCACCTGATGCTCCAGCTCGTGCAAGCGCTCCTTGAGCCGTCCGGCGAAACGCTGGTGAGTGGCTAATGGCAGCTCCTGCTCGGTCAGATGACTGGCATAGAGCAGCGCGGCGGACAGCGGGGTACGGATCTGGTGCGCCAGGGAAGCCACCATCTTGCCCAGGGAGGACAGGCGCTCATGGCGGGCCAACTGATCCTGCAGATGACGGGTTTCAGTCAGGTCATTGAGCAGCACCAGTTGCCCGGGCTCGGCATCCAGTGAACGAGTGGAGATCGACAGGCGTCGACCGTCACGCAGGGAGATTTCGTGACCATCGTCTTCGCGGGGCGCAAAGCTGCGAGCGATGATGTTGCGCCACAACTGCCCTTCCAGCGGCAGGCCGAGCAGCTCGCAGGCCGCCGGATTAGCCTCGCTGACGATGCCGTGAGCGTCGATGACGATGACTCCGCCAGGCAGCAGGTCGAGCAGATTCTGCAGACGATTGGCCAGCCGCTCCTTTTCCGCCAGCTCCTGCATGCGCTGAGCACTGACCACCGCCAACTCGCCCTTGAGTTCGGTGACCCGGGCCTCGAGCATGCTGTAGGAGTCAGTAAGTTGGCTCGACATCTGATTGAACAGGGCAAAGGCCTGCTCAAGACCCTGCCGGCTTGCCTGCTCTACGGACGGCGATTGCCCCTGGGCATCAGGGACAGGAGACATCTGGGCGGCTTGGGGCATCGTGCTCTCTCGCGTGGCTGACCGTCAGTTAAACGGAAGGTTGCAAGAGACTTAGCAATACCCGTGCCGGAAAAAAACCACCCAGTTTTCAACGACTTGAAAAACAGGCGTCAATCCTCCGCCTGTTCATCACCCTCACGCCGGCTCATGCCGTACTTGCGCATCTTCTCCACCAGCGTGGTGCGACGGATGCGCAAACGCTCTGCGGCACGGGCCACGATGCCATTGGCGTCATCCAGCGCCTGCTGGATCAGGCCTTGTTCCAGGCTGCCGAGGTAGTCCTTAAGGTCCAGGCCTTCCGGCGGCAACATGGCGGTGGCGCTGAAATCCGGGACATGACCATTGATCGCCACCCGCTCCTCGAGATCACTGCGCAGGCTGTCCACCAACTGCTCGTCTTCATCATCGACATAGCGGAACTTCTTCGGCAGCTCGACCACACCAATCACCCCGTAGGGATGCATGATCGCCATGCGCTCCACCAGGTTGGCCAGCTCGCGGACGTTGCCCGGCCAGCCATGCCGGCACAGGGACATGATGGCGGCGGAGTTGAAGCGGATCGAACCGCGTTTTTCATGCTCCATGCGCGAGATAAGCTCGTTCATCAGCAGCGGAATGTCTTCCACCCGCTCACGCAGCGGCGCCATCTCGATGGGGAATACGTTGAGGCGGTAGTACAGGTCCTCACGGAAGCTGCCCACCTCGATCATGCTTTCCAGGTTCTTGTGGGTCGCGGCGATGATTCGCACATCCACGCCCTGGGTCTTGTTGCTGCCCACACGCTCGAAGGTACGCTCCTGCAGCACGCGCAGCAGCTTGACCTGCATGGGCAACGGCATGTCGCCGATCTCGTCGAGAAACAGCGTGCCGCCATTGGCCAGCTCGAAACGCCCTGCACGGCTGGTAATGGCGCCAGTGAAGGCGCCCTTCTCATGGCCGAACAGTTCGCTTTCCAGCAACTCCGCAGGAATGGCCCCGCAATTGACCGGAACGAAAGGCGCATCACGGCGCTTGGAGTGATAGTGCAGATTGCGCGCAACCACTTCCTTGCCGGTGCCCGACTCACCCAGGATCAACACACTGGCGTCGGTATCCGCTACCTGCTGCATCATCTGCCGCACATGCTGGATCGCGCGACTGGTGCCGACCAGGCTGCGGAACAGGTTGGGCTCGCGGTGACGACCGCGCTCACGGGCCTGATCGTACATTTCACGATAGACCTGGGCCCGGTGCAGGGAATCAAGCAGCTTGCTGTAACTGGGGGGCATTTCCAGATTGGAAAGCACTCGCCGACGCTGGTCTTCCGGCAGCTCAATGGAAGAATTTTCGCCCATTAGCAAAACCGGAAGGAACTCATCCCAGGATGAGAGTGTCTTTAACAGGCCCAGAAGTGCACCAGGAGCGCTGACAGTCCCGATGAGGACGCAAATCACTTCACGACTTGACGACAAAGAGCCGACAGCCTGCTGCCAGTCATGGCTACCGCAGGGTAAATTTTCTTCACCGAGAAAATTTAAAATCACCGCCAGGTCGCGGCGGCGGACGCTATCGTCATCGATCAGCAGAATTTTGGTTTCACGCCACATGCAATAGCAACTTCCCTAGTCAACTCAATGCCCAAATAAGGGGCAAGCTAGACGCGCTTGATAGGCATTTTCTGCCCTTGTAGACGCCTGAAATCTGAAAACAGCCACTAGTTAAGTCAAAAATGCGTGCACAGTCAAATTTATGGCGCGCAACGTTCGGATTAACTCAGTATTAACCGAACAAATGGTAAACCTTTGCCGCGTTCTGTGCTTGAGTGATCTGCGACATCTCGTCGACTATTGCCTGACGCTCCCCCGTTGCAACCTCCAGCAGCTGTCGATAAACCCCCAACAACTCCTCCAGATTGTCACGCAGGGCGACCTCGTCGACTTGCGCCTCGCTGAGCACGTCCTCCATGCACGAACGGCAAGCCAGGTCCAGTTCACCAATGGCTTGCCAATTGCGCTCGGCCAAGGCGTCGACCAATGCCTCGCGGGTTTCTTCGATGCGTTGCAGGACAGCACTCATGGTGTTCCTCCTTAAAACTGCGGACCCGGCGCGGCAATGGCGTCCCAGCCTTCCTTGACCGTACGCAGCAGACCGGCGACCTCGTCGAGAATCTTCGGATCAGTCTTGATATTGGCTTCGGTCAGGCGGGTCATCATGTAGGTGTAAAGACTGTCCAGATCCCCCAGGGTATCCATGGAGTTATCCAGGTCCAGACCTTCCCGCAAACCGCCAATGATACCGATGGCCTTGCTGATGAACACGCCCTTGTTGGCGATGTCCTTGCGCTCTATCGCACCCTTGGCCTGAGCGATACGATCCAGACCGCCTTCCATCAGCATCTGCACCAAACGATGAGGACTGGCTTCGGAGGTCTGCGCCTGGCCCCCGACCTTTTGGTACTGTCGAAGAGCTAACTTCGGATTCATGTAATACCTCTTCAAAACTCGAAGGTTCGTATAAGCAGTGTATCGACGCAACGTCAAAAAACTTTAGGTCAAATGCAAAAGCCCGGAGCGTTGCAAAACGCTGCCGGGCTTTTGGCGCAGGCTGGATATTAGCCTTTTTTCTGTGCGTTCAAGGCATCGAACATCGATGTAATGTTGCTGGCGGTAGCCTTCAGCTTGCCCACCAGAGTGTCCATATCGTTGTACTTCTTGGTCAATACCGCGGTCAGCGTCGCGACTCGACGGTCGAGAGCGTCCTGCTGGTCGCTGAGCTTTTTCTTGGTGATATCGAGATTCTTGGTCCGAGTGGTGAGAATCCCCTCGGTAGTACCCACACCCTGAGTAAAAGGCTTGATGGCTTCGTTCATACGATCCAATAGCCCCAGCTTGGTGCCATCACCGCTGAACAGCGTCTGCACCTCGCCACTCAGCTTCTTATCGTTCATGGCAACGGTAAATTTCTTGTCATCGAAATCCAGCGCACCGGTCTTCTGATTGGTGGTGATGCCCAATTGCGCCAGAACGGTGAGCTTGTCGCCCGCCCCCACCTGCGACAACGGCTCACGAATAGCCGCCAGAATTGAACGTGGCAACGGGTCACCGGTCAACTGGGCGGGGACCGTAAGCTTGCCATAGTCATCCAGGGATGGCTTGGTCAGGGTAGTAATACCATTGGCCACAGCGTTGTAGGCATCGACAAACTTCTGAATGGAAGTCTTGAGACCTTCGGTGTTGGTGGCAACGGTCACGGTAATCGGCCCACCGTTCGCCACGTTGGTCGGGGCCACCAGATTGATCTTCAGACCGGAAACGGCCTGAGTAACCATATTGGTCTTGCTGGTCAGCGGCATGCCATCGACGCTGAACGAAGCATCCTTGGCCAGGTCGCCAATGGACCCGGAAGAGGTAGCACTGACAGGCGCGCCGGGAGAACCATTAGGCATCACCTGACTGCCATCGATTTCCAGACCAGCAATACCACTGACGGAAATATCAGAACCCGCACCCGACTTACTGGAGCCCACCACCAATCGCGAACCAAACGAGTCGGTCACGATGTTGGCGCTCAGGCCGGATGTCGACATCTTCGAGTCGGAGTTGATCGCATCACGCACCGACTGCAAGGTCGCATTCGCGCCGATGGTCAACGGATAGTTAATGCCATTTTGAGTGATGGTCAGCGTACCACTCGGAATGGCACTGGAAGTGCCCCCGGCAAAAGCCTGGCTGGCCACTTTCGACGAGGTCGCAAGGTTTGTCACTTCAATCTTGTACTTGCCGGCAACCGCATCGTTGGTTGTGGTGACATCCACGAACTTGCTGTCGCTGGAGGTTGCAGCAAAGCCGGTAAAGGAAGGATTGACCGAGCCACCGAGCCCAGCAACCCCCAGAGTGGTCTGAAAGGTCGACAACAACGACTGCAAGGTCCCGATACCGGAAATACTCGCGCTATTGTTGGCGTTTGCACGGTCGATCTGACCTTGCTTGGCAGACTTGTCAGCCGCCACCAAAGCTTTGACGATAGCGCCGGTGTCGAGGCCGGAACCCAGACCGGTACCCGGTAGAATTGGACTTGCCATGTGTCTCTCCCTTCAGTGTGCCGCCGGCCTTTTGACCACTACAGCGTCCAAAAGAACCCAGCAACAAATTTCATGCCAACTATCAGACTTTCGCGCTGAATAGCAAACTGCTGGCGTCATTCAAGCTATTGGCCAATCTCAGCACTTCTTCGTTGGGGATCTGCCGAACCACCTCGCCGGAATCGCTGGCAATCACCTTGACCACCACCTGACCGGAAGGCTCGTCGATCGAGAACTCCAGATTGCGCTTGACCGACTGGACGAATTTCTCGATTTCCTGAACGGCCATCTTGACCTTTTCCTGCTCTGCCTGAGCCTCTTTCCTGCTTTCCTGCTTGCTGACAGCCGATACCGCAGGAACTTCCTCTCGAGGCTTCTCCACCGGCTTGTCAGCAACTGGCGTTGCCGGCCTGGCCGGAGGATAAGACAAGTTCAGCTTCACGCTCATATCCATGTCCATCACCTCTTAATGTAAAAAGGCGAGAGAGCACGACAAGCGCACTCCCCCGCCAAAGCTTAGCCAGCTATTACTGAAGCAGCTTCAGTACAGAGGATGGCAGTTGGTTGGCCTGGGCCAGAACTGCGGTCGAAGCTTGTTGCAGAGTCTGCTGCTTGGTCAGCTGGGCAGTTTCAGCAGCGAAGTCGGTATCTTGTACGCGACCCAGTGCAGCACTGGCGTTTTCGTTGATGTTCTGCAGGTTGGAGATGGTGCTGCTCAGACGGTTTTGCGCAGCACCGAGGTCGGCACGGCTGGAGTTGATGGTCTGCAGCGCTTTTTCGATCGCGTTGATCGCGGCGCTGGTGTTGGTTTCAGCCATGGCGCTGGTGGTGGCGCTGATGCTGATGGCGCCCGAGTCAACGCTCAGGGTCACAGCGTCGAAGCCGCTGGCCAGGGTGATGGTGATCTGGTTGGTAGCACCAGTGTTGGAACCGACCTGGAAGGTCATGGTGCCAGCGGTACCGTCGATCAGGTTCTTGCCGTTCAGGTTGGTCGACTTGGCGATACGAGTCAGCTCAGCGGACATCTGAGAGAATTCTTTGTCCAGAGCGGTACGGTCAGCAGTGCCGTTGGAGTCGTTTCGCGACTGGATGGCCAGTTCGCGCATACGCTGCAGAATGTTGGTGGACTCTTGCATCGCGCCTTCAGCGGTCTGGGCGATGGAGATACCGTCGTTGGCGTTTTTGATCGCCATGGTCTGACCGCGGATCTGCGAGGTCATACGGGTAGCGATTTGCAGGCCGGCGGCGTCGTCTTTTGCGCTGTTGATTTTCAGGCCGGAAGACAGGCGAGTCATCGAAGTCTGCAGAGCGTCGGAAGCACGGTTCAGGTTTTTCTGAACGTTCAACGATGCAACGTTAGTGTTTACTGTTAAAGCCATGACGAATTCCTCGTTGGTTGGGTACTGCGGCTTCCGGCCCTGGCAACCGCCGGGTAATGGCCTAGAGAACCTTCGTAATAGTTATCGTCGGCGATGCAGGTTGCTTTAGGGCTTTTTCAAAAATATTTGCCATCAACCTGCCACCCCTTGGAAAACAAGGGCTTAAGCCTGCCACCATACAAAAAAATGGCGCCAGAAAACCCCAAAACCCAAACCGCTCTAACTAAGGGCTCACGCCTGCCTCAGCCGGCGAATATCGCCTGCAGCCACTCCAGCAGTTCGTATTCCAGATAATCGGCCAGACCCAGCCAGTCCTGTGCCTCCTGGCAACCGAGCATCGCCCCTAGCAAGTCGGCCCATTGCTGCTGAATTGCAGCGCCTGCACCATCAACCCGCGATTGCACTGGGTCGAACAGTTCGATCATGGCCAGCGCGGCCTCTACATCTCGCCCCAGACGAAACAAACCGGCCGTTTCCCGGGCCTGCACGAACACCGGCTCAAGTGAATTCATTGCACAAAGTCCTTATGCCAGGCGGTGCCGCTGATCATCGCGCCGCTGCGGCTGGTGTTGAAAAAAGCCACTTCAGGATGGTTCGCAATATAGCGCTCCAGCTCACACAGGTAGCTGCGGAAATTAAGCTGAGTCTTGACCCGCTGCCCATTGCCATCCAGTACCCAGTGCCGGGCCAACTGCAGTTGCGGCCCCAGGTCACCGTCCTGCCAGCCGGCATGGGTGCGATCCAGCGGAAACGCGAAGTCGGCGCCGAACAGCGTGATGCGCCGCGCGCCCATCTTTACCGCCAGATCCACAGCCGGATGAATCACACTGCCACCACCATGCAACTGCGACCGAGCAATGCGTTGCCTCATCTGGGCAAACACCGGGCTGGCGGAATAGCCGACATATCGCGGCCCCTGCCAGCCCTCGAGCACCTGCGGGTCGGCCAATGGCAAGTAGACCAGTGCCGTACCAGCACTGCCCGCAGCCGGCAAATGCCGGGTGGAAATGCGCTGATCGATGCTCACCACCAGATCCACCTGGATGCCCTGCCTCTGCAATGGCAAATAAGCCGTGTCGACACAGATCAGCAGCGGCCGTTCGGCCCCCTCGGCCAGGGAACGCAGAGCACTGTAGTGCTGTTCCAGACTCGGCCCAGTGGCTATGACCAAGGTCTCGCGCCCGGGCTGGCTTGCGAAGAGTTGCGCCACATCGGTATCCACCAGCACCCAAGGCTCGACGGCGGCCAAGCGCTCGGCGAGTTGCGCCGTATCCCCGGCGAACAGTCGATTGTTGAAGGTCAGATGGGTTTCGCTGATCAAGCGGTCACGGATCTTCGCATTGTGCTCATCGGCCAGCACCAGCTCGGCCGGCAGGGCAAAAAACGGCAGCTGGATTTCCTGCAGGTCGCCGGCGTACAGCAACTCGACCCGGGGGTCAGCCAGCCACGGCTGCTCAAGCAGTTGCAATACCAACTTGAACAGCGCGCCATTGAGGATATGCACGTGCAAGCGCTGCAACCCCGGACGCGCCAGCAGCACCTGCTGCAGATCTCCCAGGCCGCAACCGTACACATGCACAACCGGCACCTCAGGCAGGCTCGCGGCCTGCAACTCGGCTTCGCGAGTGCGGTCGTGGCGGCTGGTCAACTGTATGCCACCGACGCTCAGGGTCGAACCCAAGCCCTCCACCAGATCCGCCTGCAGCGCGTCACTGTCTTCCGCCAGCAATCGCGGCAGCATGGCCGGCCAGCGTTCGCCAATCAGCCTGGCGTTGTGTTCAAAGCTGTCGCTCATGCTGCCTCACTTTTCACGGATGCAAAAAAATAGCGCTCAAGATTACACCTTGAGCGCTATTTGTATCGCCAAGACTCTGGGGTCAGGCGCGATAGATGATTGCCGAGCCCCACGACAGGCCCACGCCGAAGCCGCTGATGGCCACGCGCTTCCAGCTGGAATCGAACATGTGCTTTTCCAACAGCAGCGGAATGCTCGACGACACGGTATTACCGGTTTCCACCATGTCCTTGATGAACTTGTCCGGATCACCTTCGAAGCGCCGAGCCACGGCATCGACGATCGCCGCACTGCCCTGGTGGATGCAGAAGGCATCGATATCGTCCGGTTGCAGGCCCGACTCACCCAGCAGCTCGTGCAGATGGGCCGGCACCTTGAGCAGAGCGAAGTTGAACACTTGACGGCCATTCATGAAGAACACCCCATCGCTGACCTTCAAGTGCGGCGCACCGGAACCGTCGGTGCCGAACTTGGCCTTGCCCAGTTGCCAGGTCGCATCCTCTCCCAGCCAGGTGGCGGTCGCCGCGTCACCGAACAACATGGTGGTGTTGCGATCTTCCGGGTCGACGATCTTCGAATAAGGGTCGGCAGTCACCAGCAAGCCATTCTTCAGGCCCGCCGCTTCCATAAAACCCTTGATCGCATAGATGCCGTACACATAACCGGAGCAGCCCAGGGAAATATCGAAGGCGGCAACGGTGGTCGGCAGGCCCAGCTTGTCCTGGACAATCGCCGCAGTGTGCGGCAGCCCTTCCTCGTCACCGTTCTGGGTCACCACGATCAAAACGTCGATGGCTTCGCGCTTGAGTTGAGGATTGCCGGCGAACAAGGCATTGACGGCTTCGACACACAGATCGGAAGTCTCTTGCCCGGCATCTTTGCGCGGCAGGAAGGCGGAACCGATCTTGCCCAGGATGAAGTCTTCATCCTTGGCGAATTTTGCACCTTGTGCGTAATTGTCCACGCCGGCTACAGGCACGTAGCTCGCAATGCTTTTTATGCCAATCATTACGGCTTCCCAATAATAAACAGCTCAATACCCCCGCTCGATCACTGAGCAGGGGCTGCCGAAAAAACACGGATATGGCCGCCGAATACGGCGGCATCGGGAAGAACCGAGGGCTATCACTGGACCTGTCACGCAGGGCTGGCGCCATCTTCCCGGGCGATACAATACAGTGGAGATGCGCGTTATGACTCACAGGTCACGCTTTTTTGCCGAATCCGCCATTAAAGGCTTACTCGATCAGCGCCCACTGCAATGCGGTGCCGCGCTTGATCGCCTGGCGCGCGCGACGCCCAAGGAGCCCGTCGTAGTGCTTGGGCGCCAACCCCAGGCCGGGGCGGATGGCCCGCACATTGTCGGCGCTGAACAGCTCCCCGGCCTGCATGTCACGGGTGACATACAGCGACCGACGGTACACCAGCGACTTGCTCTCGGCCTGGGTGGCGCCATAGCGCACCTGCCCCATGGCCTGCCAGGCCCGCTCGGTCTCCAGCACCAGGCTGGAAAGCTCGGCGGGTTCCAGGGAAAAGCTGGCATCGACGCCGCCCGCCGCCCGGTCCAGGGTGAAATGCTTTTCGATCACCGTGGCGCCCAGGGCCACCGCCGCCACCGAAACCCCCACGCCCATGCTGTGATCGGACAGCCCCACCTCGCAGCCGAACAATTGCCGCAGATGGGGAATGGTCAGCAGGTTGCTGTTGGCCGGCGAGGCCGGGTAGGTGCTGGTGCACTTGAGCAGCACCAAGTCGCGGCAACCGGCGTCCCGCGCCGCCCGCACCGTCTCGTCCAGCTCGGCGATGCTGGCCATGCCGGTGGAAATGATCAACGGCTTGCCAGTGGCCGCCACCCGGCGGATCAGCGGCAGGTCGGTGTTCTCGAAACTGGCGATCTTGTAGGCCGGAACCTCCAGGCTTTCGAGAAAATCCACCGCGCTCTCATCGAAGGGCGTGGAAAACGCCAGCATGCCCAGCTCCCGAGCCCGAGCGAAGATCGGCGCGTGCCATTCCCAGGGCGTATGGGCCTTCTGATACAGCTGGTACAAGGAGGAACCGGCCCAGAGGCTACCCGGGTCCTGGATGAAGAACTCGCCCTCATCCAGGTCCAGGGTCATGGTATCGGCGGTGTAGGTCTGCAGCTTCAGGGCATGGGCACCGGCCCTGGCCGCCGCCTCAACGATCTGCAAGGCCAGGTCCAGCGACTGATTATGGTTGCCGCTCATCTCGGCGATGATCAAGGGCGCAGCGTCGGCGCCCACGGCACGCGAGCCGATCTTGAAACTAGTCATGCAGGTGTTCCTTCAACACACGGGTAAATTCACAGGCCTGTTGTTGATAGCCGGCCCGGCGAAACAAGGTCAACGAGGCCTGATTTTCCGCCAGCACCCGGGCCCGCAAACACTGCACCTCGGGCCAATGGCGCTGTAACCAGGATTCGCCCTGCTCCAGCAAGGCCGTACCCCAACCCAATCCAAAGCGACCGGCGAACAGATAAAGCGAGACTTCGGCCCGAATGCCGTCACGGTCATAACGCAGTACGCCGAGCGGCCCATCGGGCAACTCGGCGATCAGCAACAAGCGCTCAGGGTTCGCCAGGCAATGCTTGAGCCAGCTCAGGTGCTCGGTCCAGCCCAAGGGCTGCGACTGCTGCGACCAGCACCTGACCTTTTCGGCATTGCGCCCCTCGAACAGCAGCCGGGCGTCATCCGCACAGGCCGGGCGCAACCTCAGCGCGGCGGTGAACAGGGCCGCGGCTACCCGCTGTGCGCCCTGCCCGTCCACCAGCTCACGCGCCCGCGCCGCCAGGCTATGGCGCAGGCCATGATTGCTCAATAACAGTACCAGCGCCTGACGTATCTCCTCGACGCCGACCTGTTCACAAGGCCCCAGATACAGATGGGCCCCGGCTTCGGCCAGAAGCCGGGCATTGGCCTGCTGATTGTACGCCACGGTGATGCACAAGGTCGGCACGCCCAGCACCGCCCGCTCCCAGCTGGTTCCGCCGCCCGCTCCCAGGCACAGGTCGGCCTGCGCCAGCAACCCAGCAAAATCCTTCACATAGCTGTGCAGCCGCCAGTGCGGCCGATCCGCGGCCAATGCCTGCATGGCCTGCCAGTCCGGGTTGCCGCTGCCAGCGACAAAGTCCACCTGCAGCTCGGTCATAGGCACCAGTGCCAGCATGGCCCGATAAGTCTGCCCGGCCGCATCGAAACCGCCAAAATTCACCAGCAGTCGCCGCGCCTGCGCCTTGATCTCTATCGGTGGACGACGGAACTCCTCGCGCAGCAAGGCAAAATGCGGCCCAAACAACGTGCGGCAAGGTTCGTCATACAGCCCGGCATACGCCTGGGCGGTGCCACTGAAATTCTGGTCCAGCAACAGTTCGACCGCATGCCGACGATTGGCCAGATCGTCGATCGCGGCAATCCTCGGCGCCCACTGCCGGGCCGCCGCCTGCCACTGATGATCGAGCCCATAGTGATCCACCAGCACCCAGTCGAATGCCGGCTGCTGCGCCAGCACTTCCTGCAAGGCCGTAATGTCCGCCTGCCAGGGCAAGAGCGCCTCGATGCCCAGGTGCGCCTGCTCGCCCGGGTAGTCCTCAGGCAACTCGAAGGTCTGATAACCCTCGGCCCGCAAGGCCTCAAGGCGATTTCCAGGCAACCGACGACAGGCGAATGCCACCTCGGCGCCCTGCTGGCGCAGTACCTGGGCCAGGGTCAGGCAACGGGCTATATGGCCGCTGCCGATGGCCGGCGAAGCATCGGCGCGAATCAGCACCCTCACTCCAGCTCTCCTCCGGCCTTGAGCGCCGCATACAGGTACTCGGCGCGCTGCCAGTCCTCCTCGGTATCGATGTCCTGCACCAGGTGTCGCGGCAGGATTACCGGCAAGCTGCGTGGCGAGAACAGCGCCTCACCGTCCAGCCAGGCCTGGCTCCGCCCCCAATAGAACTGCGCCGCATCCTGATAGGCCACGGGCAGGTCCTGGGAGCGGCTGTTGCGGTATTCGGGGTACAGCGCTTCCAGGGCGCCCTCTTCATTCAAAGTCAGGGCCCGTTGTACGGGAAAGCCGAAACCGCACACCGAAAAAGCGAATGACTGGTGCGGATGCCCCATCAACGCCTCCAGCCCCTGGCGCAGAAAACGCACCTGCAACAACGGCGCCGTGGCGTAGATGCAACAGGCGTACTCGAACTCGCGCCCCTGCTCACGCAGAACCTGCAGAGCATGAGCCACTACTGCGGCAGTGCCGGCGAAGTCATCCGCCAATTCCGCCGGGCGAACAAAGGGCACCTCGGCGCCACAGGCCAAGGCCAGCTTGGCAATCTGTGGATCGTCGGTGCTGACCACCACCTGCTGGAACAGGCCCGAACTCAGGGCCTTGTCGATGGAACGGGCCAGCATCGGCACGCCAGCGAAGGCCTTGATGTTCTTGCCCGCAATGCGCTTACTGCCACCGCGGGCGGGAATCAGCGCCACACAGCTCACACTCCTGACTCCCAGTTGCAGCGCTCAACCTCGATCGGGCTGTTCAGGTGCAGCGCAAGCATCTTGGCGCAGCGCACCGTGAATCGTACAGAAACCCTCATGCTCACCTCTCAGTCCAGAACTCGTCGCAAGTGCGCTACCACTTCATCTTGCAGCTCGTCGGTCAGCTCCGGATACAGCGGCAGGCTGATAGCCTCGAGAAAATAGCGCTCAGCCTCAGGGAAATCCCCCTCGGCAAAACCCTGCTCCTGGTAATACGGCTGCAGATGCACGGGAATGTAGTGCAGGTTCACCCCTAGCCCCGCAGCACGCAACGCATCGAAGACCTGCGCCTGAGTCGACCTGATACGTGTCAGATCAAGGCGCACCACATACAGATGCCAAGCCGAGTCGGCGCCACTCTGTGCAACGGGCAAGGTCAGAGGCAGCCCCGCCAGCAACTCCTGGTAACGAGCCGCCAGCGCTCGACGCCGCGCCACGAACTGATCCAGTCGAGTCATCTGCGATAGGCCGAGCGCGGCATGCAGGTCGGTCATCCGGTAATTGAAGCCCAGTTCAAGTTGCTGGTAGTACCACAGGCCTTTGTCCGGCACCTGCATCAACGCAGGGTCACTGGTAATGCCATGACTGCGCAGGCGCCGCAAACGCCCGGCAAGTTCAGGACTGTTGGTAAGCACCATGCCACCTTCAGCACTGGTGATGATCTTCACCGGATGGAAACTGAAGATGGTCATCGACGCATAGGCTCCACAGCCCACCGGACGCCCTTTGTAGGAGGCTCCCACCGCATGCGCAGCGTCTTCGATCAAGACAAAGCCATAACGCTCGGCAAGCCCGGCGATGGCTTGCAGATCGGCACTCTGCCCGGCGAACGCCACGGCCACCAGCACCTTCGGCAACTTGCCCGCCAGTTCCGCCGCCTCAAGCTTTAGCGCCAGCAGATTCACATCCATATTCCAGGTATGTGGATCGATATCGACGAAATCTACCTCTGCCCCGCAATAGCGTGCACAGTTCGCCGAAGCAACGAAGGTATTGGGGCTGGTCCACAGAATGTCCCCAGACCCCAGCCCAGCAGCCACACAGGCAATATGCAACGCCGCCGTCGCATTGCACACGGCGATTGCATGAGCCGCCTGGCAGTACTCGGCCAAGGCCTGCTCAAAACGCTCGATGGTGGGCCCCTGGGTCAACCAGGGAGACTTGAGCACCTGCACCACGGCATCGATGTCAGCCTGGTCGATACTCTGACACCCGTAGGGAATCCGGTAAGGAGTCATACCCCCTCCCTCGCGCCAGCAAGCGCACTCAAGCGTTGATACGCAAAGCGGTCAATCAACTGGCGGCTGAACATAATTGAGTCCCTTGAGGCAGCAATCAATTGGAGAGCATCTGCAACCAGTCCACAGTGTGGGCCGCACTTAGGGTAAAGCCCGTGCCGGTCAACGCCAGGTTCTGGTTATAGGCAACATCCTGGGCAAAACGCGCCGACCACTTGTCCCGCAGTGCCGCGGCGGCCTGCGGCTGTTCGGCCAAAGTCCCCGGATGCAGCACCTGGGCCTGGGGCGTCAACACCGTGAGGTAGCCGGCATCGGCGACCTTCAGGCACAGATCGACATCGGCGAAAGCCTGGTCGAAATGTTCCTCGTCCAAACCGCCCAGCGCCTCGAACAGCGCCTTGGCGATCATCAGGCAAACGCCGGATACCGCAGAGTAGTTCTTCTCCACCCACAGGCTGTTCATGTAGCCCGCCGCGTCCTTGGCCTCGCCGGCAAAAGCTGCGCCCAGGTGGCCATTGAGGCCGAGGATCAAGCCGGCCTGGGTCGTCGCTCCCCTGGCATTCACCAGCTTGGCGCCGACAATGCCCACCTCCGGACGCTGGGCCTGATTGAGCAGGCTTTCGAGCCAGTTGGCATTGACCACTTCGGCATCGGCAGAGAGCAGCACCAGGTACTCGCCCCGAGCTTCCTGGCAGGCCAGGTTGTGCAGGGCCGAAGTGCTCAGGCGCTGGCCGCTGCGCAGCACGCGGATGCGCTCGCCACGGCCTTCCAGGCTGGCCAGCCAGTTGTCGAGCTCGGCATCCTGGCTGTGGTTCTCGGCAATCAGCACTTCGTAACGCTGGTAGCGGGTGCGTTGCAGCACGCTGACCAGGCAGCGTTGCAGCTCGGCAAAATTGTCCTGGCTGGGCAGGATGATCGACACCAGCGGTCGCTCGGCATGCTGATAGTCGATCTGATAGGTGCCCGGCTGCGCCGAGCTGATCTGGGCTCGGTAGCCTCGCGCCGCCAGGTGTCGGCTCAACACTTGACGCTCTTCGGCATGGGCTTCATCGCCCGCGGCCTGGCAAATCAACAGGGGCTCGGCCAGATGCGCCAGGCCACCCAGGCCACCGTCCTGGATCAGGCGCAGCAGCAGGTCCAGCTCCAGGGCCTGTTTCAGTTCGCGGGAGAAACCGCCGGCCTGCACCACCGTCTCACGCTGCAGCAGCCAATGCCGGGCCATCAACCCCGGGGTGCTTTGCAACTGGTCGAGGTTGACCCCGGGGCGGAATACCGGGCTCAAGGTAGCATCGGCGCGACGCTGGACTTCATCCATGGCCACCGCGCGAATGCCTTCAACGCCCTGCAACTCCAGGCTCGCCCGCAACAGGCCGCTGGTGGTGAACTGATCGCCGGCCTCGGCCAGCAGCACCCACTCGGCACGGGACTGGGCCATGGCCTGGTTGATCCGCTCGACGTAGTTGTGCTCGGTGACCTTGACGAAATGCAGGGTGTCCTGGGCGCTAGTGGTAGCCGGCAGCTCGCCAGTGGTGAACACCACCAGCTTGAAGCCCTTGTAATGTCCGGCCACCAGGCTGTCGAGGGTAGCTTGCAGCTTGACCATGTCGGCATCGAGGTCAAGCAACAGAATCTGCACCTGCGGGCCGCCAGCATGACGCCGCAGATGCTCGGCTATGGCCTGCAACTGCGCAGGTTCTGGCGAACGAGCTTGCAGCCAGCTGAGCAGGCGTCCCGACTCGGTGGCAGCGAACAGCGTGCTGCTGTCCGCCCCCGGCACCGAGGCCAGGCGCTCGCCCCAGGCCTGCAGCTTGCGCGCCTGCTCGGGCTCGTCGCTGTCTTGCATCGACTCGGCCAGGCGCTTGACCACTTCGCGATTGAACAGGCTCAACGACAGCGCCTCCCACAAACGGCTGCGCAAAGACTGCGGCGTATCGTTGGGCTGCACCTTCATCAACTCTGCCTGGCGCAGCCACACACCCTCCAGCTCTTTAAGCTGCAGGCGTCCGGCCGGCATGGCGTGCAGAAGGAATTCGAAACCGGTCAGCAGATCGAACATCGTCTGGTTGTAGAAAGGCATCTCGACAAACTGTTCTGGACCGAACAGGCGCACGGGCTCGGCATCCACCGCGACCCAGGCGGAACGGAAAATCGCCGTGCCCTTGAGGGATCGGTTGCTGAGCAGGCACTCGGCCATGGTGGCGAAGCTGTCCAGGGCGATCTGCTTCACCTGCGCGGGGTCCCGGCCGCTGAACCCGGTGGGCAGCGAGGCTAGAAATTCGGCAAAGTTCTCGCGGTCGATCACCGACTGGGCATCCTGGTAGGTCAGCACCGTGAGCACATTGGTATTGTGATCGGACGCCAGGTAATTGGCTTCGCGCACAGCAAAGGGGATGGGCAGGATCCGCGCCTTGGCACAGGCCAGCAGGAAGAAACTGTGGCCGATCTCCTGCCACTCGAAACGCGTCCCGGCAGGCATCAGGCTGAACCACTGGCGCAGCAGGTCGGTACGGGTCACCGCATAGAACGGCGGCAGGAAGTGCCCCATGAAACTCATCAGCCGATCCTGCGGGTCTTCGGAGGCGTAATCCTCCATGCCCTTGCGATCGCGGCGGTAGTAGTTGGTTTCCGTCGCCCGGGCCATGTACATCATCCCGTAGCCATGGCAAAGGCCGTAGTCGGGGTGGGCTTCGAGAAACTCCAGAGAAGCCGTCAGCGCGTCATGGATCAGGAAGTCATCATCCGCCGCGAAGGCCATGTAGGGAGTGGTCACCTGGCCCACGCCATAGGTCAGCTTGTCCTGCAGCCCCATGTAGGAGTACTGCGGCAAGTGGCGGTAGTCGACCCGTGGATAGCGCAGCGCCACCGACTCGTCCGCCTCGGACGACGAATCCAGCACCAGGATCGAACAGGGGTAGCTGCTGTAATGCTCCAGCGTACGCTGCATGAACGCCTTACGGTTGTGAGACAACAACACCAGGGTGAAACGTTTATCGAGCGGCACTGCGTCATTCATTGCTTTGTCTTCAACCCACATAGGTACATCCCCACAACCGGCCAACTGCCCGAATCCTGCAACCATTGATAATCAGCGAACCCGACGCAGGTAACCGTCCGGTGCCACGGTGATCAGCAGCTTGTTCTGCATCTGCTGGTCGATCTGGAAATCGCGGTTCTCCTCCAGGTAGGCCCAGACCGCGGTTTTCGGGTTGTCACCCGGGCCCCATGGACGATCCGGGAAGAACTCCGGCGGCATGTCCTCGACCACGGTGTCCATCACCACGCAGTAGCTGCCCACCGACACCAGCGGTGCGTACAGGCGCAGCTCTTCGAGCACGTGTTCGTGGGTGTGGTTGGAATCCAGCACCAGGATCACCTTCTTGCCCGCGGCGGCCGCGCGCACCTGCTCGGCGATCGCCGGGTCGATGCTCGAACCTTCGATCATGCGGATGCGCTTGCTCATCGGATGCTGCTCGACGGCCTCGCGGTTGTGCGGACGGATATCCAGGTCGATGCCCAGCACTTCACCATGGCCCTGCAATTCCAGCAGCGAGGCGTAGTAGATGATCGAACCGCCGTGGGCGATGCCGCACTCGATCACCAGGTCCGGCTTGACCTGCCAGATGATCTCCTGCATCGCCATCATGTCCTGGGGCAGCTGGATGATCGGCCGGCCCATCCAGGAGAAGTGATAGCTGTACTTGTGGCTGGCGGACTCGTTGAAAAAGTCGCGGGCCAGGCCCTTGAGCTTCTCATCCTGGCCTTGGGCCGCGATCTGTGCCTGGCACTCTTGTTCAAAAGCGTGAATGACGTTGTTCTCGGTCATGTTCGGTTCTCAATGACAAATTAGCTGAACGATGCGCTGTCGACGGCGTGATAGACATAACGGCCATCAGTCATGCGCTTGATTTCTTCGAGGTAGTTGGAGTTCATCACAAACAGGTTGGCGCCTGCCGGCAGGGCCTCCATGGCCTCCTGCGGCGATGCCACGCGCAGGCCGCTGAGCGGCAGGTAGCGGCCCTGCTTGGCCGGGTTGATATCCACCACCTGATCCACCACCACTCCGGCGCGTTGCAGGAACAGCGAATAGATCACGCCCTTGGAGGACGCGCCCCAGATCCCGGCGCCGGCCTGCCCTGCGGCCTGGATAATGCCCTTGGCGCGCTCGATGCTGGCGGTGAAATCCGCTGGCATGCGCAGCGGTTCGGCCGGCGCCTCGAGGGTCGCTTTCAGGCTGCCCAGGTCCGCCACCACATACAGGTACTGGCCGCCGAATAGATGCCCGGCCTCATGCACGGCGCCGAACATCCGCCGCAGGTCCTCCAGGCGGAAATAATTGACGTGCTCATAGAACACGTCGAACCAGGCGCGATGTTCGAGGATCCAGTCGAAACACGGCACCTCGATATAGATCTGCCCGCCCTGGTTGGCATCGGCGATCTGCGCCAGGAAATCCAGCGGATCGGCGATGTGCTCCAGCACATGGCGCAGCACTATGGCCTCGGCCGCCAGCCCCAGGCCACGGGTGAAGGGGGCCTTGATCACTTCCGGGTTGGCGCCCTCGTAGGCCGGATCGATGCCGGTGATGGCATAGCCCTGCCCGCGCAGCAGCTCGAGGAAATAACCCTTGCCGCAACCCACCTCGATCAGTTCCCGGCCCTTGAAGTGCCGGGCGATGATGCCCTCGACGTCCTGCAGGTGCTGCTGGAACTGGGTCGAATGGGCCTGCTCGTTCTGATAGTCGGCGTCGTAGCTGAGCCGATCGGCATCGAAGGCCTGGTTGAAGATCAGCCCGCTTTGCAGATCCTGCACCAGCACCATGTCCGCGGCCGCCGAGGCCCGGGCACTGCCGGCATCGGCGAAGGTGCGGTTCTGCAGCACCGGCAGGTCGGCGACCCGATACAACTCATGCACCATGTGCAGCTCCTGTTATCTGTTGCAGGCGCTGGTTGTCACCCCAGAACGCCATGGGTTCGTAGTCCGCATAGGGGTAGTGTCCGAGATTCAGGCGGATCGACGACTGACGCTGGGCAATCCGCTGCTCCACCAGGCTGCGCACGGCGATCGGTCGGCCACTGCAGCAGTTGACCACCCCGGAAAACTGCCGCTGCTGCAACAGCGCGGCGAGGTAGCCGGCCGCTTGCTCGATGGCCAGGTAGTCACGTAGCTGCTCGCCGCCGGACATGTCGAACACCCCATCACCGGCATCGATGGCCCGGTCCAGTGCCGCCAGCAGGCTCTTCGGGTTCTGCCCCGGGCCATGCAGGTAGAACAACCGGGCCCACTGCAGGTTGAAAGGCAGTTGCTGCTGCAAGGCCGTCAGGAACAACTGCAGGCTGTGCTTGGCCAAGCCATAGGGATTGCTCGGGCGCGCCTCGCACTGCTCACTCAGGGGCCCGCTCTGCATGCCGTATTCGAAACAGGTGCCGGTGACCAGCACCTGGCTCACCCCCGCCTCGACCACACGCTTGATCAAGCGATAGTCGGCCATCAGGTTGTGCTCCAGGTGAAACAGCCCCTGATAGTTGGGCAGGCCGGGCCAGGCCAGATGGGCCAGGGCGTCGACATCTTTCACCAGCGCAGCGATATCCAGGTCATCGGCGTGCAGGTCCAGGGCCTGGAACTCCACGGCCTCGAACCAGGGCATCTGCCGCGCCTTGGCCACATCGCGAGCCACGGCGCGCACCTGGCAACCCCGGGCCAGCAGCGCCGCAACCAGATGCCGGCCGACAAAGCCGGTGGCGCCGGTGACCAGCACGCGCATGCCGTTCACAGCAGTTGCAACTCGGGCACGGCGATCACGAAACGCCCGCCCCACTGGCGCACCTGGGCCAACTGGGTGCTGACTTCGTGCAGCAGGTTCCAGGGCAGCACCAGCACATAGTCCGGGCGCTCCTGGTCGATACGCTCGGGCGCCACCACCGGAATCCGGCTGCCAGGGAGGAACTTGCCCTGCTTGTGCGGGCTGGCATCGGCGACCCAGGCCAGCAAGTCGGCCTTGATCCCGGCATAGTTGAGCAGGGTATTGCCCTTGGCGGCCGCGCCATAGCCCACCACGCGCTTGCCCTCGGCCTTGGCCTGGAGCAGGAAGCGCAACAGCTCATGCTTGATTCGCTCGGCGGCCGGGGCCAGGGTCCGGTAGTACTCCGGAGTGCTGACACCCGCCTGGCGCTCCAACTGCAGCTGTTGCGCCACGCTGTCCTGCTGCGGCCGACGCGGGCCATCGCTGCGCTGCACGAAGACCCGCAGCGAGCCACCGTGGGTCGGCAGGTTCTCGACATCGAAGACTTCCAGGCCATTGCGTTGGCACAGGCCCAGCACCGCGGTCAGCGACAAGTAGGAATAGTGTTCGTGATACAGGGTGTCGAACTGCTGCCCGGCCATCAGGGTCAGCAATTGCGGAAACTCGAAGGTCGCCACACCTGTCGGTTTGAGCAGGGTGGCAAAACCACAGAGGAAGTCGTTGATGTCCGGCACATGGGCCAGCACATTGTTGGCCGCCATCAGGTCGGCGGCCCAGCCCTCCTCCAGCAACTGCGCGGCCGTATCACGGCCGAAGAACAGCTCGCGAATGTTCAAGCCCTTGTCCCGAGCCGCCTGTGCGGTACTGCGGGTCGGCTCGACCCCCAGGCAGGGAATGCCCCGCCCGGCCACGTACTGCAACAGGTAGCCATCATTGGCTGCCACTTCCACCACCTGGCTCTGAGCACCGAGGTCGAAACGCTCGACCATCTGCGCCACATAGCCCTGGGCATGCTTGAGCCAGGTGCTGGAGAAAGAGCTGAAATAGGCGTAGTCGGCGTCGAACAGATGATCGGCGCGGGTGTAATCCTCGGTTTGCACCAGCCAGCACTGCTGGCACACCTGGACCTTGAGCGGCACCCAGGATTCGGCCTGGTCCAGCTGCTCGGCCCGCAGGTAGGCGTTGGAGGGCGGCGAGGTGCCCAGGTCGATCAGGGGCAGGCTCAGGCAAGCGCCACAACCGCGGCAATTCATAGTTTCACTCCAGCGAAAGCGCCGTCGAGCAAGGGATGGCTGGCATCGCGGCTCGACAGATTATTGACAGGCAACGGCCAGTGGATCGCCAGTCGCGGGTCTAGCACCGACAGCCCGGCCTCGTGTTCCGGGGCGTAGTCGGCGCTGTGCAGGTAGAGCAGTTCGGCGTCCTCGCTCAGGGCCTGGAAGCCATGGGCGAAACCGGCCGGCAGCAACAGGCTGCGCCCGTCGCCGGCCCGCAGGTGCTCGGCATGCCAGTGCAGGAAGGTCGGCGAATCGGCGCGCAGGTCCACTGCCACATCCCAGACTTCACCCCGCAGGCAACTGATCAGCTTGGCCTCGGGCCGGGCCGCGGTCTGGTAATGCAGGCCGCGCACGCTACCGCGCTCGCGGGTGCAGGAATGGTTGATCTGGCGAATGTGAAACGGCTGGCCGAACGCGCTCAGGCTGCCTTCGCAGAACAGCCGGGAGAAATGCCCGCGCTGATCGGCGAAGCGCTTGTGGCGCACCTCGGACAGCCCCAAGGGCAGGGCCACGACCTGGAATTCGCTCACAGCGCCCCCCGGTACAGGTTCAGTTGCCCCAAGGTCACGGCACGCATGTCGGCGCCGCTGGTCCAGGCCAGGTGCCAGTCCAGGGTCTGCGCCAGGCATTGCTGCAGGGTCCAGCGCGGTTTCCAGCCAAGCAACTGGCGCGCGCGGCTGCTGTCCAGGCGCAACAGGCCAGCCTCGTGCAACTCGCTGGGCTCGATCCGCAGCCCCGGGGCCGCGGGCCAATGCCGAGCCAGCAGTTCCACCACCTCGCCGACGCTGCACATGTCCTGCTCACCCGGCCCGAAGTTCCAGGCACCGGCGTACTCCGGGCCTTGCTCGTACAGGCCGGCGGCCAGCTGCAGGTAGCCGGCCAGGGGCTCCAGGGCGTGCTGCCAGGGGCGCACGGCCTGAGGGTAGCGCAGGGTCACAGGTTCATCGGCGGACCAGGCCCGAAGCACATCGGGAATCAGCCGTTCCGGGGCGAAATCACCACCGCCCAGCACATTGCCGGCCCGCGCCGTGGCCAGGGCCAGGCCGTGCTCGGCATAGCGCTCGGCGGCAAAGAACGACGAGGCATAGGACTGCGCCAGCAGCTCGCAGCAGGCCTTGCTGCTGCTGTAGGGATCATGGCCGCCCAGGGCCTCGTTCTCGCGATAGGGCCACAGCCACTCCTGGTTGGCGTAGACCTTGTCGGTGGTCACCAGCACGCAGGCGCGCACCCCGCCCACCTGGCGAATCGCCTCCAGCAGGTTGAGGGTGCCCATGACATTGCTCGAATAGGTGCCCAAGGGGTCGCGATAGGCTTCACGCACCAGCGGCTGGGCCGCCAGGTGCAGGACGATCTCCGGCTGCACCTCGGCCATCAGCTCCAGCAGGCTGCCGAGGTCGCGCAGATCGCCACGGTGATCGGCGATGCCCTCCCCCACCCGAGCCAGTTCGAACAGGCTCGGTTCAGTGCCCGGGTCCAGGGCGAAACCGCTGACCTGGGCGCCCAGGCTCTGCAACCAGAGGCTCAACCAGCTGCCCTTGAAACCGGTATGGCCGGTCAGCAGGACCCGCTTGCCGCGCCAGAACTCCGGGCTCAGTCCCATTGCTTCCATGGGGCCTCCCCGCTTTGCCAGAGTTGCTCCAGGTGATTCTTGTCGCGCAGGGTGTCCATGGACTGCCAGAACCCCGAGTGCTCGTAGGCCCGCAGTTGCTCATCCTGCGCCAGCTGGATCAGCGGCTCGGCCTCCCAGGTGGTGCTGTCGCCGTCGATATAGGACAGCACCTTGGGCGAGAGCACGAAGAAACCGCCATTGATCCAGCCACCATCGCCCCGGGGCTTCTCGGTGAAGCCCAGTACCTGGTCGCCGTGGCGATCCAGGGCGCCGTAGCGGCCTGGAGGCTGCACTGCGGTCACGGTGGCGAGCCTGCCGTGGGCCTTGTGGAAATCCACCAGGGCACCGATGTTCAGGTCCGAGACACCGTCGCCATAGGTGAAGCAGAAGGCTTCTTCATCCTGCAGGTAGCGCCCGGCTCGGGCCAGGCGCCCGCCGGTCATGGTTTCCTCGCCGGTGTCGATCAGCGTCACGCTCCACGGCTCGCTGTAGTTCTGGTGCACGTCCATGCGGTTGTTGCGCATGTCGAAGGTCACGTCCGAGGTGTGCAGGAAGTAGTTGGCGAAGAAGTCCTTGATCGCGTAGCCCTTGTAGCCCAGGCAAATCACGAAGTCGTGGATCCCGTGGGCGGAATACTGCTTCATGATGTGCCAAAGAATTGGCTTGCCGCCGATCTCGATCATCGGCTTGGGCTTGAGGTGGGACTCCTCGCTGATCCGCGTACCCAGTCCACCTGCCAGAATTACTGCCTTCATCACTGTCCTCTTGCTCTTCGCGGGCCGGGCCAGCCCCTTGGGGGCCGACGGAGCGCCAGATGCAGATCATTCATCGCCGCGCACTGCGCCGCAGTGCAGGTTTTATGGCGATTTACGGAGGACTTGCAGGAAGTGCGCCAATTGCGTGCGCAGCGCCCGGAACCGGCCGGAAGACGGCGGCGCAAGCCCCGAATAGAGGCTTGCGCGCCCGAGCGACTCGCGACACTGAAAGTCGCGAGCCGGAGTGGGATCAATCCGGCAACCAGCCCCAGAGCCAGTGCCGCAGGTTGTCGTCGCGCAGCATGAAGTCACGCAGCACCGCTTCGCGCAGTTCATCACCCATGCGATAGCTGGCGGCCGGGTCGGACAGATGCATGCGGATCGCCTGCAACCATTCCTCGGTGCTGTTGCTGCGAACCTTGGTGCAAGGCAGGAAGCCACGATAAGCCTCGGTATCGGTGCAGATCACCGGATAACCGCAGGCACCGTACTCCAGCAAGCGCAGGTTGCTCTTGCAGTCGTTGAAGATATGGAATTCCAGGGGCGCCAGGGCCAGGTCCAGATTCAGGCTGGCCAGCTTGAACGGATAGCTCTGCAGGCTGGTCGCCGAATGGAACTCATGCACATAGGGCCGCAGGGCATCGGGGCACATGCCGAAGAACACCCAGTCCACCTCATTGGCCAGCTCGCGCACCACCTCGGCAATGATTTCCAAGTCGCCAGTGTGACTGGTACCACCGCCCCAACCCACCCGCGGCTTGCGCGAGGTGCCACGGCGGCTGGTCAGGCTTGCCCAAGGCTCCATGGGCAGCATATTGGGCACCACGCGAATATCGCTGTGCATGCTCGACAGCGCATCCGCCAGTGGCTGGGTGGTCACCACCAACCGATCGCAGAGGCCGATGCCCTCGCGCAGCATCTGCTCGGTATTCAACGGTTTGTTGCGAGCGTGGGTATTCTTCTTCGGCGCACTGACAACGTAGTCGTCCAACTCGAAGATCCGCAGCGCACTGGAGTACTTCTTCATGCGCAGGATGTCGCCGGCGGCGCCTTCGCTGTAGCGGCACTGGAGGATGATGCTATCGGGCGACAGACGCTCGATCTCCGCCGTCGCCGGCGACTCGTAGGCCACCCGGGCAATGACTCGCCCCGCCGCCTCCAGCGCGCTCAAGGGACCTGTCACGCGGTAATGACCGACCGCGGTACTGTTGACTGGAAGCCCGAGAATCAGTGGCAGGGCCCGGCTGCAGAACGGGTTCCAGTTGTTGCGCAGGGAAGGCTCCAGGCTGAAGCTGGAATAGCCCAGGCTCAAGGCCGGATTATAGGCCGGATCACGAGCGACCTTGGCAATCCATTGACGATAGAAGCGCTCCTGCTCGGCTTCGCGATCCTGCTGCTGGTCATGCTCGTCAGCGCCAGAGGCCACCGACTGCAGCATCAGAGTTGCGTGCGGTGTCCAGACCACCAGGTAACCCTGGCGATCCATCCGCAGGCACAAGTCGGTCTCGCCCAGTTGATCGGCGAACGCCAGTTCGTCCAGGCCACCCAGGTCCTCGAAGACTTCCCTGCGCACCATCAGGCAATCGCCGCTGACCGCACTCCAGTTCTGCACCACCTGCAGGCGCTGCATGTAACCCCGGCCCCCAATGGCTTCACCGATAAAGGGTGAAGTGGCAGGACCCGCCATGCCCAGCACCTGGCCGGCATGCAGAATGGAACCATCGGTGGCCAGAATCCGCGCCCCGACTACCCCCACCTCAGGGCGCTGGGCCTGGTTGAGCAACTCGTCCAGCCAGTCACCGTTGCAGATCAACGCGCCCGGATTGAGCAGCAACAGGTAGTCGCCCCGCGCCTGGCGCGCCGCCTGGTTGACCAGCGCTGCATGACTGGAGCAACCGGCAAAGGGCAGTACCCGCAACATCCCGCCACCGAGCTGGGCCATGGCGGCCAGCCACTCGGCCATCGCCGGATCACGACTGCCGCCATCCACCAGGAGGATCTCGTAGTGGTTATAGAGGGTGTGTTCGATCAGGCTTTCGACACAGCGCTGCAAGGCGGCCAGCGAATCGCCGCACGGCAGCACGATCGATACCAATGGCCGGGCCGGATGCTGGTACTGAATGCGATTGAGCAACGGCAGGTCGTCGTGGCTGATTTGGTATTCCACGCCAATGCGCTGCAGATGCGCGGCCACCAGACCCTCACTGGCCTCGATCACCTGCGGCCGCGACAACCAGGTTGCGAAGCTGCACTCGGACTCCAGCTGGATATCGGCAATATGCTCGATGGCCCGCGGCCCCGCCGACTCCACCAGGCGCCACAACAGATCGTGCGGGGCCAGCTCGCCATGACTCGCGTCGAACCCGCCTTCGGCCATGAAGCGCTCACGGGAAAACGCCAGGGCGCGACCGACATAAGGATAGGAACGCATCAGGTCAAGGTTGAAATCGGGCTTGAACACCGGCTCCGCCGATTCGCCTTCCAGCAGCGCCCCTTCATCGCTGTAAGCGCAGAGCATGGCCGGGGTATTGGCGATCCGCTCCGCCAGCACCACTAGCGCCGACTCCTGCAACCGGTCGCCAGCCTGCAGCAGGTAGAACCAGTCGCAGCCTTCCAACTGCGGCACCAGCTCGTTGAGCTGCTGCAGCCAATCGCTGCGCAGTGGTTGCTGCAGCACCCCGGCCCGCTCCTCGAGCTCGACAGCAGACAGCACCAACACCGCGGTGGGCGCAAACAGCTGCGCCACAAGGCTGTCCAGAGTCCGCGCAAGTGCCTCGCCATCACCCTCGAAGTCGATGACCACCGGCACCAGCTGCACCCGCCGAGGCCAGCTGTCGATACGCTGTGGCAACAGGCGCTGCTCCACCTCCGAGAACTTGCGCACCGACAACCATTCCCGATAGAAATCGTTGTAACTGATGCTTTCGCCACCGACACGCCCATCGACCACCGTACTGCGGTTGCTCAATATCCGGGTCACGCACAGTTCCTGCCAGTTGCGCGGTTGCTCCGCAGCCTGGGCCAGGTCGACATAACGCACCCAACCCGCCGCCGGTGCAGACTCGCCGCTGCGCGCGGCCAGCATCTGCGCCAGCCATTGCCATTCCTGCTTGGCGCTCTTGAGCATCTCCGGCGTACTGCTGAGGCGACCGGCGTACAAGCGCTCGCAACTCAATACCGTGACCTGCGCGGCCAGATTGCCGCGACGCATCAGGCAGATGAACAGGGCGAAATCCAGCAAAGCGACGAACCCGCCCCCCTCCTGGATCAATGCCGGCAACAGCTCCAGTACATCGGCGCGGCGCATCAGGGTCGAGCTGAAGTTACCCAGGAAGTTACGCGGCGTACTCTCGATAATCGCCAGCATGTCCTCCCCTTTGAGAACCGCATCGTTCTGGGTGAAGCGGCAGTTTTCGATTCTGGGCGGCAGGATGAAATTACCGGCGTCACCCAATATCCGCAGCGCGCACACCAGATTGACTTCCGGGTTTTCGATCAGCACCGGCGCCTGCAGGGCGATGCTCGGCGCGAACAACCGGTCGTCGTCGCAGAGAATCTTGATCAGTTCGCCCCGCGCCTCCTCGACGCAGCGCAGAATGTTCTTCTGCAGCCCCAGGCGTTGCGGATTGCGCAGGTAGCGCACGGGGTGCGCGGGCTCGACCACGGCCTCGACCATGCGCTGGATCTCAGCGTCGCCGCTGTCGTCGCAAACGACGATTTCCAGGGGCTGATAGGTCT
This sequence comes from Pseudomonas sp. NFXW11, assembly GCF_049887815.1. NCBI lineage: Bacteria > Pseudomonadati > Pseudomonadota > Gammaproteobacteria > Pseudomonadales > Pseudomonadaceae > Pseudomonas > Pseudomonas sp. NFXW11. The sequence continues at coordinate 160,313 of NZ_JAGEKI010000004.1, read as the reverse complement.
GGGCCAGGGCACTTTCCAGGGCTTGATCGAAGAAGCGCGAGTTGAAGGCAGGGATGACGATGCTGACTAGAGGGGCTTGGTTCACGACGGGAAACTCTCGAGCGGCGAGCCCCGGCCAGGGAGGCCAGGACTGCAGGACCGCTTAAAAAGACGGCTGATGGCTCGACGGTCGCGGCGCTCGAGCCAGAGCTCGAACGCCGACTACTCAGATCTTGTTGAACAGACCCAGCTGGGAGATTTTGCTGAACGCCAGTTGCGAAGCCTGGAGCATGGTCTGCTGCAGGGTCAGGCGGGTCATGACTTCGGCAGGATCGGAGTCACTGATGGCCGAGCGGGTGGTGACGTTGGCGGCCGCCAGGCTCTCGTTGATCTCGTTCTGGGTGCTCAGGGCCGAACCCCGTCCACCGACCGAACTGAGACCGATCGATACCTGATCGATACCGCTGGCCAGGTTGGCGATCCCCGAAGTCACATCGGCCACTTGCTTCTGGGTAGCCAGGGTATTGCCAGCAGTCGGCGTGTTCAGGGCCGTGCGCAACTGGCTCACGGTATCCAGGATGTTCTGGTTCTCGTGGTTGTTGACCGCCACGCTGAACTGATCGTTGGCCGCCGGGGTGCCTGCCAGGGTGAAACTCACCCCTGCCGCGGTGGCCACGCCCGCCGCCACCACGCCCGAAGACACCGGCTTGCTGTCGGCAGTCAAGGGCGCGGCATACAGATCGAAATTGGTCGCGCTGGTGAACTTGAGGATCGCCGAGCCGCTGGGGAAGGTGGAGTTGTAAGCCGCCTGATTGGTCACGCTGGCGCCGCTGACCTGAGTCATGCTGGGGTTGCCCGGGCTGCGCGCCACGTTGAAGGAGTCCGGCTTGGAGGCCAGGTTGAAGGTGTGCCCGGGCAACACGGTGTTAGCGTTTTCGCCTGCCGCCAGGTTGACGTTCAGGGTCAGGTCGACGCCGCGGAAGCTCAGGGTCTGGTTCGGCGAGTTGCTATACACGCCACCCTGGCTGAGCTCGGATGTCACGTCGGTGCCGGTGCTGTCGGTGATCTTCAACTGGGTGCCCGTGACGAACGACACGGTGTAAGGCTCACCGCTGCGGAACTGGCTGTTGTACGCACCGCTGTTGGACATCTGCCCATTGGACAGGGAAATCCGCCCGTCATCCGGCAACGGCGCGGTCTGGGTCACCTGGCTGCGGCTGGTGTTCAGGGCCTGCTGGAACACGTCCCAGCCAGTGCTGTTGGCGGCCATCTGCATGGTGTCGCCCACGGGCAGCATCAGGCTGCTCTGGTCGCCGTTGTAGCTGTAGGTGCCATCGGAGTTGCGGCTGAAAGGCGCAACGCTGTCCTTGGAACCGCCGAAGATGTACTTGCCGTTCTCGTCCTGGGTGTTCATCAGGCTCAGCAGTTGCTCTTCGATCTGGCCCAGCTCGGAAGCGCTGGCCTGGCGGTCCTTGTCGGTGTAACCGGCGTTGGCGGACGCAGTAGCCAGTTCCTTGGCCCGGGCCAGGACACTGTTGATGCTGGTCATCACCGATTCGGTCTGACCCAGAGAGGCCTTGATCGAGTTGCTGTTGGCCTTGTACTGATCCAGCAGCGAAGCCTGCTGGCCCAGTTGCAGCAGGCGCGCGGCGCCTACCGGATCGTCGGCCGCGGTCTTGACCCGCACCAGACTGCTGGCCTCTTCGCTGCTGGCAACCGCATTGGAGAAGTTCTTCTGGTAGCTGGCAGCCGTAGTCTCGTAATACTGGGAGGTGGAAATACGCATGGGCTACGGCTCCTTAAAGGCTGTTGATCAGCGTGCTGAAGGTTTCCTGCGCAGCCTTGATGATCTGCGAGGACGCTGTGTAGTACTGCTGATACTTGACCAGGTTGCCGGTCTCTTCATCCAGGACCACCCCGGACAGCGAGTCCCGAGCCCCCTTGGCGTTGCTCAGGATGGCGCCGTTGGCGGCGCTGTCGAGCTTGGCCTGGCTGGCCTTGGCGCCGACGTTTTCGATCAGCTTGCCGTAGGCGTCGACCAGGGTGATGCCCTTGCTGGCCGAGCCGGTGTCGACGGTCTGCTTGCTTTGCAGGGCTGAAAGGGTAAGGCCGTTGCGGTTGTCGGAAGAACCGGCACCGTTGACCGAGAGGCTCATGCTGTCGCCGCTGTTCGGCGCACCGGCCACGTCCATCTTCACCGCAAAGGTTTTCTGCACGCCGCCGCCATCGAGAATCGGCGCGCCGGTGGCATCGACCATCTTGATGTCCAGGTTCAGGGTGTTGCTCTGACCCGGCACGATGGAGCCGCTACCCATCTTGTTGCCCTTGGCGTCAAAGTAGTCGTAGGTCTGGCTGCCACCGGCCGGCGCGTTGAACACCACCTTGACCGGCCCGGAATTCTTCAGCGCGGTCTGCATTTCGAGCTTGGCCGCAGCATTGTAGTTGTCGATCGGCACCACCAGGGACGGCTGCGAGCTAATGCTCAGCGAGCTCTTGACCCCGGAACCGATCTCGGCCTTCAACGGCGCGGCCAGGGCGATGCGCTTGGCGTCGGTCATTTCGGTCTGGATGGTGGTCGCAGCGTTGCGCGTCGGGGTGATCTTGAAGCTGTCACCGGCAGCGGCCGCGCCATTGAGGTTCAGGGCAAAACCATCGATCACCGGCGCCGGGCTGGTGGTGGTGCTGAAACTGCCCAGGTCGGTGCCGTCGGAGCGCTTGACGCTGTAGTCGGTCGCGCTGCTGAAGGTCACCGTGTAGTCGCTGGCGGTGAGCTTGCCACTGTCCTTGATGGTGACATCGAAGTTGCCAGAAGCGCCGTTGTTGCCGGTGCTGGCGATACTGCGCTGGCTGATCATCCGCGCGCTGTTGATGTCGTTGAACAGGTTGCCGCCGAAATTGCCGTTCTTGTCGATGCCTTGCGCCATCTGGCTGTTCATCTGGTCGGCGACCACCAGGGCCACGCGCCCCAGTTCGTTCATGGCCGGGTCCAGCACTTCGCTGCGATAGCGCAGCAGGCCGCCAATCTCGCCACCGGTGGTGACGTTGGTGATATCGACCGAGGTGTTGCCGCGGTTGATCTGCAGCACGGAACGGGTCGGATCGTCCTTGCCCGCCACCACTTCCAGGGAATTGCTGGTATTGCCCATCACCAGCGGCTGGCCGCTACCCAGGTAGAGGTCGAGGCTGGAGCCACGCTCGGAAACCTGCACGCCGATAAAGGTCGACAGCTGGCGTATGGTCTCGTTACGCGAGTCGAGCAGGTCATTGGGCATGCCGCCGCCGTTGGTCGACAGCTCGGAAATCTTCTGGTTGAGCTGAGCCACGGTGCCAGCCAGCTTGTTGACCTGATCGGCCATGCTCGACAAGCTGCCGTTGATATCGGTGTTCTGCTGGTTGAGCTGGGTGGATACCGAGTTGAAACGGTTGCTCAGCGCCTGGGTATCGCTGAGCAGCAACTGCCGGGAAGCCTCGTCGGTGGGCTTGGCATTGAGGTTCTGCAGCGAGGCGAAGAATTTGGTCAGGGCGCCGGTCATGCCGGTGCCGCTATCGGACAGCAGCTTGTCCACCGGGGTGATCTGCCCCTGGTAGGCCGCCACGTCACTGTTCAGCGAGGTGGCGGTGCGCAGCTGCGAATCAAGGAAGCTGTTGTACACCCGGCGCACGTCCGCCAGGGTGGTACCGGTGCCGATGAAGACATTGCCGAACTGGCCGGAAGCCTTGGTGCCCTGCACGGTCTGCTGGCGCGAGTAACCGGCAGTGTCGGCGTTGGCAATGTTGTTACCGGTGGTCACCAGCGACGATTGGCTGGCAGCCAGCCCCGACATCCCGATATTGAGCAAACTCATGATTCAGACCTTATAAATTCGTGGAAACGCCCGCCGCAGCGTAGTTCTCGTAGCTCTTCATCTGCTTGGCTATCTGCGAAATCTTGCTTGCGTAATCCGGGTCCGTTGCATACCCGGCTTTTTGCAACTCGCGAACAAACTGTTCTGGTCTATCGGCCGCTTTCAGCACTTCTTGATAGCGATTGTTGCTCTGCAACAGGGTGACCAGATCGTGGAAGCTGTCCTGGTAGGAATCGTAGGAACGGAACGCTGCCGTCTCCTTGACCATCTGCCCATTGCGGAACTCACTGGTGATGGCTCGCGCCTGGCCGCCCTGCCAACTGCGGCCGGCCTTGATGCCGAACAGGTTATGGCTGCTGCTGCCATCCTGCTGACGCATCACCGACTTGCCCCAACCGGTTTCCAGCGCGGCCTGGGCCACCAGGTAGCGTGGGTCGACGCCAATGCGCTTGGCCGCCTGCTGCGCCATCGGCAGCATGGTGGCGACGAATTCGTCGGAGGAACCGAAGGCGCGCTTGGCCGGCGCCAGCGGCGGCTGGGCCACGGCACGGCCGTGAATGCGCATCTTGCCCTGGGCCGCCGCGTAACCTTGACTGACCCGCCATTCACCCCGCAGCACCGCATCAGCAGCCGCCGTGTTGCGCGTTGGCGCGGCGTTCTGCGCAGCGCCCTCCAGGGCGCCGCCGGCCGACGGCACGATGCCGGTCAACAGGCGATCGGTGAGCTTGCTGGGCAGCGACAGGCGACGCTGATTGAGCAGCACCATATCGTTGTGCGCCACAGTGGTACGCACTGGGTCCTGAGCCCTTGACGCCCACATCGGCCGCTGGCCATTGACCCGACTCAACGGGCCATCCTGGGCGGTGGTACCGGCGGCAATCGGGGTCGGCGTGGCGACCGTCGCCGCAGCAGGCGTCGAGCCATCCGCCGGACGGCTCGGCTGATTCTTCATCATCTGCCGCACCAGCACATTGGCCAGGCCGATACCGCCGCCCTCGCGGGACAGCGAGACCGCCAACTGCTGGTCGTACATATCCTGGTACTGCTTGGCCGCCGGGGTGTTCAGCGGATTGTCCTGGGCCAGCACATCGGTGGCCTTGCGCATGGACTTGAGCATCTCGTTGATAAACAGCGACTCGAATTCCTGCGCCACTTTGCGCACGTTGGCTTCGCCGTTCTTGTCACCCACCTTGAGTTGCTGCAGGCGATTGAGGTCGGCGTAGGATCCGGAGTCGCCGCTGGCGGTCAGGCCGCTCTTACGTATATCCATGGTCACGGTCAGGGCCCTCAGATCACTATCAGGTCGGCCTGCAAGGCGCCGGCCTGTTTCAAGGCTTCGAGGATCGCCATCAGGTCGCCGGGAGCAGCGCCCACCTGGTTCACCGCACGGACGATTTCATCCAGCGTGGTGCCCGGGCCGAACTTGAACATCGGCTTGGCTTCCTGCTGGGCATTGACCCGTGAGCGCGGTACCACGGCAGTCTGGCCGTTGGACAGCGGGCCGGGCTGGCTGACGATCGGGTCTTCGGTGATGGTTACGGTCAGGCTGCCGTGGGTCACCGCTGCCGGCGACACCTTGACGTTCTGGCCAATCACTATGGTGCCGGTACGGGAGTTGATGATGACCTTGGCCACCGCCTGTCCCGGATCGATTTCCAGGTTCTCCAGGATCGACAGGTAGTCCACCCGCTGGCTTGGGTCCAGCGGCGCGGTGACCCGAATCGAACCGCCGTCGATGGCCTGGGCCACGCCCGGGCCGAGCATGTCGTTGATCTTGTCGACGATGCGCTTGGCGGTGGTGAAGTCGGAACGGTTGAGGTTCAGGGTCAGGCTGTTGCCCTGGTTGAAACCGCTGGGCACGGCACGCTCCACCGAGGCGCCACCGGGAATCCGTCCAGCCGACGGCACGTTGACGGTGATCTTCGAACCGTCGCGCCCCTCGGCATCGAAACCGCCCACCACCAGGTTGCCCTGGGCGATGGCGTAGACGTTGCCATCGATACCCTTGAGCGGCGTCAGCAACAGGGTGCCGCCGCGCAGGCTCTTGGAGTTACCGATGGACGACACAGTGATATCCACCTGCTGCCCCGGCTTGGCGAAGGCCGGCAGGTCGGCACTCACCGAAACCGCGGCGACGTTCTTCAGCTGCACGTTGCCCGATCCCGGCGGCACCTTGATGCCGAACTGCGACAGCATGTTGTTGAAGGTCTGCAGGGTGAACGGGGTCTGGGTGGTCTGGTCGCCGGTGCCATTGAGCCCGACCACCAGGCCGTAGCCGATCAACTGGTTGGAACGCACGCCGGAAATGCTGGCGATGTCCTTCAACCGCTCGGCCTGGACGCCAAGGGAAGTGGACAGCAACAAGGCAGCCGCCATCAGGTGCTTGAAGTTAAACATGAGGCTTCTCATCACCTAGAAAGGGAACAGCGGGCTGAGGAAGAAACGGTCGAACCAGCCAGGCTGGTTGGCATCGGCGAACGAGCCGGTGCCCGAATAGGTGATGCGCGCATCCGCCACCCGGGTCGAGGACACGGTGTTGTCCGTGGCGATGTCATCGGCCCGTACCAGGCCGGCAATACGTACCAGCTCATCGCCGGTATTGAGGGTCATCCACTTCTCGCCGCGCACAGCAATAATGCCGTTGGGCAGCACGTCGGCCACGGTCACGGTGATCGAGCCAGTCAGGCTGTTGCTTTGAGCCGCCTTGCTGTCGCCCTTGGTGGCGCGGTTGCCGCTGTAGCCGGCATTCAGGCTCAGGTCGCCGCTGCCCAACGGGTTGTTGGTATTGGGCACGGCACCAAACAGCGAAGTCAGGCCGACGCTGTTGGTACTGGTCTTGGTCAGGGCCGAGTTGGCGCCCTTGCTGGCCGCCGTACGCTCGTTCAGGGTGATGGTGATAATGTCACCGACCCGGAACGCCTTGCGGTCACCGTACAGGTTCTGCTCGAAACCGGCCTGGTAGATCGAACCGTTGTTGGCCGCTGAAGGCAGCGGCGTGCGCGGCAGCACCGGGGCGTAATAAGGGTCATTGGGCTTGGGTGGCGGGGCGACACAGCCCGCGAGCACGACACTCCCACCCAGCGCTAGAACACACATAAACCGATTCATGACCCTTCCTCACGATGTTGCCGGTGCGCCACTTGCTACCCGTGGCGCCCTCAAGACTTGATTACAGCTTCTGCGTTACGAACGAGAGCATCTGGTCAGCGGTGGAAATCACCTTGGAGTTCATCTCGTAGGCGCGCTGAGTGGTGATCATGTTGACCATCTCTTCAACGGTGCTGACGTTGGAGGCTTCCAGGGTGTTCTGCAGCGTGGTGCCGAAACCGTTGAGACCTGGAGTACCGATCTGCGGCGCGCCGCTGGCGGCGGTTTCCAGGAACAGGTTGTTGCCCAGGGCCTGCAGGCCGGCCGGGTTGATGAAGTCAGCGGTCTGCAGGTTGCCGATCACCTGGGAAGCCGGGTTGCCGGCAACGGTGATGGACACGGTGCCGTCCTGGCCCACGGTGAAGGTCTGCGCATTGTCGGGGACGACAATGGCCGGCTCCAGGGCGAAACCATTGGCGGTGACGATCTGGCCGTTGGAGTTCAGGTGAAAGGTACCGTCACGGGTGTAGGACGTGGTGCCATCGGGCTGCAGGATCTGGAAGAAACCACGGCCATTGACGGCCAGGTCCAGCGGCTGCTGGGTGGTCTGCAGGCTGCCGGCGGAAAAATTTTTCTGGGTGCCGACGATGCGCACACCGGTACCGACCTGCAAGCCGGACGGCAGTTCGCTGTCCTGGGTCGACTGGGCACCGGGCTGGCGCTTGATCTGGTACAGCAGGTCCTGGAACTCGGCACGATCACGCTTGAAGCCTGTGGTCGAGACGTTCGCCAGGTTGTTGGAAATCACACTCAGGTTGGTGTCCTGGGCGGACAGACCGGTTTTGGCAACCCATAGAGCCGGAAGCATTCGATTCTCCTCTTGCGCCTGTTTTACGGCGCCAGGTACTGGTAATTAGCTGATCTGCAAGACCCGAGCCATGGCCTGGTCGTCTTCTTTGGCGCTGTTCATCATTTTCACGTGCAGCTCGAACTGCCGGGACAAGGCCAGCACCGCGGTCATCTCATCCACGGCATTGACGTTGCTCGACTCGAGGAAGCCGGAGACCAGTTGCACATTGGCGTCGGCCGGGGCCGGCTGGCCGTCCTTGGTTTTGATCGAACCGTCGAGCCCCTTGCTCAGGTTCTTGATGTCCGGATTGACCAGCTTGATGCGATCGACCTCGGCCATCACCCGCGGCCCCTCGCCCATGGCGCGGATGCTGATGGTGCCGTCCTGGCCGACTTCGATCTGCTGCTCCGGCGGCACGGCGATCGGCCCGCCATTGCCCATCACCGGCATGCCGTTGCCGGCACGCAATACGCCCAGGGCATCGACATTCAGGCTGCCGGTGCGCACATAGCTTTCGCTGCCATCAGGACTCTGCACGGCGATCCAGCCCTTGCCACTGACAGCCACATCCAGCTCACGACCGGTTTGCACCAGCGAGCCCGGAGTGAAATCCGTCGCCGGACGCTCGCTCATGGCAAAGGCCCGCGCCGGAAAACTGTCACCGAACACCGGCATCGCCCGAGCCTGCTCCAGGTCCCGCTGGAAACCGTTGGTGGAGATGTTCGCCAGATTGTTGGCATGGGCCTTTTGCGCCAGAGCGTTCTGGCTGGCACCGGTCATCGCCACATATAGGTACTTGTCCACAATCGTTCCTCATCTGCCGGGCGTTTGCCGCCCCACGCGGTAGTGGGCAAGGCCTAAGCAATTTCTGCACCAACTTTAACCGCCGGCAATGCGCGCCATGCCGGCCGGGACTCTGGCGCCATCCAGACACTTTTTGCGGCGGCCAAAGAGACGAAAAAACGGCGGACTTATGCCGCAAACGGCAAGTCTCGGTCGCGGCCTGCAAAAGTGCCGGTCGGAAATCCGCGAACTGTGAACGGATCTTGCTAGGACTCGCAGATGCGCCAGAACAGCGTGACTTCAGTTTGCTTCACACTGGCCGACACTTAAGCCAGTGATTGCCTAGGAGAGCCCCTGTGAACCTGTACCTCAATCAGTTGGCCAAGACCGCTGATTTCAAGGAAGCCATCTATCGCGGATCGGTCTTTCTCGACACCCAGTTGAACACCGCCAAGGAACTCTGCGGCTTCGCCAAGGAAAGCATCACCGCGGCCTTCGATGGCGAAACCAACCACCAGGCACTGCACCGCATGATGCCGGTCGAGGAGTTCGTTGCGAGGGTCACTCGGCTCAAGGGCCAGTTCACCAACAGCCAGCGGGTCAAGGACCTGATCCTGGGTTTTATTCACGAGATCAACCTCGACCCCCGGGAATACATTTTCGACGTGCCGCGCCTGCGGGTGGTGCCCAACTACGACTACCTGCACGCTGGCGTCAGCTACGCCTACAAGCCTCATCGCGACAGCTGGTACGGCAGCGTCGACTGCCAGATCAACACCTGGATGCCGGTCTACACCATCAGCCCGGACCAGACCATGATGATCAACCCCGGCTACTTCGAAAAACCCGTGCCCAACACCTCCAGCGAATGGAGCCTGAACGACTGGATCAACAACCAGCGGCACAAGGCCAAGGACAACCTGACCGAAGAAGTGCGAGTGCACCCGGTGCCCTTGGGGGAGATCGACGACTCGGCGGAAATCCGCATCGCCGGCAACAGCGGCGAGATGCTGACCTTCTCCGGCTCGCACCTGCACGGCACGGTGGCCAACCATACCGAACACACCCGCTTCAGCGTGGACTTCCGCCTGATGCACCTTGACGACCTGCAGCACCACCGTGGAGCCCCCAACGTCGACAGCGCCTGCCCGGACGTCGGCGCCGGCTTCAAAGACTATTTCCACGCCCACGACTTCTCGAATTTCCAAGGATTCAAACCATGACCAAACGTCGCCTGACCCCCGCTGAAGCCGAATACAACGCCACCCGCGCCGGGGTTCTCAAGCGAGTCGATGCCGAGTACGTGGCCGACGCACCGTTCGTGTTCGCCAACCGCATCAACGTCACTGCCGCGCTGTCGCGCATGGAGCTGTTCAAGAAGGTCATGGATATCCCGGGCGCGATCGTCGAGTGCGGCGTGTACAAGGGCAACTCGCTGATGCTCTACATGCACCTGTCGATGATTCTCGAACCCTATGCCATCAACCGTTCGATCGTCGGCTTCGACACCTTCGAGGGCTTCACCAGCATCAACAAGGACGAAGACCCGGCCGACATCAACGAAAGCATGTTCTCCGACACCGACCAGTCGCTGATCCAGGACATGATCGATGCCAACGACCTGCTGCGTCCGGTCAATCGCATCCCGCGCTGCGAGCTGGTCAAGGGCGACATCTGCAAGACCGTGCCGGAGTTCGTCAAGTCGCGCCCGGACCTGGTGGTGGCCATGCTGATCCTCGACACCGACCTGTACGAACCGACCAAGGTGGCCCTGGAAACCTTCCTGCCGTACATGCCAAAAGGCGCCATCGTGGTGCTGGACGAAGTCGCCTACCGCAACTTCCCGGGCGAAACCAAGGCCCTGCGCGAGGTGTTCGACATGAACAAGATCGAACTCAAGCGCCTGCCTTTTGACTCCTGCGTCGGCTACTTCCATATCTGAAGCCACGCCATAAAGCGCCAAACAAAAAGCCCCGCCTGAACCGCGGGTTTTTTTTCATTCGGCGGCGTCCTTGCCGACCTCGTACTGGCGCAACTTGTTGGCGATGGTGGTGTGGGACACCCCCAGGCGCTTGCCCAACTGCCGGCTGCTGGGGTGCTCGGCATACAGGCTTTCCAGCACCGCTTTCTCGAAGCGCCCGACAATCTGCTCCAGGCTGCCATCCAGGGAGAACTCGCCCAGGGGCTGGCGCGCGCCGTAGTCCGGCAGGCGAATATGCTCGGCCTTGACCGTGCCGCCATCGCACAGCGAAACCGCCTGGAACAGTACGTTCTCCAGTTGCCGCACATTGCCCGGCCAATGGTAGTGACTGAGGCGCTCCATGGCCGCCGGCGCCAGGCGCGGCAACGGGCAGCCGATTTGCCGGCTGGCCTGGTCGAGGAAATGCTCCACCAGCGGGGTCAGGCCATCGAGGCATTCGCGCAGCGGTGGAATATGCAGGGACAGCACATTGAGCCGGTGATACAGGTCCTGGCGGAATTCGCCCCGGGCACAGAGCTCCGAGAGGTCCACCTGGGTGGCACAGATCACCCGCACATCCAGGTACACCTCCTCGTCGCTACCCACCCGACGGAAGCAGCCGTCCTGCAAGAAGCGCAGCAGCTTGACCTGCAGCCGCGGGCTCATCTCCCCTACCCCATCGAGAAACAGGGTGCCGCCGGCGGTCAGCTCCAGCAGCCCGAGCTTGCCTTCCGCCCGCGCCCCTTCGAAGGCTCCCGGGCCATAGCCGAACAGCTCGGTCTCGGCCATGGATTCCGGCAGCCCGGCACAGTTCAGGGCCATCAACGGCGACTGTCCACGGGGGCTGGCCAGGTGGCAGGCGCGGGCCAGCAATTCCTTGCCGGTGCCGGTCTCGCCCTCGATCAGCAGCGGTGCATCCAGAGGCGCCATGCGCCGTGCCTCGCGCACCACCGCGGCCATCACCCTGGAGCTCTGGAAAATGCTGTCGAAACCGCGCAGCTCTTGCTTGCGCACATTGTAGATACGCTCCCCGACCCGATCCGCACGATGCAGGGTCAGCACCGCGCCGGCCATGGCCTCGCTGTCATCGTGCTCGGATTGCAGCGGCGCGATGTCCGCCAGGAATACGTCGCCCTTGACCTTGACCCGCAGCCCGTTGATCCGCGACTGGTTGGCCCGCACCAGCTCCGGCAGGTCGAAATCCTCGGCATAGCGCGACAGCGGAATGCCCGGCACTTCGTCCACCCGCACCCCCAGCAACTGCGCCGCAGCGCGGTTGGCGGCGACTATGGAACCGCCCATGTCAATCGACAGCACCGGGAATTCCAGGGCCCCGAGCAAGGCATTGAGTTCCATGTGCCGGCGTTCGCTGGGCATCAGCCCGACCCGCTTGACCCCGAACACCCCGGCGATGGATTCAAACTTCGGCCGCAGGGCCTGGAACTGCAGGTTGATCAGGTTCGGACAGAACAGATAGATGGCGTTGCCATGCTCGCCGCCCACCTCGCCCCGGGCCACGTTGATGCCGTACTCCACCAGCAGGTTGAGAATGTCGCGCAGGATGCCGATGCGGTTCTGGCAGTGGACTTTGATACGCATAAAGAAAGGCCCGGTACGGAAAATGGAGGGCATAAACGCCGCCAGGCGACGCTTTCGACATGGGCGCTTGCCAACTTTTTGCTGGCTGGCGCAGATAATCGTCAAGATTATGTGACAGGAAATGGCTTTTTCAAACCTTGGAACCACAACAATCGGGCGCTTTCGGCGAAAACGTAACGATTAGTTTACGAATAAGCGCCCAATGGCCCTGCTACAGGCGGGGCCAACTGCTGCAAAGCGTCGCACCCCGGGGTATCAATGGGGTCATTCATAACAAGAACGCATCCCCTGGCAGGAGAGCAGCATGAAGCAGACGCAGTACGTGGCCCGCGAGCCCGACGCGCAAGGTTTTATCCACTACACCCCCGAAGAACACGCGGTGTGGAACACCCTGATCACGCGCCAGATGAAAGTCATTGAAGGCCGGGCCTGCCAGGAGTACCTGGACGGCATCGAAAAACTCGGCCTGCCCCACGATCGCATCCCGCAACTGGGTGAAATCAACCAGGCCCTCGGGGAAACCACCGGCTGGCAAGTGGCCCGGGTTCCGGCGCTGATTCCCTTCCAGACCTTCTTCGAATTGCTGGCCAGCAAGCAGTTTCCAGTGGCCACCTTTATCCGCACCCGGGAAGAACTGGACTACCTGCAAGAGCCGGACATCTTCCACGAGATCTTTGGCCACTGCCCGCTGCTGACCAACCCCTGGTTCGCCGAATTCACCCACACCTACGGCAAGCTCGGCCTGCAAGCCACCAAGGAAGAGCGGGTGTACCTGGCGCGCCTGTACTGGATGACCATCGAATTCGGCCTGATGGAAACCCCGGCCGGGCGGCGCATCTACGGTGGCGGCATCCTGTCCTCGCCGAAGGAAAGCGTCTACAGCCTGTCGGACGAACCCGAGCACCAGACCTTCGACCCGCTGGAAGCCATGCGCACGCCCTATCGCATCGACATCCTGCAACCTGTCTACTTCGTGCTGCCCAACCTCAAGCGCCTGTTCGACCTGGCCCATGAGGACATCATGGCCCTGGTGCACCAGGGCATGCAGCTGGGCCTGCACGCACCCAAGTTTCCGCCAAAACCCAAGGCGGCCTGAGCAGGCCGCCCTCGCGGGCGGCTGCGAAAAATAGTAACGTCCAACAAGAATTACATTCAGGAATCCACCATGACCGCCTTGAACCAAGCCCATTGCGAAGCCTGCCGTGCCGATGCCCCACAAGTCAGCGACGAAGAACTGCCGGTACTGATCCGGCAGATCCCCGACTGGAACATCGAAGTTCGCGATGGCGTGATGCAACTGGAAAAAGTCTTCCTGTTCAAGAACTTCAAGTTTGCCCTGGCCTTCACCAACGCCATGGGCGAAATCTCCGAGGCCGAAGGCCACCACCCAGGCCTGCTCACCGAATGGGGCAAGGTTACCGTTACCTGGTGGAGCCACTCGATCAAGGGCCTGCACCGCAACGACTTCATCATGGCCGCCCGCACCGACGAAGTGGCCAAGACCGCAGAAGGACGCAAGTAATGCATTTCGATGCCATCGGCCGCGTACCCGGCGACCCGATCCTCGGCCTGATGGAGGCCTATGCCAATGACCCCAACCCGCGCAAGTTCGACCTTGGCGTGGGGGTCTACAAGGACGCCCAGGGCCTGACTCCGATCCTGCAGTCAGTCAAGCTGGCAGAGCAGCGCCTGGTGGATCGCCAGGCCACCAAGACCTACATCGGTGGGCACGGCTCCCCAGCCTTCGGCCAGTTGATCAATCAACTGGTACTGGGCAGCGAATCGCCGCTGATCGCCGAGCAACGCGCCGGCGCCACCCAGACCCCGGGCGGCACCGGTGCCCTGCGCCTGGCGGCCGATTTCATCGCCCACTGCCTGCCGGGCCGTGGTGTATGGCTGAGCAACCCGACCTGGCCGATCCACGAAACCATCTTCGCCGCGGCCGGGGTCAAGGCCAGTCACTACCCCTACGTGGGCAGCGACAACCGCCTGGACGTCGAGGCCATGCTGGCGAGCCTGAACCAGGTACCCGAGGGCGATGTGGTGCTGCTGCACGCCTGCTGCCACAACCCCACCGGCTTCGACCTCAGCCATGCCGACTGGCAGCGGGTGCTGGAGGTGGTGCGCAGCCGCAAGCTGCTGCCGCTGATCGACTTCGCCTACCAGGGCTTTGGCGATGGCCTGGAGCAGGACGCCTGGGCGGTACGGCTGTTCGCCAGCGAGCTGCCGGAAGTGCTGATCACCAGCTCCTGCTCGAAGAACTTCGGCCTGTACTGCGATCGGACCGGGGCGCTGATCGTCTGCGCCCAGGATGCACAGAAGCTGCTGGACGTGCGCAGCCAGCTGGCCCATATCGCCCGTAACCTGTGGTCGACGCCACCGGATCACGGCGCCGCGGTGGTTGCCACCATCCTTGGCGACGCCGAGCTCAAGCGCCTGTGGGCCGATGAAGTGGAAGCCATGCGCCTGCGCATCGCGCAACTGCGTGCCGGCCTAGTGGAGGCCCTGCAACCCCACGGCCTGGCCGAGCGTTTCGCCCATATCGGTGTGCAACGCGGCATGTTCTCCTACACCGGCCTGAGCCCGGCTCAGGTGCAGGCGTTGCGTGAACAGCACAGCGTGTACATGGTCAGTTCGGGCCGGGCTAACGTGGCCGGTATCGACGCCACGCGCCTGGACCTGCTGGCCAGCGCCATCGCCGCCGTCTGCAAGGGCTGATTGCCCCTGGCTGTACCCCCGGCCTGCGCACTCGCTGCGCAGGCCGCCCTCTCGCGGCTCCAATTCACAAGCCCTGCTGAATCAGTTGCCCCAAGGCCTGCAACTCACCCCGTTCCAAGTCCGAGACCAAGATGAAGCGCAGGTGATCGCGGCGCCAGGCCACCAGGTTGTAGCCACGCCAGGACTGGCTCTGCGCCGCACTGTCGGCCTGCGTCGTGGGCTGGACGAACAGATTGATCAGGTGCCGGCCATGGCCATAGGTCAGGGCCGCGGTGTTCTCCTGCTGCAGGTAGTCCAGGCGCCCACCCAGCAGCGGGTAGCCCTGGGCGCTGAAATCGAACACCGGCGGCGCGAAATCCAGCTTGCCGGTGAACCAGGGCTTGACCGTATGCCGGTCCGAAGACGCCACGTCATTCAAGTGATCGACCATCAGCGAGCGCACATGGCTGGACACCGCTTCGTCCATCCAGGGCCGCTCGACCGGCGGCACGGCCAAATAGAAACCCAACGACAGCGCCAGGGCCAGCATCGACACTACCGGGGCCAGCCAGCGGCCGGCGCTCCATGACGAAAAACGATGCAGCAGCCCCTCCTCGCGCTCAGCCAGCAGCCGACCAAGAGCCACCGGCGCCCGATGATAGGGGGCATGCGCCCTGACCTCGGCCTTCAGGCTGCGCAACGCGGCGTATTCCCCGGCGCAACCGGGGCAATGGCGCAGGTGCTCGGCCACCTCGGCGGCCGCATTCACCTCCAGCTCGTTGTCGAGGTAGCCGTGCAGCCACTGGCGGCAGGTCTTGCAGTCGAGGTCGTTCATGATGGACGCGACTTCAGCAACTGCTGCCGGAGCATGCAACGGCCTCTGGCCAGGCGCGACATGACGGTCCCCAGAGGAATGTCGACGATCTTCGCAATGTCCTTGTAGGCCATGTCTTCCAGCTCCTTGAGCACTATCACTTCACGAAAGGCCGGAGGCAGCGCCAGCAGCGCCTGCTGCAGCTGTTCGGCCTCCTGCCCACGGATCAATTGCCACTCCGGCGTATCGCCGTCGTGCTGCCGCGCCTCGTCCTCCACCCAGGCATCATCGAAGGCCACGCCGCCCTGGCGGGCGGAAAGCTTGAGCCAGTTGTAGCTTTCATTGCGGACTATGGTGAGAAACCAGGCCTTGGCGTTGCCGCCATCGAAACGGTGAAGGAATTTCACCGCCCGGTAGGCGCTTTCCTGCACCACGTCCTGGGCCGCGCTGTCGTTGTCGGTCAACCAGCGTGCGAGGTTATAGGCCGCATTCAGGTGCGGCAGGAACAGTTCCTCGAATCGCGTCATGCTGGCTCCGATTCCCTTGCCCACTGATAACGATGAAAACGCAGGTTTTATTCCCGCAAAGAAAAAATGGCTCTGCTGCGGAATAAAGCCCCTGGTCACGCGGTTTTACACAGGTGAGACCCATCACTGTAGACCGCTACGAGGGCAGCTCCATGGACACTCATGACAGATCGCAACCCCAGCTTACCGATGGCCCGCAAAACCCCGATCGACGCACCCTGCTCAAATGCTCGGCCTGGGCTGGCGCCGGGGTGGTCTGGGCCCTTTGCGGGGGCATTCCCCGGGCCTTCGCCCTGGACCAGAACGGCCAGACAAGCAATCCCGCAGCCCTGGCCAGCAGCTTTCACTTCGTGCAGATCAGCGACTCGCACATCGGCTTCAACAAGGAAGCCAACCCCGAGCCGGTCAAGACCCTGCAGGTAGCCATCGATAAAGTCATTGCCCTGCCCAAGACACCCGGGCTGATCTTGCACACCGGCGATATCACCCACCTTTCGCGGCCCGAGGAGTTCGACACTGCGGCACAGTTGCTCAAAGCCCTGCCGGCACCCGTGCACTACGTACCGGGCGAACACGACACCCTCGACGAAGGCGCCGGCCAGCTGTACCTGCAGCGCTACGGCAAGGGCACCAAGGGCAATGGCTGGTACAGCTTCGACCAGCAGGGCGTGCACTTCGTCGCCCTGGTCAACGTGTTCAACTTCCAGGCCGGGCGCGAAGCCAACCTGGGCGCCGAGCAACTGGCCTGGCTGGCGGATGACCTGCGGGCGGTGAGCAGCAGTACGCCGATCGTGGTCTTCACCCATATTCCGCTGTGGACCATCTACCAGCCATGGGGCTGGGGCACCGAGGACGGCGACCAGGCCATCGCCCTGCTGCGCAACTACGGCTCGGTGACCATCCTCAATGGCCATATTCACCAGGTGATCCAGAAGATCGAGGGCAACATCACCTTCCACACCGCCCGCGGTACCGCGTATCCGCAACCGGCACCCGGTGCTGCGCCAACCCCCGGGCCGATGACGGTGGCCGCCGACCAGTTGCGCAACTACCTGGGCATCACCGATGTCCTGGCCACCCAGGGCGAGCATCCGCTGGCCCTGCTCGACGCCACCCTGGCCTGAAGGTACCCGCACCATGAAGACACTCCTGCCTCTGCTGCTCCTGGGATGCCTGGCGACACCAGCCTGGGCCCAGGATGTGCAGATCGATATCCGCGAATTCATGTACCAGCCCGGGGATCTGCACGTGACCGCAGGTACTCGAGTCACCTGGGTCAATGACGACCAGATCCCCCACACCGTCGCGCAAACCAACAAGCTGTTCCGCTCTGCGGCCCTGGACACCAACGAGCGTTTTTCCTATGTCTTCGAGTCGCCCGGCACCTACGAGTACTTCTGCGCCCTGCATCCGCAGATGACTGGCAAGATCATCGTCAGCCCCGCCGAGCCCTAGCCATGAGCATGCTGCAACGCCCTCACCGGCGTTGCGGCGCCTGCGTGGGTGGAATCACCATGCAGCGGAAATTTCGCTGCACCGGGCGTCGATTCGGGGGAAATAAAAATCTTTCTGTCATTTGTGGTGCTGTATCCTGCCCAGGCTTTTTAAAAGCGCGGACCTACCCAGCGATTTAAAAAACAGACTTTGCGAGGAGCAACGATATGCACGAGATCCCGAATCTCCCCTTCCCGAGCCTGCACGAAACTGAGCAGACAACCCCGCCACAAGCCAGTGCTGACAAGCCTGTAGCCCAAGAAGCCGCCGACCGCCGCCAGGCCGACAGCGAAGACTGAGAGAGCTGTAACCAGACCGTGTGGAAAGCGCTACTCAAGCGCTTTCCACACCGCCTGAAACCTTGCAAGAGCCCCACCGCACCATGACCGACACCTTCGACGAAACCCAGGCCAACGCCCTGATCGGCACTGCACAGCAGATGATCGAGGTGTGGAATCGCCTCAGCGCGGAAAAACAGGCCGCCCTGCTGGCCCGTTTCGGCACCCAGGAAAATGCCCTGGCAGCCCTGGTGACCACCCGCTTGCTGGGGGAGCAGCACAGCTGAACCCCTGCACAGGTTCGTAAAGATCCGCACAACCCACAGATTTATCCTGCGGCCTCCTCGATCACAGCGGTATCATAAGCAGCCTATCTATCTCAGCTGTCGCAGTGGTCCCTCCCCATGCCAGATTCCCAGCGCCCCTCGGCGGTCACGCTGCAAGTCGTCTCCATCGTCCTGTTCACCTTTATCGGCTACCTGAATATCGGCATTCCCCTGGCGGTGCTGCCGGGCTATGTGCACAGCGACCTGGGCTTTGGCGCGGTGATCGCCGGGCTGGTGATCAGCGTGCAGTACCTGGCCACCTTGCTCAGCCGCCCCTACGCCGGGCGCATCATCGACAACCTGGGCTGCAAGCGGGCGGTGATGTACGGCCTGGCCGGCTGCGGCTTGAGTGGGGTGTTCATGCTGCTCTCGGCCTGGCTGCAGCACATGCCGTTGCTGAGTCTCACCAGCCTGCTGATCGGCCGCCTGGTGCTGGGCAGCGCGGAAAGCCTGGTGGGCTCGGGGGCCATTGGCTGGGGCATTGGCCGGGTTGGCGCGCCGAACACCGCCAAGGTGATTTCCTGGAACGGCATCGCCAGCTATGGCGCCCTGGCCGTGGGCGCGCCCCTGGGGGTGTGGCTGGTGAGCCAGCTGGGGCTGTGGAGCATGGGCGCGAGCATCATCTTGCTGGCGGTGTTCGGCCTGCTGCTGGCCTGGCCGAAACTCGCCGCGCCCATAGTCGCCGGTGAGCGCCTGCCGTTTATCCATGTGCTGGGCAAGGTGTTTCCCCATGGTTGCGGCCTGGCCCTGGGCTCTATCGGCTTTGGCACCATCGCCACCTTTATCACCCTGTATTACGCCACCCACCAATGGCCCAACGCGGTGCTGTGCCTGAGCCTGTTCGGCGCCAGTTTTATCGGCGCGCGACTGCTGTTCGGCAACCTGATCAACCGCCTCGGCGGCTTTCGCGTGGCGATTGCCTGCCTGTCGGTGGAAACCCTCGGCCTGTTGCTGCTGTGGCTGGCCAGCGACGCCAACTGGGCCCTGGCCGGCGCGGCGCTGAGCGGCTTTGGCTTCTCCTTGGTGTTCCCGGCACTGGGGGTGGAAGCGGTGAACCTGGTACCGGCCTCCAGCCGTGGTGCGGCGGTAGGGGCCTATTCGCTGTTTATCGATCTGTCGCTGGGCATCACCGGCCCCCTAGCCGGGGCGATTGCCGCCGGCTTCGGCTTTGCCTCGATCTTTCTGTTCGCCGCCCTCGCCGCCTGCGGGGGCCTGCTGCTGAGCCTGTACCTGTATCGCCAGGCACCCAGGCAGCGCGAGGAACGCGCGGCCGGCTAGTAGTCCACCTTGCCGCGTCCGGCCTTGATGGTGCCGCGCTTGGACTTGGTCTCCAGGCGGCGTTTCTTCGAGCCCAGGGTCGGCTTGGTGGGGCGGCGTTTCTTTTCCACCTTGATGGCCGCGAGAATCAGCTCCAGCAAACGCTCCAGGGCGTCGGCACGGTTCTGCTCCTGGGTGCGGTACTGCTGGGCCTTGATGATGACCACGCCGTCACTGGTGATGCGGCTGTCGCGCAGCGCCAGCAGACGCTCCTTATAGAAGGGCGGCAAGGACGAGGCCGGGATATCGAAACGCAGGTGCACCGCGCTGGACACCTTGTTGACGTTCTGCCCGCCAGCGCCCTGGGCGCGTATGGCGGTCAGCTCGATCTCGGCATCCGGCAGATGCACGTTGTTGGAAATCACCAGCATGGAACGGGAATCCGGGTTCAGGGCGCACAGGATACGCCATAAATGAAAAACCCGGCCGAGGCCGGGTTTTCAGGGTCGGGGCAGCGCTTACTTCAGCGCAGCGCTGGCCGTCGGCAGCGAGTGCTGGGCACTGCGCTTGTTCTTGATGACGTAGCAGACCCACATGAACACCAGCCACACCGGGATCGCGTACACCGAAACCTGGATGCCCGGAATCATCAGCATGATGCCGAGGATAAACACCACGAACGCCAGGCAGATGTAGTTGCCGTAGGGGTACCACAGGGCCTTGAACAGCGAGGTCTGGCCGGTACGGTTCATGTGCTGGCGGAACTTGAAGTGCGAGTAGCTGATCATCGCCCAGTTGATCACCAGGGTCGCCACCACTAGGGACATCAGCAGCTCCAGGGCGTGCTGCGGAATCAGGTAGTTGAGCAGCACTGCGACAAAGGTCACCACCGCCGAGGCGAGGATCGACAGCACCGGCACCCCGCGCTTGTCGATCTTGGCCAGGGCCTTGGGCGCATCGCCCTGTTCGGCCATGCCCAGCAGCATGCGGCTGTTGCAGTAGGTGCCGCTGTTGTACACCGACAACGCCGCGGTCAATACCACGAAGTTGAGGATGTGCGCCGCAGTGTTGCTGCCCAGCATCGAGAACACCTGGACGAACGGGCTGCCGCTGTAGGCATCGCCGGAAGCGTTCAGGGTCTGCAGCAGGGAGTCCCAGGGAGTCAGCGACAGCAGTACCACCAGGGCACCGATGTAGAAAATCAGGATGCGGTAGATCACCTGATTGATTGCCTTGGGGATCACGGTTTTCGGCTTGTCGGCCTCGGCCGCGGTGAAACCGAGCATTTCCAGGCCGCCGAAGGAGAACATGATGATCGCCATTGCCATCACCAAGCCGTTGACCCCGTTGGGGAAGAAGCCGCCATGGGACCAGAGGTTGCTCACCGAGGCCTGTGGGCCGCCACTGCCGCTGACCAGCAGGTAGCTGCCCAGGGCAATCATGCCGACGATGGCCGCCACCTTGATGATGGCGAACCAGAACTCAGCCTCGCCGAAGACCTTGACGTTGGCCAGGTTGATCGCATTGATCATCACGAAGAACACCGCCGCCGAGGCCCAGGTCGGCACTTCCGGCCACCAGTAGTGCACGTACTTGCCGACCGCAGTCAGCTCCGACATGCCCACCAGGATGTAGAGAATCCAGCAGTTCCAGCCCGAGAGGAAACCGGCGAAGCCACCCCAGTACTTGTGGGCGAAATGGCTGAAGGAGCCGGCCACCGGCTCTTCGACGATCATTTCCCCAAGTTGGCGCATGATCATGAAGGCAATGAAGCCGCAGATGGCGTAGCCGAGGATCATCGACGGGCCAGCGGATTTGAGCACCCCGGCCGACCCCAGGAACAAACCGGTACCGATCGCGCCACCCAGGGCGATCAGTTGAATATGGCGATTTTTCAGGCCGCGCTTGAGCTCGCCCGAATGCGAGTTTTGTCCACTCATGAAAAGGTTCTCACGCAAGGTTTGATGATAAATGCAAGACGTTGCCGCCCGGAAAGGCTTAAGCGGCGCCGATCAAACCCCAGCGCAGGCACCAGAAGTTCAGCGTTTGTCTAACGGTCATGCGTCACCTGTTTGTTTTTATCTGTGACGAAATCGAACCCACCACGCTCGTGACGCAGTGGAGTGAACAAGGTGGATAACCTTGAGTTTATGGGCCCTGCAGCGGTGTCTCCAGTGCCCTGTGGGCGAGCTGAAAAGCGCGGTCTAGGCGCCAAATGCGCGGGTACGCAATGGGGTCACAGTTAAAACGCCGCGCATTGTACACCCCTGACTCCCTCCTGCCAGACCTCGCTGTATCAGCGTGCCGGCAAGCGCAATCACGTGGGGCCGGCTCGATGCCCGGCATCGGCGGCGAAAAAGTGGAGCGACCCAGTGGGGTCGTCGCTGAAGGGGCGAAGGTCATCGCCCTTCGAAGGGAATGAGGGAAAGTCGGTTACGGCGTTCATTGCGCCTCCTTCTTGTTATGCACCTGTACGCAGGCAGGCGTGTATCTGACCCGCCTTGTCGCCCTGGAACAAGCGGGCCAGAGCCTCTGCAGCCCAACCACAGGGCAAAATTCGGAAGCTTTTCCTTACACCCAAGCAAAGTTCGCCAACCCAGGTCGGATATGGGCGTATTTCGTCAGCCATTGTTTACGCAGCGTAACGAAAACTTGCCAAGGTAGATCCCGCACAGCACCGACTGCAAATTGACGCTGCCGCAGCCCGGCCCTGAGAAAAACCTTAGCCTGCTGTTTTTCGAGAACAAATCACTCGGCCTTAAAATAGAAAATAAAGTTCAGCAGAAAATAATCTAATTATTTTTTTGCACTCCAAAAAACCCTGAACTAGGTTTCCAGCCACTTGCCAGCGGTACCCGTCGGCAAGCCCTGTGGAGCGGCCCGACCGTCAGCACCTGTCCCGTTGGTGACGGTCGGGCCGCTCCACCCAATGGACTGCTTTGCGCAATATTTTCTAGGAGAGTCACCATGCAAACACTGGAACAGGATCTGGAAACCGAGCTGCAACTGGACGACTGGTTTGAAGCGGCCACCCATGACGCCGCCGTGGAAATGATGCAGGCCGACGCCGTGGTGCCTTTCGGCACCGCCATGTGGCCGATGTAAGGCGCCCGGACCGGAGCAGGCCCTGTGCCTGCCCCGGTCACTTCTGTCCTCCAGGGAGGTTTTATGGACAACACCCGCGCCATTGGTCATTTCCTGTATTACCTCGAGCGGCATCCGGCCTTGAACGCCCAGCGCCCTTCGCAACTGGTGATCGGCCATACCGCCGAGTACCAGGCCATGGTCAGCGCCATCATCGAGCAATCCCAGCTGGCCAGCGCGCTGACGATCAACGCCCTGCGCCTGGACCTGGAACCCGCCGACACCCTGGCCCGGGCCATCGTCGACTGCGACCTGTATATCTTCTTCTACGACTCCTCGACCCTGCCCCAGCCACGCCCCGACGGCCCGGAGTTCCTCCGCCCGCTGCATGGGCTGATGGCCGAGCACTGGAAGAAATCCCTGCTGTTCAAGGATTACGGCCAGTATTTCTACGACACCTTCAGCGTCGAGCCGCAGCGCATCGCTGACCTCAACGCCAGCCTGATCCGTCGCCTGTCCCAGGCCAGCACCCTGAGCTTTCGCGATGCCCAGGGCTCGTACTTCGAAACGCCCCTGGACGGCGTGAAGAAATGGACCGACATCAACGGCGTGGGCAACTACGACCTGGCGCCGGGCGAGATCGCCACCCACAGCGATGCAATCAATGGCCAGGTGAAGTTTCTTGGCACCTTCCTCAGCACCATCCCCTTTGCCCGCAAATACGGTGTGCTGCAGCAGCCGCTGGAGCTGTGGATCGAGAATTCGAGCATTCGCCAGGTGGCCAGCCAGGTGCCTGGGCTGGTCAAGGACTTCAACAAGTACCTGGATGCCAACCCGTCGAACCGACGCATCGAGGAACTGGGCATAGGCACCAACGAGGGCATCAAGAGCCTGTACGGGCGCAACTCGGGCTTCGAGGAACGCCATTGCGGCCTGCACCTGGGGCTGGGCGGCGGCGCCAAGGGCAGCCAT
The DNA here is from genome assembly GCF_049887815.1 of Pseudomonas sp. NFXW11. Classification (NCBI taxonomy): domain Bacteria; kingdom Pseudomonadati; phylum Pseudomonadota; class Gammaproteobacteria; order Pseudomonadales; family Pseudomonadaceae; genus Pseudomonas; species Pseudomonas sp. NFXW11. The sequence goes on along the minus strand of NZ_JAGEKI010000004.1, from coordinate 136,761 downwards.
CACCTGGACCTGATCTTCAGCTCAGGGGTATTGGCGGTGGACAACAAGCCGGTGTTCGACGGCCAGTTCGCCTTCTAGACGCCCGCAAGGCCAACACAAGGCTCAGGAGCCCCTTCGCCGGCAAGCCGGCTCCTACGGATCAGCGGGCGAAAAAAAACGCCATCCCGAGGGATGGCGTTTTTTGTCTGCTGGCCGAGGTTTATTCCGGCTTGCGACGACCAAAACCAGGACGCTGGCCGCTACCGGCCGGAGCGCCACGGCGCTTGCCGGACGGCGCGTCCTTGTCCAGCGACAGGCTTGGGCGCTTGGACTTCGGCGCCGGCTTGGCCGGACGCTTGGTGTCCGCCGGGCGCTCGGCCACTGGCGTGCCACGCCCAGCTGCCGGACGCGGTGCCCGTGGCGCGCGCTCGCCATCCTGACGGGCCGCCGGCTTGCGCCCTGGACGCTCGCCTTCGATCTGCGGCTCACGGGGAGCGCGCGAAGTGGACGGTGCGCCATTGGCAGGACGCAGGGTACGCACCCGCTCGCCCTTGCCCATCGGCCGCGAGGATTTGCGCTGCAGACGCTCCAGCTTGTCCTTGGACTTGGCGTTGAGTTGCGGCATCGCCACCGGGGTCAGGCCGACTTCGGCGCTCAGTACGTCGACCTCGTACTGGCTCATTTCGCGCCAGCGGCCCATGGGCAGGTCGGAGTTAAGGAACACCGGGCCGAAACGCACGCGCTTCAGGCGGCTGACCACCAGGCCCTGGGATTCCCACAGACGACGCACTTCACGGTTGCGGCCTTCCATCACCACACAGTGGTACCAGTGGTTGAAGCCTTCACCACCGGGCGCTTCCTGGATATCGGTGAACTTGGCCGGGCCGTCTTCGAGCATCACCCCGGCCTTGAGGCGCGCGATCATCTCGTCGTCGACTTCGCCACGCACACGCACCGCGTACTCGCGGTCCATCTCGTAGGAAGGGTGCATCAGGCGGTTGGCCAGCTCACCGTCGGTGGTGAACATCAAGAGGCCGGTGGTGTTGATGTCCAGGCGGCCGATATTGATCCAGCGGCCTTCACGAGGGCGCGGCAGCTTGTCGAACACGGTAGGACGGCCTTCCGGGTCGTCGCGGGTGCAGATCTCGCCGTCGGGCTTGTTGTACATGATCACCCGGCGCACCGATTCGGCGGCCTCTTCGCGCTTGATCAGCTTGCCGTCGATGGCAATGGCGTCGTGCAGGTCGACACGCTGGCCAAGGCTGGCCTCGGCGCCATTGACCTTGATCCGGCCCTGGCTGATCCAGGATTCAACGTCGCGGCGCGAGCCGACGCCAATGCGCGCCAGCACTTTCTGCAGCTTTTCGCCGGCTGGACGGATTTCCTGGTCGAGTTGTTCTTTGTCGCTCATCTGGGCACCTCCCGGTGTAGCACTTCAGGCTTGAGCGGCCTGAAGCGTGGAAAACAGGTTCTGTGGCGAAGGGATCGCCAAAGGGTCGCGAATCATACGCTCATGGCGGCGGTTGCGCATCACAGACTAGTCGATCAGTCACCAGTGGAGATTTTTTCCGCCCGCCGGTGGCTGAGATCGCTCCCGTAGGAGCCGGCTTGCCGGCGAAGAAGCCCGCCAGCCGTACACCTACCTTGAAGCCAGCGCGTACGCCAAGGTCAGTCGTCCTGCAGGCGGCGTTCGTTCTCGATAGCCTCGGCCAGGGCCAGGGCTTCGGCCTCCTCTTCACTCAGTTCCGGTGTAGCAGGTTCCAGCGCAGCCACCGCCGCCAGCAACTTGGCCCGGGCCTCGGCTACCCCCAGCAGGTCTTCCTCGGCTTCGGGCTGTGCCGGGTCTTCAGGCTCGAGCGGGAATTGATCCGGGTCATCGGCAGCAATGCCCGGCTCGGCTTGCACCTCAGGCTCATCGAACAGCGGTTCCTGATCCCCGGGCTCGACCGCGCCATCACGGTGCAGATCGTCGAAGTCGGTCTTGATCCCCTGCTCCATGGAGTCCAACTCCAGCAGCAAGGTGTGGAAGCTGGTCTCGTCCTTGGGCTCTTGCGGCTCGGCGCTGGCGTCGGCCAATTGTTGCAGATGCTCGGGCACCGGGGCCTCGTCGAACTCCAGCACCGGCTCGACCTCGATTTCCCGCAGTTCCGCCAGGGGCGGCAGGTCGTCGAGGTTCTTCAGGTTGAAGTGGTCGAGAAAGGCCTTGGTGGTGGCGAACATCGCCGGTTTGCCCGGCACATCGCGATAGCCCACCACGCGAATCCACTCGCGCTCCAGCAGGGTCTTGACGATATTGCTGTTGACCGCGACGCCACGTACGTCCTCGATCTCACCACGGGTGATGGGCTGGCGATAGGCAATCAGCGCCATGGTTTCCAGCAGCGCCCGGGAGTAGCGCTGCGGCCGCTCTTCCCACAGGCGGCCGACCCAGGGGGCGTAGGTCTCGCGAATCTGCAGGCGATAGCCGGAGGCCACTTCCTTGAGCTCGAAGGCCCGTCCCTCGCAGGATTTGCCCAGCAGCGCCAGGGCCTTCTTGAAGACCGCCGGCTCCGGCCGCTCGGCCTCCTCGAACAGCTCGAACAGGCGCTCCAGGGACTGGGGTTTTCCCGAGGCCAACAGAAAGGCTTCGAGCAGGGAGGCCAGCTCGCGGGGTTCATTCAGGTTCATGATTTAAGCTCGTTATTCGGCTCGCGCCCGTACGTGGATGGCCGCAAAGGGCTCATTCTGCACCAGCTCGACCAGGGATTCCTTGACCAGCTCGAGGACCGCCATAAAGGTCACCACCACCCCCAGGCGCCCTTCCTCGGCGGTGAACAGCTCGACAAAGGGCACGAAACCGCCGCCCTTGAGCCGCTCCAGCACATCACTCATGCGCTCGCGGGTGGACAGCGCCTCACGGCTGACCTGATGGCTTTCGAACATGTCGCCACGGCGCAGCACTTCGGCCATGGACATCAGCACCTCTTCCAGGGCCACATCCGGCAACAGCTTGCGCGCCCGCGCTTCGGGAGCGTCGAGCTTGGGAACTATCACGTCGCGACCAACCCGGCTCAGGCCGTCGATGCCTTCGGCAGCGGCCTTGAAGCGTTCGTACTCCTGCAGGCGGCGGATCAGCTCGGCCCGAGGATCGTCCTCTTCTTCCTCGACCTCGGCGGAGCGTGGCAACAGCATCCGCGACTTGATCTCGGCAAGCATCGCCGCCATCACCAGGTACTCGGCGGCCAGTTCCAGGCGCACCGACTGCATCAGTTCCACGTAACCCATGTACTGGCGGGTGATCTCCGCCACCGGGATATCGAGAATATTGATGTTCTGCTTGCGGATCAGGTACAGCAGCAGGTCCAGCGGCCCTTCGAAGGCTTCGAGGAAGACTTCCAGGGCATCCGGGGGAATGTACAGGTCCAGGGGCATCTGCGTGACCGCCTGGCCGTAGACCATGGCGAATGGCAGCTCCTGCTGGGCGTCGGCCTGTTCGTCGACGGTTTCTACTGCAGACATCTAGGCCTCGGCCATGAACGGCGCAGGGTCGCCGCAGCCGACGCGAATCACTTCCGGCTCGCCATCGGCCAGGTTGATCACAGTGGAGGATTCGGTACTGCCAAAGCCGCCGTCGATGATCAGGTCCACCTGGTGCTCCAGCAGCTGGCGCATCTCGTAGGGATCACTCAGGGCCTCGGTGTCGCCGGGCATGATCAGGCTGACGCTCATCAGCGGCTCGCCCAGTTCGGCCAGCAGCGCCAGGGCGATGGGGTTGCTCGGCACCCGCAGGCCGATGGTGCGGCGCTTGGGGTGCAGCAACAGCCGCGGTACTTCCCGGGTGGCGTTGAGAATGAAGGTGTAAGGCCCTGGAATATAGGCCTTGAGTAAGCGGAAAGTGCCGGTGTCAATCTTGGCGAACAGCCCCAACTGCGAAAGGTCGCTGCAGATCAGCGCGAAGTTGTGCTTGTCGTCCAGTTGGCGCAAGCGTCGCACCCGCTCGATCGCCCCCTTGTCACCCATCTGACAGGCAATGGCGTAGGACGAATCGGTGGGGTAAATCACCACGCCACCGCCGCGAATGATCTCCACCGCCTGCTTGATCAGGCGCGGCTGCGGGTTTTCCGGATGGATCTGGAAAAATTGACTCACTGTCTCTACCTGTTCAGGCGGCAATAATGGGCTCATGTTTGAACCGACACCAAAGAGGTGGCAGATCCTCAGGAACCGGGCGGTACTCACCGATCTCGGACCAGCCTCCTGGGCCATGGAAGTCACTGCCGGCGCTGACCAGCAGTCCGAATTCACGGGCAAGGATAGCCAAACTGCCCACTTGCTCCGCAGGTTGATGGCCATTGACTACTTCAATGGCATGGCCACCGGCTTGAATATAGTCGGCAACCAGCCGGCGGCGCTTGCTGCGGGTGAAATCGTAGTGCCAGGGATGAGCCAGGCTGACCCAGGCGCCGGCCTCGCGCAGGGTGCCGACGGTCTCCTCCAGGGTCGGCCAGTGTTGCTTGACGTCCCCCAGCTTGCCGGCCCCCAGCCACTTGCGGAAAGCATCGGCGCGATCCTTGACGAAACCGGCACGCACCAGGTAATCGGCAAAATGCGGCCGCGCCGGGGCATTGCCGCTGTCCCCCAGCTCCTGCTGGATGGCCCGCGCGCCTTCAAGCGCCCCCGGCATGCCCTTGAGGGCCAGCTTGCGACTGATTTCCTCGGCCCGCAGCCAGCGCCCTTCATGCAGTTTGTCGATGGCCGCCACCAGGGCCGGGGCCCGGGTATCGAAGCCATAGCCCAGCACATGGATGGTGGCGCCGCCCCAGGTACAGGACAGCTCCACGCCATTGACCAGTTGCATGCCCAGTTGTTCGGCCGCCAGGCGTGCCTCGGCCAGGCCTTCAAGGGTGTCGTGATCGGTCAGGGCCAGGACTCGCACGCCTCTTTCAAACGCCCGCGCCACCAGAACCGCAGGCGCCAGGGCGCCGTCGGAGGCCGTACTGTGGCAGTGCAAATCAACATTCACGGGACGTTAAAACCTCGAGTCAGCTGGCGCTTTCGCTATCAGGGATGTTTGTTATTATGCCGGGACATCCTGATTCTGGCTGCCACTGTGAAACAATTCATCGATTTCATCCCGCTGTTTCTGTTCTTCATCGTCTACAAAATCGATCCTCGCGTTATCGACCTGGCCGGTCACGAAGTGACCTTGGGCGGTATCTTCAGCGCCACAGCAGTGCTGATCATCAGTTCCCTGGTGGTCTATGGCGCGCTATTCATTAGCCAGCGCAAGCTGGAAAAGAGCCAATGGCTGACCCTGATCGCCTGCCTGGTATTCGGCAGCCTGACCCTGGCCTTCCACAGTGAAACCTTCCTCAAGTGGAAAGCTCCGGTGGTCAACTGGCTGTTCGCCCTGGTCTTTATCGGCAGCCACTTCATTGGTGACCGCCTGCTGATCAAGCGCATCATGGGCCATGCCCTGACCTTGCCGGAGCCGGTCTGGACTCGCCTGAACATCGCCTGGATCGCCTTCTTCCTGTTCTGCGGCGCCGCCAACCTGTTCGTCGCCTTCACCTTCCAGAGCATCTGGGTCGACTTCAAGGTCTTCGGCAGCCTGGGCATGACCGTATTGTTCCTGGTGGGCCAGGGTGTGTACCTGTCCCGCCACCTGCATGACGCCGATCCCACTACCCCGAAAACCGAGGACTGACATGCTCTACGCCATCATTGCCACAGACTCCGCCAACTCCCTGGAAAAACGCATGGCCATGCGCCCGGCGCACCTTGAGCGGCTGCAACAGCTCAAGGCCGAGGGGCGGGTGGTACTGGCCGGCCCACACCCGGCGGTGGACAGCGAAGACCCGGGTGCTGCGGGCTTCACCGGCAGCCTGATCGTCGCCCAGTTCGACTCCCTGAGCGCAGCCCAGGCCTGGGCCGCCGCCGACCCGTTCGTGACCGCCGGCGTCTACGCCAACGTAGTGGTCAAGCCGTTCAAGCAATCGATGCCGTAAATCCCCCGGGCGCGGTGAACCTTCAAGGCTCATCGCGTTCTCAATCGCTCATTATTCTCGTTTGACTGCCGACAACCTGCCCAACACTCGATTGGAATCAGGAGTTTCGATGCGCCAAGGTCCGCTGTGCCTGTTGTTGGTCATGTTGTCGATCGGGGCCCCGGCCCTCGCCGAGGAAACACCGCTGTCCCTGAGCGCCGGTAGTCAGATCACCGAATTGCAGCAACGCTTGAAGGAAAGCGAACGCCTGCGGGAAGAACTGAGCAAGCAACTGCAAAGTGCCGATGCCGAGCGGGAAAGCCCGCAGTTGGCGCGGGTGCGCCAGGAGAACCAGCGTCTCAAGCAGCAGCTCAAGGAAACCCAGGCCAGCTCGACACCGCGTTTGCTCACCGAGCAGCAACAGTGGTTCATTACCGGCGGCGGCGTGGCCCTGATCGCCCTGCTCTGCGGTATCTTTGCCAGTGGCGGACACCGCAAGCGTCGACAATGGCTAAATTGAGTGATTCATGAGCGACCTGTTACTGATTGATGATGACCAGGAGCTGTGCGAGCTCCTGAGCAGTTGGCTGGCCCAGGAAGGCTTTCAGGTACGCGCCTGCCACGATGGCCTGAGCGCTCGCCGGGCCCTGGCCGATACGCCCCCCGCCGCGGTGGTGCTGGATGTGATGCTGCCCGACGGCAGCGGTCTGGAACTGCTCAAGCAACTGCGCAACGATCACCCGGAACTGCCGGTGCTGATGCTCTCGGCCCGCGGCGAACCCCTGGACCGCATCCTCGGCCTGGAACTGGGCGCCGACGACTACCTGGCCAAGCCTTGCGACCCCCGCGAACTCACCGCCCGCCTGCGCGCCGTATTGCGCCGCAGCCATCCGGTGGCGGCCTCCAGCCAGATGGAACTGGGCGACCTGTGCTTCAGCCCGCTGCGTGGCGTGGTCACCATCGACGATCAGGACATCAGCCTGACGGTTTCCGAAAGCCGCCTGCTGGAGGCCCTGCTCAAACAGCCGGGCGAGCCCCTGGACAAACAGGAACTGGCGCAGATCGCCCTGGGCCGCAAACTGACCCTGTACGACCGCAGCCTGGACATGCACGTGAGCAACCTGCGCAAGAAGGTCGGCCCTCACCCTGACGGTCGCCCGCGCATCGTCGCCCTGCGCAGCCGCGGTTACTACTACAGCCTGTAACCACGCCCTGCAGCTTTTGTCAGGGCGCTGGTCCCGGGTCTTTACCCAAGCTTTACCCTTCGCTGACCGCCGCTGACCTTGCCCTGGGTAACCTGAGCTCATCCGGAACTGACCGGGAATGAGACAAGGAGACACACCATGCGCAAGACCCTGATCGCTCTGATGTTCGCCGCCGCCCTGCCCACCCTGGCCATGGCCATGCCCGAAGGCAACGGCCCGATGGGGCCGATGGACGGCCCTCGGCACAGCGAGCACATGCGCGGCAAAGGCCCTTTCAGCCAGCTCGACTTGAGCCGCGAGCAACGCCAGCAGATCGGCAAGCTGATGGGCGAGCAAATGCACGAACGCAAGGCGGTGGTGGAGAAATACCTGGAAAAACTGCCTCCGGCCGAGCAGAAAGCCATGAAGGACGAACTGGCCGCCAAACAGCAGAAAACCCAGGCCGATATCCGCGCCGTGCTCAAGCCTGAACAGCAGAAAGAGTTCGACGCCATCGTCAAGAAACAGGAACAACGGCGCGCCGAATGGGCCGAGTTCAAGGCCTGGAAAGCGCAACAACCGCAAAAAGCGCAATAATGCGTTAGCCTTCCCCCAACAGCCCAGTGGCCTCCCCCACTGGGCTTTCGCGTTCGAGGAATTTCCGTGCGTTCATTGTTCTGGCGCGTCCTGGCCAGTTTCTGGCTGGCCATCGCCCTGGTTGCAGGGCTGTCGATCCTGCTCGGGCACATGCTCAATCAGGATGCCTGGATTCTCAGTCGCCACCCGGGCCTCAACAGCCTGGCCCAGGAGTGGACGCAAACCTACGAAAGCCAGGGCGAAGACGCCGCCCAGGACATCCTCCAGCAACGCAAGCGCCAGTACCATATCGATGTCCAGGTACTCAACGAGAGTGGCGACCCGGTGGTGCGCGGCACCTTTCCACGGCGCGCCGCAGCCTTCGAGGCCCGGCAGAACAACGACGACCGGCACCTGCCCTGGCGTCGCCTGACCGCGGAATACAGCAGCCCGGCCACCGGCGACACCTACCTGTTCATCTACCGCATTCCCCACCCGGAACTCGATTCCTGGCACCGCGACAGCCTGACCTGGCCCCTCAGCGCCCTGACCATCGCCCTGGTGGTACTGACCCTGTTCAGCCTGCTGGTGACCCTGTCCATCACCCGTCCCCTGAGCCGCTTGCGCGGCGCGGTGCACGACCTGGGCCAGGCCTCCTACCAGCAGAACAGCCTGGCGCGCCTGGCCAACCGCCGCGATGAATTCGGCGTGCTGGCCCGGGACTTCAACCGCATGGGCTCACGCCTGCAAAGCCTGATCGGCAGCCAGCGCCAGCTGCTGCGGGATGTTTCCCATGAACTGCGCTCGCCCCTGGCGCGCCTGCGCATCGCCCTGGCGTTGGCAGAACGCGCCGTACCCGAGGAGCGCGAGAAACTCTGGCCACGGCTGACCCGCGAATGCGATCGCCTGGAAGCGCTGATCAGCGAAATCCTGGTGCTGGCCCGGGTCGATGCGGACAACGCCAGCGCCGAAGAAGTGGACCTCAATGCCTTGCTCCTGGCCCTGCAGAAGGACGCGCACCTGGCCTGCCCGGAACAGCAGGTACGCATCGAGGCCCAGCCGCAACTGAGCCTGCGGGGCTGGCCGACCATGCTCGAACGCGCCGTGGACAACCTGCTGCGCAATGCCCAGCGCTTCAACCCCAGCGGACAGCCGATCGAGGTCCAGGCCCTGCGCCAGGGTGAGAAAATCCTGATCAGCGTGCGCGATCACGGCCCCGGCGTGAGCGCCGAGCACCTGAGCCAGCTGGGCGAACCGTTTTTCCGCGCCCCCGGGCAAAGCGCTGCGGGCCATGGCCTGGGGCTGGCCATCGCGCGCCGGGCGGCGGAACGTCACGGCGGCAGCCTGACCCTGGCCAACCACGAGCAAGGCGGTTTTATTGCCAGCCTGGAACTGCCCCTGGTGCCCGGCGCCCTGGCCCAACCCTGAAAACAGCGCGGGCAAGTCGCTGCCGGTTCATGGACCGGCAGCGGACTTGCCCGCGGAAGGCTTGCCAGGTTGTGCTGCAGGCCGGATCAGGCCAGGCCGTTCCAGGCGCTGACAAACTCGCGGGTGTCGACTTTCGCCGCCACTCGCGGCTCGTTCAATGGCGTGCCCAGGTACAGGAAGGCAATGATTTCCTCGTCGGCTTCCAGGCCCAGGCCCTTGGCCACATGGGCCGAATAGGACAGCTCGCCGGTACGCCAGACCGCGCCGATGCCCTGGGCATAGGCCGCCAGCAGAATACCGTGGGCGGCGCAGCCCGCCGCCAGCAACTGCTCGGACTTGGGCACCTTGAAGTGCTCCTGCAGGCGCGCCACCACCACGACCACCAGCGGTGCCCGCAGCGGCATGGCACGAGCCTTGTCCAGCGCCGCCTGGGTGATATCGCCGCCCTGCTGCTGTACCGCTTCCACCAGCAATTCGCCCAACTGTTCGCGCGCCGCGCCTTCGACGGTGAGGAACCGCCACGGCCGCAACTGACCATGATCCGGCGCACGCATCGCGGCGCTGAACAGCACCTCGCGCTGGGCGGCAGTGGGCGCGGGCTCCACCAGGCGCGGCACGGAAACACGGTTGAGCAAAGCGTCGAGAGCCTGCATTGGCCACCTCCTGAAAAAATGTCCGGCCATTCTAGCGGTATCTGCCGGCCGGGTGCCGGTTTACATGCCCTGCCCCGCAGGTAGAATGGGCGCCCTTCTCAACACAGCCCGAGCGGAACACATGGCGTTGCCGACCCTAAGGATCATTGGTTTCATCATCGGCATCTTCCTCATTACCCTGGCCATTGCCATGGTGGTGCCGATGGCGACCCTGGTGGTCTTCGAACGCACCGGCGACCTGCCCTCCTTCCTCTGGGCCAGCATGATCACCTTTATCGCCGGGCTGGCCCTGGTGATTCCCGGACGCCCCGAGCATATTCACCTGCGCCCCCGGGACATGTACCTGCTGACGGTATCCAGCTGGGTGGTGGTGTGCATCTTCGCCGCCCTGCCGTTCCTTTTGACCCAGCACATCAGCTACACCGACTCGTTCTTTGAAAGCATGTCCGGCATCACCGCCACCGGCTCCACGGTGCTCAGTGGCCTGGACAACATGTCCCCGGGCATCCTGATCTGGCGCTCACTGCTGCACTGGCTCGGGGGCATCGGCTTTATCGGCATGGCGGTGGCGATCCTGCCGCTGCTGCGCATCGGCGGCATGCGCCTGTTCCAGACCGAATCCTCGGACCGCTCGGAAAAGGTCATGCCGCGCTCGCACATGGTGGCGCGGCTGATCGTCGCCACTTACGTGGGCATCACCATCCTCGGCAGCCTGGGGTTCTGGTGGGCCGGCATGAATGTGTTCGACGCGATCAACCACGCCATGTCGGCGATTTCCACCGGCGGGTTCTCCACGTCCGACGAATCCCTGGCCCACTGGAAACAGCCGGCGGTGCACTGGGTAGCGGTGGTGGTGATGATTCTCGGCAGCCTGCCCTTCGCCCTGTATGTGGCCACCTTGCGCGGCAACCGCAAGGCGCTGATCAAGGACCAGCAGGTCCAGGGCTTGCTGGGCATGCTGCTGGTGACCTGGCTGGTGCTCGGCACCTGGTACTGGTGGACCACCGACCTGCACTGGCTCGATGCCCTGCGCCACGTGGCGCTGAACGTGACCTCGGTGGTCACCACCACCGGCTTCGCCCTGGGCGACTACAGCCTGTGGGGCAATTTCTCACTGATGCTGTTCTTCTACCTGGGCTTCGTCGGCGGCTGCTCCGGCTCCACCGCGGGCGGGATCAAGATCTTCCGCTTCCAGGTCGCCTACATTCTGCTCAAGGCCAACCTCAATCAGCTGATTCACCCAAGGGCGGTGATCAAGCAGAAGTACAACGGCCATCGCCTGGACGAAGAGATCGTGCGCTCGATCCTGACCTTCTCGTTCTTCTTCGCCATCACCATCTGCATGATCGCCCTGGCCCTGTCCTTGTTGGGCCTGGACTGGATGACCGCCCTGACCGGCGCCGCCAGTACCGTGTCCGGGGTCGGCCCGGGCCTGGGCGAGACCATTGGCCCGGCCGGCAACTTCTCCAGCTTGCCGGACGCCGCCAAGTGGATCCTGTCCCTGGGCATGCTCCTGGGGCGACTGGAGATCATCACGGTGTTCGTGTTGTGTATTCCGGCATTCTGGCGTCATTGACCGAGCCTGGCAGCGCCAGCAAGCGCGCCCGGTACTCGCCGGGGGTGACATCGAACCAGCGGCGGAAGGCGCGGAAGAAATTGCTCGGGTCGGCGAACCCCAGCAGGTAGGCAATCTCCAGCAAAGTCATGCGCGGCTGCGCCAGGTACTGCTCGGCCAGCTCGCGACGGGTGTCGTCGAGCAGGGTCTGGAAACTGGTGCCCTCCTCCTGCAAGCGACGCTGCAAGGTGCGCTGCGACAGGTGCAGGGTCTGCGCCACCACCTCACGCTTGGGCTCGCCCTGGGGCAGCAGGCGGCACAGCACCTGCCGCGCCTTGTGGGTCACCCGACTCTCGGAAAAGCGCGCCAGGTACTCCCCGGCAAAGCGATCATGCAGCAAGGCCATGGCTTCGTTGGCGGTCGGCAGCGGTGCCTCCATATCGGCCCGTTCGAAGATCAGCGCATCGAAGGGCGCGGCGAACACCAACGGCGCATGGAACATCTCCTTGTAGGGCTGCACATCCTCGGGCTGTGGCCCTTGCAGCAACACCTTGCGCGGCTGCAAGGCGCGCCCCGTGAGCCAGCCGCACAGGGCCAGGGCACAGGCCAGCGAGGCTTCGGCGCTTTGCCGGGTGGGCGGCAGATGATCGCCGTGCACCGTCAGAATCAGCGCATAACCTTCGGGTAGCAGGCGGAAACTCAGGTCGGCGCTTTCGGCGATGATCCGCTGATAACGCACCAGGCGGTGAAAGCCCTCGGCCAGGGTGCGGCTCGACATCAGCGCATAGCCGGCCACATGAAAGGAGGCCGGACGTACCACCTTGCCCATGTTCAGGCCGATCGCCGGGTTGCCGGACAACTCCACCGCGCGCTGCCAGAGCCGGGTCATGGAGTCTTGCGGGAAGCGCGCATCGGGATCGTCCAGGGCGCCGTAGTCGAGCCCCAGTTGCTTGAACAGGGCCCGGCAGTCCAGGCCGTCCAGCTCCAGCGCCTTGACGATTCCCATGGTCCAGCTTGCGGAAGTGGTTCGTTCGCTCATGAGGGTGTCTTACATGATGAGCCGCATGCTACGGCCAATTTCCCAAGGATACTAAAGTGGCGCCCATTGTCACTGGCCGGCAACGCCTGTGACTCTAGACTCAAATAAGCTCCCGCAGAACATCCGCCCGCACAACAACAAACACAGAGACCGCGGCCATGGAAAACACCCGACAGTTCGACAGCTTCGCCCAGTTCTACCCCTACTACTTGAGCGAACACAGCGACAGCACCTGCCGCCGCCTGCACTTTATCGGCACCAGCCTGGTGATCTTCCTCCTCGCCCTCGCCATCGGCAAAGGGGCCTGGCTGTTGCTCCTGGCGCTGCCGCTGGCCGGCTACGGCTTTGCCTGGGTCGGGCATTTCTTCTTCGAGAAAAACCGCCCCGCGACCTTCCAGCATCCGCTGTACAGCCTGCTGGGGGACTTCGTCATGTACCGCGACATGATCCTCGGCAAGGTGCCGTTCTAGCGCCAACCTGGCACAGGCCGACCCGGGCCGGCGCCAGAACGCCAAGTCGCCGCTCGATAACCACCAGAGACTAGCCGATGAGTGCTCATGCGCGTTTCACCCATATGCAGGACGGCACCCAGGAAGACTGGAGGATCATCGCCGCCGACTTCAGCGCCTACGCCCGACAGCTACCGGCCCGTATCCTGGCCCACCTGCAATTGCTCGACGGCGATTTCGGCGGCTTCCCGGTGGACCGCCTGAGCCACTCGCTGCAGACCGCCAGCCGCGCCTGGCACGATGGCCGTGATGAGGAGTACGTGGTCTGCGCCCTGCTCCACGATATTGGCGACACCCTGGGCTCCTACAACCACCCGGATATCGCCGTCGCCATACTCAAGCCCTTCGTCAGCCCGGAGAACCTGTGGATGGTGGAGAAGCACGGAATCTTCCAGGGCTACTACTTCTTCCATCACCTGGGCATGGACCGCCACCTGCGCGAGCAGTTTCGCGAGCACCCGCTGTACCAGCGCACCGCCGAGTTCTGCGCCAAGTACGACGCGGCGGCCTTTGACCCGGCCTACCAAAGCCTGCCCCTGAGTTTCTTCGAGCCAATGCTGCAGAGGCTGTTCGCCCAACCCAGGCAGTCGCTGTACAAGGCGGCCATGGACCAGGCCGGCCCGGCGTGAAAACCGGGGCTCAGGCCGGTTCCGCGACCTTCAGCCGCTCGGCCTTGAGCCGGGCTTCCCGAGCCTGGGCCTCGGCCAGGCGATAGAGTTCGATGCTGCCGTCCCAGTGCTCGATCAGCGCCGTGCAGGACTCCACCCAATCACCGCAATTGAGGTAGTCCACCTCGCCTACCTTGCGGATCTCGGCATGGTGAATATGCCCGCAGACCACCCCATGCAGCCCGCGCTTGACGCACTCATGGGCAATGGCCTCTTCGAAGTCGCTGATAAAGCTCACCGCGCTCTTGACCTTGTGCTTGAGATAGGCCGACAGCGACCAGTAGCCGTAGCCATAGCGCGCTCGCCAGTGGTTGAGCCAGCGATTGAGGGTCAGGGTGAATTCGTAGGCCGAATCCCCGAGGAACGCCAGCCAGCGGTGATAGCGGGTGATGACGTCGAACTGGTCGCCGTGGATCACCAGCAACTGGCGGCCGTCCGCGGTGACATGCACTGCCTCGTCCACCAGCTGGATATTGCCCAGGATCAGCTTGGAGTAACGCCTGAGGAACTCGTCATGATTGCCGGTGACGTAGATCACTTCGGTGCCGCGCTTGCTCATGGTCAGCAAGCGGCGAATCACATTGGTATGGGCCTGGGGCCAGTACATGCCGCCGCGCAGCTTCCAGCCATCGATGATGTCGCCCACCAGGTAGATGCGATCGGCGTGGTAACGCTTGAGAAACTGTGCCAGGTGCTCCGCCTGGCAATCCCGGGTACCCAGGTGCACATCAGAAATCCATAAGGTGCGTACCCGTTGCTTGCGGCTGGGCTTGGCGAGTTCGACATGGGTCATGGACGCTCTCCGGGATTTTTTGCGAGCTTGCGCCCCGGCGATTAATCACCCATGACAAAAATGCGGCAGTGCGATGACAAGGCCAAAGCCCCGACCGCCGGTGTAGACTGCCGACCTGCCAAGGAGATCGCGATGGGATCCATCCTCAGCCTGCGCCACTACAGCCACGATCAGATCGCCCACAGCCACGAACACCCGCAACTGGTGTTCGGCCTTTCCGGCCGACTGGACTTCGAGGTCGAGGGCCACGGCGACCAGGTGCAACAGCAAAGCCTGATGGTGGTGCCGTCCGGCGCCCGGCATATCTGCGGCAGCCCGCAAGGCAGTCGCTGCCTGGTGCTGGATGTGCCGGGGGAACACTGGCTCCGCGAGTCCCTGGGAGAACACGCCGAAGCCAGCCGGCGCCTGCTCGACCAACCCGGGCGCCTGACCCTTGGCAGCCAGCAGAGCCGCCTGGTGGACTGGCTCGCCAACAGCCCGGTGGACGACCCGTTGATTGCCGAGCAAGGCGCGGTGCTGCTGCTCGCCAGCCTCAACCACAAGGCCGGCGAACCGTTCGCAGAGCGACGCCTGCCCTATGCCGCGCTGAACGCGCATATCGAACGGCATGCCGCGCACCCGCTGCAAGTGGCCGACCTAGCGCGGATCGCCGGCCTTTCCAGTGCGCACCTGCATGCACGCTTTATCGCCGAATGCGCCACCACCCCCATGGACTATGTACGCCGCCGGCGCCTGCACATGGCCCTGGAACTGCTGCGTGGAACAACGCTGGCGGTGGGCGAGATCGCCAGTCGCGTTGGCTACAGCTCGCAAAGCGCCTTCGCCGCGGCGGCTCTCAGGGAGTTCGGCCAGTCGCCGCGCCAGTTGCGCCAGGGCGCGCAGGCTAATCTCTCGACAAAAAAACCTAGGATCGCGACAGACGCACGTCCAGCCCCACTCGTAGACTGAGCCTGCTGCCATTCAAGGTCGGCCTGTCTTGTGTTCTTAAGGATAAAGATGACTCCGCGTACTGCCCTGGGCGCCCTGCATATCGGCGCCCTGATGTTCGGCCTGACCGGCGTGTTCGGTAAACTGGCCGCCGCCTCGCCCGCCGTGATCGTGTTCGGCCGCGCCGCCTTTGCCGTGCTCGCCCTGGGCTGCTTCGCCCGCCTGGCGAGCAATACCCCCTGGCAACGACTGGCCGCCGTTGACTGGCGCCGCCTGCTCCTCAGCGGCCTGCTGCTGGCCGGGCACTGGGTGAGTTTCTTCGTGGCGGTGAAGGTGGCCGGAGTGGCCATCGCGACCCTGGGTTTCGCCAGCTTTCCGGCCTTCACGGTGATACTTGAAGGGCTGGTCTTCCGCGAGCGCATCCGCGCCAACGAGATACTCCTGGTGGCCCTGGTGAGTGTCGGGCTGGTGCTGGTCACCCCGGATTTCGACCTGGCCAGCCAAGCCACCAGCGGCCTGCTCTGGGCGGTGGCCTCGGGGCTGCTGTTCGCCTTGCTATCGCTGAACAACCGCGCCAGCTCCGGGCGGATTCCCGCGGTGCAGGCGGCGCTTTGCCAGAACGTGGTGGTGGCCCTGTGTCTGTTGCCGGTGGCCGCGCCTGAACTGAGTCAAGTGCGCGCCATGGACTGGCTGTGGATCAGCCTGCTGGGGATCTTCTGCACCGGCCTGGCCCATAGCCTGTTCGTCGCCAGCCTGGCGGTGATCAAGGCGCGCACTGCGGCGGTGGTGTTCGCCCTGGAACCGGTCTACGGGATTAGCGTGGCCTGGCTGCTGTTCGGCGAGACCCCGACCCTGCGCATGCTGCTGGGCGGGGCCTTGATCATCGTCGCTATCCTGGTGTCGAGCCGCGCCGCGGCCAGCTCAGGCAGCAAGACCGCCAAGGTGCAGGCCGGCTCTCACTGACTGCGATCGTTGTGGCCCAGGTCCCGCGCGGGGTCGATCTGGTCGCGCAGCCGCTGCTTGAGCACCTTGGCCTCGGGGAAGCCCCCATCGGCCTTGCGCTCCCAGATCTGCACGCCGTTGCAGGTGATGCGGAAGGTGCCACCGCTGGCAGGCTCCAGGGAGACCTTGCCCAGGTCGTCGCTGAAGGTGCTCAACAGCTCCTGGGCCAGCCAGGCCGCCCGCAGCAGCCATTGGCACTGGGTGCAGTAGGTGATGATCACTTCGGGTTTGGGTTCAGTCATGAAGGGCCGGCTCGTGAGTTGAAAGGCGTCGCTATAATAGCCGGCTTTGTCGCCCGTCCCGAGAGCCATGATGCGCCGCTTGTTGTCCTGCCTGTTGCTTTGCCTGCTGCCCTTGATCGCGCAATCCAGCGAAGCCCCGCGACCGAAGATCGGCCTGGTGCTGTCGGGCGGTGCGGCCCGTGGCCTGGCCCATATTGGCGTGCTCAAGGCCCTGGAGGAGCAAGGCATTCGCATCGATGCCATCGCCGGCACCAGCATGGGCGCGGTGATCGGCGGGCTCTATGCCTCGGGCTACCAGATCGACGAGCTGGAAAAGCTGGCCCTGGGCATCGACTGGAAACAGGCCCTGTCCGATGCCCCGCCCCGGGAAGACCTGCCCTTCCGGCGCAAGCAGGACGACCGTGATTTCCTGGTGAAACAGAAACTCAGCTTCCGCGACGATGGCAGCCTGGGCCTGCCCCTGGGGGTGATCCAGGGGCAGAACCTGGCACTGCTCTTGGAAAGCAAACTGGCCCACGCCAGCGACACCCGGGACTTCGACAAGCTGCCGATTCCCTTTCGCGCCGTGGCCACCGATATCGCCAGTGGCGAAAAGGTGGTGTTCCGCAAGGGCCACCTGCCCCAGGTGATTCGCGCCAGCATGTCGATTCCGGCGGTGTTCGCACCAGTGGAGCTCGATGGCCGGCTGCTGGTGGACGGCGGCATGACCGACAACATTCCCCTCGATGTGGCCCGGGACATGGGGGTGGACATCGCCATCGTGGTGGACATCGGCACGCCGCTGCGCTCGCGCAAGCAACTCAATACCGTGGTGGACGTGCTCACCCAGTCCATCACCTTGATGACTCGGCGCAATTCCGAACAGCAACTGGCAACGCTGCACAAGGACGACGTGTTGATCCAACCGGCGCTGTCGAGCTTCGGCGTCACCGATTTCGGCCGCGCCCAGGAGATGATCGATGCCGGCTACCGGGCCACCCGCATCCTCGATGCGCGCCTGGCACGCCTGCGTCCGGCCCCTGGACGCCGAGCTGCGCGCCGCGCGCCAGCCCAGCCAGCGCACGCCAATCATCAATGCGATCAAGGTGGAGAACGACTCCAAGGTCAGTGACGAGGTGATCCGCTACTACATCCGCCAGCGTATCGGCGAGCCCCTGGGCCTGGGCCGCCTGGAAACCGATATGGGCACCCTGTACGGCCTGGATTTCTTCGAGCAGGTGCAATACCGGGTGAGTCACAAGGGTGCCGAGCACACCCTGGTGATCAGCGCTCGGGGCAAGCGCAGCGGCACCGACTATTTACGCCTGGGCCTGAACCTGTCCGATGACATGCGTGGCGGCAGCGCCTTCAATATCGGCGCCAGCTATCGCATGAATGGCATCAACAGCCTGGGCGCGGAGTGGCTGACCCGGGCCCAGATCGGCGACCAGCAGGAACTCTACAGCGAGTTCTACCAGCCGCTGGACGCTGGCTCACGCTACTTCGTCGCACCGTTTGTGGCGGTCGAGGCACAGAATGTCGAGGCAGTGCTGGACAACGACCCGATCGCCGAATACCGCCTGGAGCGCTATGGCCTGGGCCTCAACCTGGGGCGGCAGATCGGCAACAGCGGCGAGGTGCGTTTCGGCGTCGGTGAAGCCTGGGGCAAGGCGGATGTGCGTATCGGCGATCGTCGGCTGCCCAACGAGCACTTCAACGAGGGCTACTACCAGCTGCAGTACTCCTTCGACTCCCTGGACAGCGTGTACTACCCCCATTCCGGCGAAGACATCGGCCTGACCTTGCGCCAGTTCGAACCCAGCCTGGGTTCGGACAATCGTTACCGACAGTGGGAGTTCAAGCTGGACAAGGCCCTGAGTAGCGGGCCCAACACCTTTATCCTGGGCGGTCGCTATGGCCGCACCCTGGAACGTGCCGATGTGGTGACGTCCAGCTTCCTCCTGGGTGGCTCGCAGCAGCTGTCGGGGTTCCGCCAGGACGCGCTGTCCGGGCAGAACCTCAGCCTGGCCCGCGCCGTGTATTTCCGCCGGCTGACGCCGCGTTCCTACCTGCCACTGGATTTCCCGCTGTACCTGGGCGGTTCGCTGGAACGCGGGCGGGTGTGGAACAACGACAACGACTTCGACAGCGGCTATATCAATGCCGCGAGTATCTTCCTCGGCTTCGACACCCCATTGGGGCCACTGAACTTCAGCTACGGCTTCAATGACGACAACCAGAAAGCCCTGTCGCTGAACCTGGGCCAGAGCTTCTGACAGACGTGCGCAAGCAGCCCCGGTCAAGGTGATCGACAGGGCTTCAGGGAGGCGGAAATACGGGGCAAACTGGGGTCAGGCAACCCCGGCTTAAGGCTTCAGGACTTTTCCAGGTTGGCCAGGATGCGCCCATGGACACGCATGCAGACCCGCATGTCTTCTTCGTCGACACCAATGAACAGCTCATGGCGCAAGGCGTTGGCGATGGTTTCGATCTGGTCGATCAGTGGCCGGGCGGAGGCGCAAAGCACAATCTTCTTCGCCCGCCGGTCTTCCACTACCGATTGGCGCTGAACCAGGCCCTGGGTTTCCAGGCTGTCCAGCAACCGGGCCAGGGTCGGCCCTTCGACACCGACGCTTTGCGCCAGCTCACGCTGGGTGGGCGCCTCTTCGAAACGAGCCAGGTGCAGCAGCACCAGCCAGCGAGCCTGGGACAGGCCGAGCCCGGCCAGGCGGCGGTCCAGTTCGGCACGCCAGCCGCGGGACATATGCGCCAGCTGCATACCAAAACGGTGTTCATCGGTTAACGGCATAAAGCACTCATGATCAGTCTGAAAATAAAGAAAAACTAATTATTAGTCAGCTAAGCATGACCCTTGCCCGGAGGCAAGGCCCGCAAGGGACTGAATCGTTACAACATTGTCGCAGGGGCTCAAACTTCGAACTCCGACTGCAACGCCGCGCGTACGCAATAAAGCACGCCCTCTGGCACCCTCCCGGCAAACACCTCGCTGACTTCAGCGACCGGCGGCAACTCGCCCTCGCCATCGAGGAAGGCATCCTGGATTTCCCCTAGCAAGTCCTCCGGCAGGTCCAGCGCCTGCTCCAGGGATAGCTGCTGCTTGCCGATGGCTTCAGCGAGCAAGGTATAGACGTTCTTTTCCGTGCACTGCAGTTGGCCGGCGATCTGCATCGGGGTCATCCCGGCGCGGGCCAGGGTGATCAGCTCGTGACGAAGGTCGGCGACCACCTTCGGTGCTTCGGCAGCGCCGCCCAGCACTTCGAGGAAGGCCGCGCCATAACGCTCCAGCTTGCGCGCACCGACACCGCTGACCTGAGCCATTTCGGCCATCGAACCGGGCTGGCTGCGGAGCATTTCGAGCAAGGTCGAGTCGGGGAAAATGACATAGGGCGGCACCCCATGCTCCTCTGCCAGCTTGCGACGCAGCGCGCGCAATGCCTCCCACTGCTCGCGTTCCTCGCCACGCACCAGTTGGCTGGCTTGGCTGGTACTGCCCTTGGGTGTGCTTTGCGGTTTCAGGTCGCGGCGCAGTTCAAGGCTCACTTCGCCCTTGAGCAGCGGCCGGCAACTGTCGCTCAGGCGCAGCCCGCCGTAGCCTTCCAGGTCGATATCAGCCAAACCGCGAGCCACCAACTGACGGAACAACGAACGCCACTCGCCTTCGCTGCGGGCCTTGCCAACGCCAAACACCGACAAGTGCTGATGACCGAAGCTGCGGACCTTCTCCGTATCCTTGCCCAGCAGTACATCCACCAGATGCCCGACGCCATAGCGCTGGCCGGTGCGATAGATCGCCGACAGGGCCTGGCGCGCCGGTTCGGTGGCGTCCCAGGTTTGCACGCCATCGACACAGTTGTCGCAATGGCCGCAGGGCTGCGGCATGTCTTCGTCGAAATAGGCCAGCAAGGTCTGGCGCCGGCAGCGGGTTTCCTCGCACAGCGCCAGCATGGCGTCGAGCTTGTGCTGCTCCAGGCGCTTGTGGCGCTCGTCGCCTTCGGAGTTCTGCAGCATCTGCTTGAGCATCAGCACGTCCTGCAGGCCGTAGGCCATCCAGGCATCGGCCGGCAGGCCATCGCGACCGGCTCGCCCGGTTTCCTGGTAGTAGGCTTCCAGCGACTTGGGCAGATCCATGTGGGCCACGAAACGCACGTTGGGTTTGTCGATGCCCATGCCGAAGGCGATGGTGGCGACCATGATCAGGCCTTCCTCGTTGAGGAAGCGCTTCTGGTTATGGGCCCTTGTCTCGCTGGGCAGGCCGGCGTGGTAAGGCAGCGCGGTAAAGCCCTGCTCGCAGAGAAAGGCAGCCACTTCATCGACCTTCTTGCGCGACAGGCAGTAGACGATCCCGGCATCGCTGCGCCGCTCGTTGAGGAAGGCCTGCAACTGCTTGCGCGGCTGCTCCTTGGGCACGATGCGGTAGAAGATGTTCGGCCGGTCGAAGCTGGAAAGAAAACGCTCGGCATCCTGCAAGTGCAGGCGATTGACTATCTCTTCGCGGGTGCGCTTGTCGGCGGTGGCGGTCAGGGCGATGCGCGGCACCTGGGGGAACATTTCCGCCAACTGCCCCAGTTGCAGGTACTCGGGACGAAAATCGTGGCCCCACTGGGACACACAGTGGGCCTCGTCGATGGCGAACAGGGCGATCTCCAGGCTCTGCAGGAAGGCCAGCATGCGCGGCTGTACCAGGCGTTCGGGGGCCAGGTAGAGCATCTTCACTTCGCCGCGGCGAATGCGTGCCGCCAGGTCGCGTTGCTGCTCGGCGCTCAGGGTCGAGTTCAGGGCCGCCGCCGCTACGCCGAGCTCCTCGAGGGTGGCCACCTGGTCGTCCATCAGCGCGATCAACGGCGACACCACCACCGCCAGGCCCTGGCGCAGCAGCGCCGGCACCTGGAAGCACAGCGACTTGCCGCCGCCGGTGGGCATCAGCACCAAGGCGTCGCCACCGCTGGCCACGCGCTCAATGATCGCACCTTGGCGACCACGGAAACTGTCGTAGCCGAAGATGTCCTTGAGGACGCGTTGAGCCTGTTCGAGCATGAAGAACTCCAAAAATCGCCGAAATCCCTGTTCGCAGACTGGCGCAAGCAGCGGTGTATTTCACCGAGTATTGCGTTAGCGGACTTGTCCGCCGCCATTGCCGGGCCTGCAGGGCATCACAAAACGCGCGAGTATACCCGAGCCCTACCCGGCACAGGGGGCCGACAACGGACCGCTGGTAACCTTTGGAAGCGCTCAAATCTGCGCCGTGGCTGGCCTGGGCGCTCAAGAAAGCCTAGAATTCAGCATCGTTTATTCCCCAAGGTAGCCCTTCAATGTCCTTCGCCGAGCAACTAACCCGCCTGCAAGTCTTCCTCGACGCAGATGATCTGCACGACGAGGCCCTGGACTACGTGGCCGCTCACGGCTACCTGACCGCACTGTCGATCTGCTCGGAGAGCGTTCCGGACCGTGAATGGATCGACGCGCTGTTCGCCGAAGAGCCGCACTACCGCGACGAAGCCGAGCGCGAGACCATCGAATCGACCCTGCTGGCCCTCAAGGCGCACATCGCCCGCCAGCTGGCTTCCGATGAAGAGTTCGAGCTGCCATGCGACCTCGACCTGGGTGAAGTGCCAGATGATTCCGACCTGCGCGGCTGGTGCATCGGTTTTATGGAAGGCGTGTTCCTGCGCGAAGAAGCCTGGTTCGAAACCGCCGAAGAAGAAGTCAGCGAGATGCTGCTGCCGATCATGGTGGGTTCCGGCCTGTTCGACGAACAGCCGGAGTTCTCCGACATCGCCAGCGATGCCAACCTGATGGACGACATGATCGTACAGATCCCCGAAGCCCTGACCGCGCTGTACCTGCTGTGCAACGCACCCGACGAAAAACCCGCGCTGCTCAAGCCTCGTCACCACTGAGTCGCGGCCTATGGCCAAGCCCATAGGCCAACGCCCCCTGCTGTTGCGTTACGTTCTGCTGGCCATCGGCTGGCTGAGCGTGGCGCTGGGGGTATTCGGCATCTTCCTTCCGGTATTGCCCACCACCCCTTTCCTGCTACTGGCCGCCGCCTGTTTTGCCCGCAGTTCGCCGCGCTTCTACCGCTGGCTGGTGCAGCACCCGCGCCTGGGCCCGTGGATTCGCGACTATCTGGACGGCAACGGCATTCCACTCAAGGGCAAGGTCTACGCCATCGGCCTGATGTGGCTGAGCATCAGCCTCTCCTGCTACCTGGTGCCCCTGCCCTGGGCCCGTGGTTTCATGCTGACCAGCGCGGTGCTGGTGACCTGCTATATCCTGCGGCAGAAAACCCTGCGCCCCTGAGACGCTGCATCGCCTGATGCAGTGCGCAAGCCATGCAGGCGTTTTCGCGGGCAAGCCCGCTCCTACAGGGAAGGATCGGTGCCGTGATTGCGTTGGTAGGTGTCTTCGCCCATCGCTGCGATCTGCCCTTCGATCAGGGCGTCGAAAGGCCGCAGCAGCGGCTCGAACGAGGCCGGTGCTTCCAGCACCTGCAAGGCTTGGACAATAGCTTCCAGCGTCGACAAGGCCCCAGGCCCCGGAGCCTTGCGCAGGCGGTAGCGCGAGGGCGTGGCAGCCGCCAGGCTCACCCGTGGCAAGGCCGCCAGCAGTGGATTGAGGTGCAGCATTTTGCGCGCCTTGCGCCAGGTGCCGTCGGGCACCACCAGTAGCAACGGCTGATCTGTCGGTGCGTAAGCCTGCAAGGGCTGGGCATCGTCCGCCGGGAACAGCAGGCGTGGCTGATAACCGGGACAGTCGAGCAACCTCGGCAGATCCTCGAACACCTCGCCTACCAGCAGTTGGGCATTGCTCAGCCCCAATGCCGCCAGCCGCGCGGTGTTCAACGCATGATTGACCTCGCTGGGGTGCTGCAACAGCAGCACTCGGGTGCGACTGGGCAGGTGCGGAATCAGCGGGCACAGGCAATGGCCGGTGGGGCGCAGGCAACGGGCACAGCGTGCTCGGGACATGGGAATTCCTTATGGCTGGTTGAGCTGCGCCTTGAGCAGATCGCGGAAAGTCTGGATCAGCGGTTCACGGCCGCGCCCCCGACGCATGATCATCGAGAACGGCGCCTGGTAGCCGAAGGTCGCCGGCAGCAGCACGCGCAAATCGCCCTTGTCGGCCCAGGCCTGGGCGTAGTGCTCCGGCAGGTAGCCGATATAGGCGCCAGACAGCACCAGGATCAACTGCGCCTCCATGCTCTCCACCGTCGCCGCGCTGTGCTTGAAACCGTGCCGGGCCAGTTCGGCCTGGCTCCAGTAGCCGCGACCGACCATGCGCTGCTGGGTTATCACCTGCTCGGGAATGCGCCGCTCGCTGAACAGCGGATGGCGGTTGCTGCAATACAGCCAGTGCTGCTCGCGGTACAGCGGCATATACAGCAAGCCGCTCATGCGCGTGGAGAAGGCGCCGATGGCCAGGTCCAGGCGATTGTCCTGGACCCCCAGCTGCAACTCGTAGGGACTCATCACCGACAGGTGCAAATGCACCGCCGGATGCTCCTGGCTGTAGGCGCCAATGGCCTCGGCGAACGGCAGGGCCTTGTCGCTGACGGTGGAGTCGATCACCCCCAGGTTCAGGGTGCCGCGCAATTCGCCCTTGAGGGCCGCGGCGTACTGTTCGAAACCCTCCAGTTCGCCCAGCAGGCGCAGGGTTTCCTGGTGGAACAGCTCGCCCTTGCTGGTCAGGCTGAAACCGCCTCGCCCCCGGTGGCAGAGCACCAGGCCGAGGGACGACTCGAGTTGGCTCATGTAGGTGCTGATGGCCGAGGTGGAGAGATTGAGCTCGTGCTGGGCATTGGCGAACCCCTGATGGCGCACCACGCTGACGAAGATGCGCAATAGTTTCAGATCAGGTAAAGCGTTGGCCATGGCAGGCTCCGGTAACAGGCAAAACGACAACGTCCCTGTGACGAGGGCGCTGGCTCGCGCCGGGCGGCAAAGCAGCCCCGATAGCATCCGTGCACCTAATCAATCTGACCCGCCCCCCGGTTAACGGCGGCTGGGCCACCGAGCAGGAGCAAGCTCCTTTGCCACCCGGGCTATTGGGAGCAGCGCGGCAGTCTAGCCTGCCCTCGGCCATTAGTTTAGAAAATTCTGAACTAAGTATTTGTCCGCAGCGATTCTTTCCCTGCACGGCATTTCGCAGAATCACTGCCACTTGGTCGTGCGTGCCGGCCCCGCTGCGCCCTCGACCCCATAAATATAAAACAACGATGAGGCCCCTCCCGTGGACAAGAAACTCCATCAGCCACTGGGCGGCAACGAAATGCCGCGCTTCGGCGGCATCGCCACCATGATGCGTCTTCCCCATGTTCCCACTGCTGCCGGCCTGGACGCCGCCTTTGTCGGCGTGCCCCTGGATATCGGCACCTCGCTGCGCGCCGGCACCCGCTTCGGCCCGCGGGAAATCCGCGCCGAATCGGTGATGATCCGCCCCTACAACATGGCCACCGGCGCCGCGCCCTTCGACTCGCTGAATGTCGCCGATATCGGTGACGTGGCGATCAACACCTTCAACCTGCTGGACGCGGTGCGCATCATCGAGGAAGCCTACGACAGCATCCTCGAGCACCAGGTGATTCCCCTGACCCTGGGTGGCGACCACACCATCACCCTGCCGATCCTGCGGGCCATCCACAAGAAACACGGCAAGGTCGGGCTGGTGCACATCGATGCCCACGCCGACGTCAACGACCATATGTTCGGCGAGAAAATCGCCCACGGCACCACCTTCCGCCGCGCCGTGGAAGAAGGCCTGCTGGACTGCGACCGGGTGGTGCAGATTGGCCTGCGGGCCCAGGGCTACACCGCCGAAGACTTCAACTGGAGCCGCAAGCAGGGCTTCCGGGTGGTCCAGGCCGAAGAGTGCTGGCACCACTCCCTGGCGCCCCTGATGGCCGAAGTTCGCCAGAAAGTCGGCGATGGCCCGGTGTACCTGAGCTTCGATATCGACGGCATCGACCCGGCCTGGGCCCCAGGCACTGGCACCCCGGAAATCGGTGGGCTGACCACCATCCAGGCCATCGAGATCATCCGTGGCTGCCAGGGCCTGGACCTGGTGGGCTGCGACCTGGTGGAGGTTTCGCCGCCTTATGACACCACCGGCAACACCTCGCTGCTGGGCGCCAACCTGCTGTACGAAATGCTCTGCGTACTGCCCGGCGTGGCCCATCGCTGAGTCCCGGCCATGAGCGACCAGCTGAACGTCCTCAACGCCGCAGCCGAACGGGTCTCGGCCTTTGCCCGTAACGACCGCGAAGCCTACTTCGCGGCGTTCAGCGCCGAGGACGGTTTCGAGGTGCTGTCGTGCACCTCGAGCAACGCCGTCGTCAGCCTGCGCCAGGCCGCCTGACCCGCATGGCAGCCGGCTGGCTGGCGAATGAGCCCTAAGGAACCTGAGGACGCTTCGCTGGCAAGCCAGCGCCTACGGGTTCCGGCATGACCCAACCGCCTGTATCCGCGACCACCCGCATAAGCGGGTAACAACAATAACAATCTGCTTGTGAGGAACTGAACATGGGCTTGGATATTCTCGTAGTACTGATCTATGCCGCCGGCATGATCACCCTGGGCTGGTACGGCATGCGCCGAGCCAAGACCCGTGACGACTATCTGGTGGCCGGCCGCAACCTCGGGCCCGGCTTTTACCTGGGCACCATGGCCGCCACCGTACTGGGCGGCGCCTCGACCATCGGCACCGTGCGCCTGGGTTACGTGCACGGCATTTCCGGCTTCTGGCTGTGCGGCGCCATCGGCCTGGGCATCGTCGGCCTCAGCCTGTTCCTGGCCAAGCCCCTGCTGAAGCTGAAGATCTACACCGTGACCCAGGTGCTGGAGCGCCGCTACAACCCGGCGGCACGCCATGCCAGCGGCCTGATCATGCTGGTGTACGCGCTGATGATCGGCGCCACATCGACCATCGCCATCGGCACCGTGATGCAGGTGCTGTTCGGCTTGCCATTCTGGGTCTCGATCCTGGTGGGCGGCGGCGTGGTGGTGCTGTACTCCACCATTGGCGGCATGTGGTCGCTGACCCTGACCGATATCGTGCAGTTCCTGATCATGACCGTGGGCCTGGTGTTCCTGCTGATGCCCCTGTCGATCGTCGACGCCGGCGGCTGGGACACCCTGGTGGCCAAGCTGCCGGCCAGTTATTTCGACTTCACCGCCATCGGCTGGGACACCATCCTCACCTACTTCCTGATCTACTTCTTCGGCATCTTCATCGGCCAGGACATCTGGCAGCGGGTGTTCACCGCTCGTAGCGAAAAGGTGGCCAAGGTCGCCGGTACCGCTGCCGGCATCTATTGCGTGCTCTACGGCCTGGCCGGCGCGCTGATCGGCATGGCCGCCAAGGTGGTGCTGCCAGACCTGGACAACGTCAACAACGCCTTCGCCAGCATCGTCGAGGCCAGCCTGCCCAACGGCATCCGCGGCCTGGTGATTGCCGCCGCCCTGGCGGCGCTGATGTCCACCGCCAGCGCCGGCCTGCTGGCGGCCTCCACCACCGTGACTCAGGACCTGCTACCGCGGCTGCGTGGTGGACGCACCAGCAGCAACAGCGACGTCCACGAAAACCGCATCGCCACCCTGCTGCTGGGCGTGGTGGTACTGGCTATCGCCCTGGTGGTCAGCGATGTGATCAGCGCCCTGACCCTGGCCTACAACCTGCTGGTGGGCGGCATGCTGATCCCGCTGATCGGTGCCATCTACTGGAAACGCGCTACCACCGCCGGCGCCATCACCAGCATGAGCCTGGGCTTTGTCACCGCGCTGTTCTTCATGTTCAAAGATGGCCTGGACGCCAACACCCCGATCTACTACAGCCTGGCCGTGGGCCTGGTGAGTTTCGTGCTGGTGAGCCTTATGTCCCGACGCACGGTGCCGGTGGCCAACGCGATCTGACCTGAAGCCAGGCACCTGAATCTTTTCTTCGGCGGGTGTGGCGTCGGTGGCCACACCCGTTTTTTTTGCCCAGTAAAAAGCCAAAGCGCCGGTTTACGTGGCCTGCAGGCCCATACAGAACAACCTTCAGAAGACGAACGGTGATCCCCATGAGAAAAAACCTGTGCTGTACTCTGACTCAGCGACGACTGTAACCACGACGTAACAGTACAAGGATCGCTGGCAGCCTCGCGGCACGCTATCGCCCCACCCTTGGACAGGGTCCTAGAACAAGAATCTTCCCTGCTCCGAGGTGCCTATGGACCGCTTCGATATCCAGCAAAGTATCTGCCATGCCATCGACGCACAGATGGCCGAGAAATGGCAGGTCTCCCCCAGCCAGGCCCATGCGGCCGATACCTACTCCCTGGACCTCCAGGCCCTGCTGCGCAGCCTGGAATACGAATTCCAGATCCGCCTTGACCTGGAACAGGCCCTGTACCGGATAGGCTCGATCAACGAGCTGAGCCTGGTCATCCTGGAAAAGACCCGCGCCAACGCCTGCCGCCCCGCATGACCTCCTGAGCACAGGAAGGAGGTACCCCATGACTCGGGCCGATGCTCGGCTGGTGCTGTACCCGCTGATCCGCCGCAGGCTGGAGGCAGGCGTCGAATTCGACGACAGCAGCCAACTGCAGGCACTGGGGTTGGAGCTGGATGATATCGAGGCTCTGCTCTGGCAGCTGGAAGACAGGTTCGACCTGCCCACCTCCACCCGCGCAACCAATCCGGCGCTCGAACAGCTGCAACGGGTCGCCGACCTGATCGAATGGTTGCAGGCCAAGTCCTGGCAAAATCGCTAGCGAAAGGGATACGCAGGGCTTGTAGCCCGGCATTGGGTGATGGGCCAAGGCAGGCGCGAGACGGAGTCTGCACTCCGCGCTCGCGTCGAGTTCAACGGCGGCGTTGCTGACGGCGCCGCAGCTCTTCGTCGGTAGGAATCGGCACCGGTTGCAGCGGTGGCTCGATCAGGCCCAGTGCGACACCAAGGTCGTGCAGCCAGCTTTGCAGTTTGTCTTTCATAGTGCCCCCTCAGGGTCGTGCCGAGCGGCGATACTGCGCCGCCTCAAGCAGATAATAGCCCGATCTTTTACGCTGCGCTGCTCCGCAATCGCAATGAACTGTTACTGGATTGAGGCGAATCGGCCAGGGTGAATCAGCCATGGGCGCGCAAGGCTTGCGTGCCCTGCTGCATTTCGATCCAGGCATTGAGATTGGCCCCCAGCATGCCCTTGCGCCACATCAGCCAAGTGGTGGCCCGGGCGAAGGGCTCGGCCAGCACATGCACCGCCACACTCTCGCGCCCCGGCAGGCTGTCGAGCATCGAGCGAGCCATCAGCGCCACGCCGGAACCAGCGATCACACAGGCCAGCATGCCCTGGTAGGACTCAATCTCCATGGCCCGGCCCATGGCGGCGTGATAGTGCGAAAACCAGGACTCCAGGCGCATGCGATAAGAACAGCCCTGGCGGAAGGTGAACACGGCACGGCCCTCCACATCCCGAGCGCTGCGGATCGGCGGATGGCCCAGTTCGCTGATCAGCACCAGGGTTTCGTCACACAGCGGCACACCATCCAGCCCCGCCAGTTGCAGTGGGCCATCCACCAGGGCCGCGTCCAGGCGCCCGCTGAGCAAGCCTTCGAGCAACTCGCCGCTGGGCCCGGACTGCACCTGCAGGTTCACCGCCGGGTAGCGGCGGTGATAGCGCGCCAGCAGCGCAGGCAACTGGATAGCTGCCGTGCTGTACATGGTGCCCAGAACGAAATCCCCCGCCGGCTCGCCGCCCTGCACCGCGGCCTGGGCCTCGTCATGCAGGGCGAACAGACGCCCGGCGTAATCCAGCAGCACCTTGCCTGCCGGCGACAGCTGCAGGCGCTGGCGCTCGCGCAGGAACAGCTCGACACCAAGCTGTTCTTCCAATTGCCTGAGCCGGGTCGACAGGTTCGACGGCACCCGGTGCAAGCGCTCAGCGGCTCGGGTTATGGAGCCTTCCTCGGCCACGGCCTGGAAGATACGCAACTGGCTGAACTCCATGACCCTCTCCAAAACTGAATAAGTTTCTCAATATTATTCATTTTTAAAGAAAGTCAATCACCCCTAGCCTGAGGCTCATTGTTCCCACCGATGGATGCCCGATCATGTCGCCCTTGCTACGCCTACTCGCCAGTTTCATTGCCCTGATGATGGCCATGGGTATTGGTCGCTTTGCCCTGACCCCACAACTGCCGCACCTGATCAACGAAGGTCAGGTCGACCTGACCGCCGCCGGGCTGATTGCCGCCGCCAACTACCTGGGCTACTTCATTGGCGCCCTGGACGCCATGTTCGCCCGCCGCCCAGCCCAGGTGCGGGCCCGCCTGCTGGGCGGGTTGTGGCTGTGCGTACTGCTGACCCTGGCCTCGTGCTGGGCCTGGGGTTTCTGGCCACACCTGCTGCTGCGCTTCGGCACCGGTGTGGCCAGCGCCTGGGTGCTGGTGATGATCACTGCCCTGAGCCAACCCCTGGCCCAGGCCGCGGGCCGCCCGCGCCTGGGCGCCCTGGTGTTCGCCGGCCCCGGCCTGGGAATCATGCTGACCGGCCTGCTGGCCCTGGGCTGCAACCTGCTGGGGCAAGGTTCGGCCGAGCTGTGGCTGCTGTACGCCGCAGTGGCCCTGCTGATGCTGCTGGTGATCTTGCCGATCCTGCCCCAGGCCTCGGCAACCCCGGGCAATGCCCCCCACAACCTCGCGCCCAGAGAGCAGAGCGTCGGCCGCCTGGGGCTGGTCTATGGCCTGTATGGCGTGGGTTACATCATCCCCGCGACCTTCCTCGCACAAATGGCCAACGCGCAGTTCCAGGGACAGTGGCAAGCCGATCTGTTCTGGCCCGGGTTCGGCCTGGCCGCCGCCGTCGGCGTGGCCCTGGCCAGCCTGCGCCGGCAGCGCCCGAATGGCAGCCGCCACTGGCTGATGGCAACCCTGTGGCTGCAAGCGATGGGCGTCTTCGCCTGCCTGCTGGGCAGTGGCCTGGGGCTGGTATTGGGAGTGTTGCTGTGCGGCACGCCATTCCTGGCCTGCATGCAACTGGTGATGCAGCGCTCGCGGGAACTGGCGCCGCACTCGGCGCAGCGCAATGCCGGGCTGCTCACCGCCTGCTTCGCCCTGGGCCAGTTGAGCGGCCCCTTGCTGGCCGCCCTGAGCAGCCACTTCAGCGGCAGCCTACAGCTGGCGCTGATGATCGCCGGAGCCGGCCTGTTGCTCAGCGGCGCGTTGCTCTGGCAACCACGCCCCCAAGCGCAGCGCTGCCCGGCACTTGAAGGCTAGAGCCAGCGACGGATCTGCCGCCGCAACCACTGCTCGGCGCTGACGAAGGTAATGCCCAGCAGCACCAGCACCGCGCCCATCACGAAGTTCAGGCTCAGGGGCTCGCCCAGCAGCAGCACGCCAAAGGTGACACCGAACATCGGCGTCATGAAGGAGAACACCGCCAGGTTCGCCGCCAGATAACGCCGCAGCAGCCAGAACCAGGTCAGGTAGCTGAAGAACGACACCACCAGGCCCTGGAACAGCACACTGGCCACGGCCACCGGGGTCAGGCGGACCTGGGTCACCTGGCCGCTGAGCACGGCAATCAGCAGCAGGCCGACGAAACCGACAATCAACTGATAGAACAGGGTCAGGGTCGCCGGCGCCTCCGACAGCCGCGAGGCACGCACCACCACAGTGGTCGCGCCCCAGGCCAGGCCCGCCAGCAAGCCCAGGGCATCGCCCAGCAGCATGCGCCGGTCGAGGTTGTCCAGGGAGATGCCGCCGGCGAAGGCAATGCTGATACCGATAAAGGCCAGCACGATGCCCAGCCACTGCAAACGCCGCAGGCGTTCGCTGGGCAGCAGCCAGTTGATGCCCAGGGCAGTGAAGATCGGCGCGGTATAGAGGAACACCGACATATGGGCAGCGCTGGTGAGCTTCAGGCCCTCGGCGATAAACAGGAACTCCAGGCCGAACAGCGCACCGGCCAGCAAGCCGCCACGCCAGGTGCTGGACAGCTGCGACCAGCCGCCTTTCCAGCACATCAGCAGGGCCACCAGCAGCGCCGAGATCCCGGAACGGGCCGCGGCCTGCATCACGGGGGCAATGTCCGCCGCGGCCCACTTGATCATCACCTGCTGCACGCCCCAGATCAGGCACAGCCCGAGCATCACCTGCAGGGCAAATCCATCGGCATTGCGCCGTTCGATGCTCACCGCACGCCCTCACATTGAATCAACCACATCACAATCACCCACTGAAAAAACCAGGCTCCGGGCAACCCCGAAACCATGCTGGCGGAACACGCGGTTACGGCCTAGGGCCGCTGCCCGAGGCCCAGCGATCTGCGCAATAGACGCCCAAAGCACAGGCCAGGGCACTGAGCAGCACGCCCCAGGCCAAATCCAGCAGCGCCAGGGAGGCCGACCAGGCCTGCAGGGTCGCCCAGTTGCTCAGGTCGTAGGTGCCGTAGGCCACCAGCCCGAGCAACGCGCCCAAGCGCCCGGCCCGTCGCCAGCCGCCCTGCTGCAAGGCCGGCCGCACGGCGAACAGCAGGCAACCCGAGAGATAGAGGAGATAGAACAGCGCCGCCGGCAACAACCGTGGCTGTTCCAGCAGCAGCGGCCCCAGTTGGGCCCGGTAGTGAGGGCCCATCATCAACCCCAGCCACAGGGCGTCGAGCAGCAGGAACGCCAGCAAGGTGGCGAACCCGGCAACCAGCATGGTTTTCATAAGCCTCGACCGCTGGTGGGAGTCGAGTTTCAGCTTAGTTCGATACGGTCCGCATGAATGACAATCTGGCCCTGCTTGTAGAGCGCGCCGATGGCCTTCTTGAAGTTGCCCTTGCTGACCCCGAACAAACGGCTGATCAAGGCCGGGTCGCTCTTGTCACTGACCGCCAGGGTGCCGTTGTTTTCCCGCAACTTGGCGAGGATCTTCGCATTCAGGCCACTGGCCGCCTGCTCCCCTACAGGTTGCAGGCTGAGGCTGATCTTGCCGTCGGCACGCACTTCCTTGATAAAGCCTTTCTCTTGCATGCCGGAACGCATGAACTTGAACACTTCGTTCTTGTGGATCAAGCCCCAGTGCTTGTTGTTGATGATCGCCTTGAAGCCCATATCGGTGGACTCGGCCACCAGCAAGTCAACTTCCTGACCCGCCTGGTAGTTGCCCGGAGTCTTGTCCAGGTAGCGATCCAGACGCGCTGTGGCAGTGATACGGCGAGTATGCTTGTCCAGGTAGACATGCACCACGCAGTAGTCGCCGGCATTCAACTGACGCTTTTCCTCGGAGTACGGCAGCAGCAGATCCTTGGGCAGGCCCCAATCCAGGAACACCCCGATACTGTTGACCTCGACCACTTTAAGACTGGCGAATTCGCCAACTTGAACTTTCGGCTTTTCGGTAGTTGCGATTAACTTGTCGGCACTGTCCAGGTAAACGAAGACATTCAGCCAGTCTTCATCTTCACTGGGAATATCCTTGGGAATATAACGATTGGGCAAAAGGATTTCGCCATCCGCTCCACCGTCCAGATACAAACCAAAGTTAGTGTGTTTAACCACTTGCAAACTGTTGTAGCGCCCGACTAAAGCCATTTCCAATACCCTCATTGCGTGGGCGGCATTCTACCTGTTTTCCACACGGGCGTAGGCGCTGCTAAGCGCACCGATTGGAAAAATCCGTGAAAGCCATTGATTTTTCTAGCTTTGCCTGCGGATTATCAGCCGTTCGTCCGGCAATCAAGGGCATCACGGCCTTGGCGCAAGCAGCCCCAAACCCGCCCGAGCCAGGGCAGGTCCTTATTTAAAACAGCCACTTAGGAACATCTCGACGAGATCAACTTAGGAAAAGAGCAAAGTCGCTACCCTATTGCAAAGAGCTGATTCAAGCAAAAAACAGTTATTTCTGTTAAGATACGCGGCCAGCTTAATTTCCCCAAAGGTTAAATGGCCACCATGCGCGTAAAAGCATCCAACAGCAGCAAGGCAAAACCAGCTCCCGCCGTTGAAACCAGCGAATCGATCAATGAACAGATCGCCGCATTCCTGAAGTCCGGCGGTGAAATCCAGCAAATTGCCAAAGGCGTCAGCGGCCAGACATTCGGCCCCTCCAAGCAGATCAGCCTCGGCAAGAAGTAACCCCCGCACGCTTTCCGGTCCCTTGGCGCTTTGCCTGCAAAGCGCCAGGACTGCTCTCCTCTCCCCCGCCAGAAATCGACCAGCGTCCTGCCTCCACAGGCATGGCCGACACCTTTGCCGCCTCCTGCATAAAACCTCTCAGCGGTGCTTCAGAAGATTGTGACCGGCACGCTTTGCCGACGTTCAGCCAGTCCCCAGGCCTGCTCCTGATCGAAAACCGCTGGGCGGCTTGTCGATTTGCCCGCACGTTAAACGACTAGCGTGTGTAAGACCCATAGCCCCAACGCCTTGAGGAGAGATGCCATGCCCAGCACCGATCATCCCGTGGTCTCCCGGGAACAATGGCTGCAAGCCCGCAAGCAGCACCTGATCCGCGAGAAGGCCTTCACCCGCCAGCGCGACCAGCTCAGCGCCGAGCGTCGGGCGCTGCCCTGGGTGAAGGTCGACAAGCCCTATCAGTTTCAAGGCGCCAACGGCCCCTTGAGCCTGGCCGAGCTGTTCGGCGCCCGCAGCCAGCTGCTGGTGTATCACTTCATGTTCGGCGCCGGCTGGGCGGAAGGCTGCAAGGGCTGCTCGTTCCTGGCCGATCACTTCGACGGCGCCAACCAGCACCTGGCCCATCACGACGTCAGCCTGGTGGCGGTGTCCCACGCGCCCTATGAAGAGTTCCAGGCCTTTCGCCGACGCATGGGCTGGCACTTCGACTGGTACTCCAGCGCCGGCAGCGACTTCAACCAGGACTTCGGCGTCAGCCTCAGCGACGAGCAACTGGCGGCAGGCAATGCCACCTACAACTATGAGCAAGCCAGCGGCGAAGAGCAGGAATTGCCCGGTTTGAGCGTGTTCTATCGCAACCCCCAGGGTGAGATCTTTCACACCTACTCCACCTATGCCCGGGGCCTGGACCTGTTGCTGGGGACCTACAACTTTCTCGACCTGACACCCAAGGGCCGCAACGAAGGGCCGATCATGAACTGGGTGCGTCACCATGACCGCTACACCCAAGCGCCCGAAGGCAAGGGCAGCAGTTGCTGCGGTGATGATTGAGCGCCTGTTCGCCGGCAAAGGCCTGCCGGCGAATCCCCCTCACCCAGGGCGCAAATCTGCGGCAGACTGCACCAACCAACCCCCACAGCCAACTAAGCTGAAGACATGAGCGCCGCCTACCACAGCCTCCACGAATACACCCTGCGCATGAACCGGGTGCTGGAGCATATCGACCAACACCTGGACCAGCCCCTGGAACTGGCGGACCTGGCGCAGGTGGCGCATTTCTCGCCCTACCACTTCCACCGCCTATTCAGCGCCTGGGTCGGCGAGCCCCTGGGCGCCTACCTGCGGCGCCGGCGCCTGGCCTGTGGCGCCTACCTGATGGCCAGCCGCCCCGCAGCCTCGGTGCTGGAGATTGCCCTGAAAGTCGGTTTCGGTTCCGGCGAGGCCTTTTCCCGGGCCTTCAAGCAGCATTTTTCGGTGTCCCCCAGTACCTGGCGCGACACCGAACCGAAACGCTGGCACCGTCGCCTGGACGACATCCGCGAACGGCGCCTGCGAGAATTGCGCAATCCTGATCAGACCCACATTCCCGCGTTCGACGATCCTGATGCCTTCATGCACCTGAAGGACACCACCATGGAAGTCACCCTGCAGCAACTGCCGGCCACCCGCGTGGCCTACCTGCGCTATATCGGCGCCTACGGCCCGGGCATCGGCCGCTTCTGGCGCGAGACCGTCGCGCCCTGGATGCTGGAAAACCAACTGTCCAACCGCGCGCGCTACGGTATCGGCCACGACGACCCGGACCTCACCCCCGCCGACAAATGCCGCTACGACGCCTGCGTGGAAGTGGCCGAAGACTTCAAGGCCAGCGCCCCGGCCGTGGTCACCACCCTGCCCGGCGGCCTCTATGCAACAGCCCACTACCGCGGCCTGGGCCCGGATATCGCCGACGCCTGGGTCGAACTGTGCCGCGACTGGCTGCCCAGGAGCGGCCTGCAATTCGACCCGCGCCCGGCCTTCGAACGTTACCCGGCAGGTGCCTTCTACGATGCCGCGACCGGGGAGCTGGAGTGCGAGATCTGTATTCCAGTCAGGAAGCTGTAAGCCAAAAGACCAACTGACACCCCGCCCCCCCCCCTGTAGGAGCGAGCTTGCTCGCGATGGACGTAACCGATAACGCGCCACGACTGAAACAACCCGGCGCCCCTCGAGCTCATCGCGAGCAAGCTCGCTCCTACAATCCCACCAAACATCGATTCAACGCGAAGGAATGCCGGCAATATCCCGAACGATATAGCGCGGCAAGGCCTTGACGTAGAACGCCTCCACATCCGAATTGCCACTGTTACTGATCGCCCCGAGCATGGTCTTCATATTGCGCAACTGGCCCATGGCCCCGGCCGGTTGCAAGCCATCGCGCTGCTGGGCGAAATGCAGCACCTCGGTGCCCTCGCGCTTGACCTGGACCTTGTAGCCGAAATCGACACTGGCCAGGATCGTGTTGTCATCGACGATCAGCGACACCAGCCCACCCTGGGAATCGCTGAGACGGCGCTTGTACACCGCATCCACCTCCAGCAGGTAGTCGGCGCTTTCCTTGCTGGCGGCGTAGCGGTTGGCACTGCCCAGTTGCCGGATCAACTCCATGCCCAGCTGCTGGCGCAGCTTGTCCTCGGGCAGAAAGCGCTCGCTCTCACCCACCAGTTGCAGGTTGAAGGTATCGATCCAGTAAGTGGCGGTGGTGGGAATCTGCACCGGCTTGGGCGAGATGTAATAGTCCGGCGTGGAGGCGCAACCGACGAGCAACGCGAGGGAGAACAGCAGGGACAGCAGACGCATGACGAATCTTCCTTGAATGGGTTTCAACCAGGTGCCAGGGCCCTGAAGCGGCCAGTGACAGGCACCGAGGGGCGGCATTGTAAGCCAGGAACTGGCCGCTGGAAGGGCTCGAAAAAAGACGCTCGGCAAAATAGGAATTGCCCTACGACAGAAGCAGAAGCTGCAGTAGGAATCGGGCTTTAAGTGCAGGGAGCGGGATGGATATAGTCGGGGGAGTCGTTGGAAGGACGACCGGGTTTGGCGACCTGAATTCCAGAGATCTCAGTCATACCAACGAGGC
The DNA here is from genome assembly GCF_049887815.1 of Pseudomonas sp. NFXW11. Classification (NCBI taxonomy): domain Bacteria; kingdom Pseudomonadati; phylum Pseudomonadota; class Gammaproteobacteria; order Pseudomonadales; family Pseudomonadaceae; genus Pseudomonas; species Pseudomonas sp. NFXW11. The sequence continues at coordinate 100,030 of NZ_JAGEKI010000004.1, read as the reverse complement.
TCAACAGATGACGCGTTATCAAGCCATTACCGGCCACGACTGCAATATTCCCTCACTGCTGATCGATACCCAGGCTCCCATTGATGTGCTGCACGATGCAGCGGCGCATCGCATCCGAGCCGCAACTCAACTGCTGGAAAACTTCGCCACTTCTGATGAGGAGCCCAAAGGCACAGTGGTGCTACAGGAACTGGCGCTGGTGTGCAGCATTTTGCTGCGCGATGGCTGTGACTTGATGGATGTGGCGGGACGACGGATGCAGGGGCAGCTATCTGCATAAACAGGTAGGGGCGGTACAAAGCCGCCCCCTTTAGCCTGAATACAGAGTGGGAAAATATTCATTGATACGTTCGTTGTACAGCAACCGATCAACTGTAAAGTCCAACTGATTCGAAACAGCGATGCCTCTGCGCAATGGTTGAGGAAAATCCTCAATCGACGCGAAAACTGTCGGGACTAGATATCTGAAGTAGTCACCCATCACGGTGTTGCCATCGTACCCTACCGGATAGTCCTCACCCTCATAGCTGCCTTCAATGGCGTGATAGACAAAAAGACCCTTATTGACAGGCAAATTCGTTTCACTGTAATGACCCATTTTCGCCAGCTCACTTTCAAGACTATCTACAATAGACTTCTTGCACAAACAACTTCGGTGACGACAAGCGGAATACAGGTCCAAATCAAAACCGCCATTTTTCGGCACCGGATAATCACAAAACTCTTTTGACTCCTCCCACATATATTCATTCATTCGATCGAGCAGTGACTCAACCGCAGCAACCTTGAGCAACGCCTTGGGCAAGTCACCGAAGCAGTTGTTCACCATCACGGCAATCCGCCCATATTTATCCATTGCAAACCAAGTAAATATTGAGCCAAATCCAGGTTGCCAACTGACATCTAGAGCAGACATATTTCCTTTTACCTATTGAAATTTAAAAATCCACATATACCCACAAACATTATTGCAAGAAATAAAATTCTCCTAACCCTGCAAGGCACCTGCAAAATCTTCAAGAGCATATCTTCCCAATCATCAGACTTGGAACTGATTAGATGCCAAGGCATGTAAAAACCAAGATAGCTATTGAAAGTCAGTCATCATCGTCATTCTCTTCATACAGAGACTGTAAAAACCCTTCAAAACTATCTGCAACCAAGGATACCCCACTTTCTTCCGACATACCTTCGTGATGCCAAACAACTACAGGGGGATTGTCATTCAAACACTCCCGATAATCAAAACAGAGAGCATCACCATTCCCTAACGCCGAAAAAACAACCAACCCCTTATTAAAGCCTTCCGGCGGATATCTTCGCTTGAGCTCCATAGTTTCCGTTACACCATCAATACTTCCGTAAGGTAGAAAAAGCCCTACACCAAAAACCACCTCCCGTTCGACAAACTGACTATAGAACCGAAAAGCATTCTTATTTACAACAAATGCACCATTATACTCAGAAACAATACTTTTATAGGCCACCGGAAGCCCATAACCAATATCACGCTCAAATTTATTTATCGTTAAAAAATCACCCTTACCATAATAAGAATCAAATAATTTTTGCTTCTCATTAGGATCATCACTGATTTTCATATTTCACAACTCCCCACACCACATGCACTCGCAAGTACCATCACAACCTAGCAGTCAAATACTTCTCAACTTCGGAAAACGCATAAACATCTTTCTGACAATCAAAATACACATGAGCATCGTCATATATCACCCGACCTCCGAACGTTTTCCCTATTAAATAGGCAACAGCCACTGAAAATAACATATGCTCTATCGAACTCCTTGTAACTTGAGCAATAATAGGCAGATCTACTTCCGAGTTCTCTCTCAAATCTTCAGCAACCTCCATAAAACTGATCCAGCAAAGAAGTTTCTGCTCATGATCACTCACAAAAACCAAACTATCAATCAGCTCCCCGCCCCCTCCAAGATTTACACCAACCTTTAATTGACCTGCCGATTTAAAAAAACCGGAAAGAAAAGTGAAAAGTTCTCCTACGAGGTTCTGAAAATCAGGAACCACTCTGATCGGAACAAACAAGCCAGCCGACATCATTCCCATCCTTTATGTTTAGAAACCCTGCCAGAAGTTATGGTCATCCACCCATCTTGAGTTTTTATATAAACATTACCCACAGTCCCTTCGCCAACAACATTTGAGACTGGGGAGCCCGACTTTATATACGCCATGTCCAAAGCCTGATCACCAGGTCGGCATCTGGCTTCGATGAGAATGCCCAGCCCACTACACGGCGGGCGAACAGATCGATCACAGCCGCCACATAGTGCCAGCGGCCTTGAGCCCAGATATAGGTAATATCACCGCACCAGACCTTATTCGGCTTCTCTATAGTGAACTCCCGATCCAGCACGTTCGGAATATCTGGCCGCTCCACTGTCGCCTTTTTATAGGCATGTGAGCCGGGCTGCTTGCTGACCAGTTTCATCTCGCTCATCAGTTTGCGTACCTTGAATCGCCTAATCTCTATGCCGTCCTCACGCATCATGAACATGATGCTGCGGCTTTGGGAGAACAACTCGTTCACGCGGCTGCGCAAAACCATCCGCTCAACGTTCGGAGATCGACGCTTGCGGCAGTGCGCGTAATAGCAAGATCGGGTGACTTCAAATACCGAGCACAACAGATCAACAGGCTCTTCAGAACGAAGTTGATCAATTATGTTCCTCGGCCATCAAGAGCGCGGTGGCCTTTTTTAGGATCGTTTTTTTCCGTTCCAGCCGATTGATCCGGGCTTCCAACTCCTGGATTTTTTGCTGCTCGGGAGTCAACGCTTTGCTTTGCGGAGTCACGCCATTGCGCTCTTGCTGAAGCTGGTTAACCCAGCGACGCAGCGCAGACTCGACAACGCCAAGGGACCGACAGGCTTCGATGTGGCTATAGCCTTGATCAAGCACGAGGCCTGCGGCCTCGCGTTTGAATTCAGCGGAAAATGAACGACGTTGTTTGGTCATCAAACACCTCTATCTGGCGAGCATTCTCGCCTAAATGAGTGTCCGGTTTCATTAGACCACTACACTACCTATCCAAATCCAGAAACCTTTTGAATACCTTTTGCAGCACCTGAACTTACGAACTAAGTCCAAAACTCCTTCCCATCCGAGTCTATCCATACAACCCCAGCAGGGGCTTCTGTGATAAACCAAAGTCCGAAGCCATCAAGATCGTCTTCACCTGGATCTTCAGGCCACGCTTCCTTGAGCACGTCTAGCTGATCTTGGATAGTACCAAAAAGGAAAAGGCCATCATGCGCAAGTCTTATGTTCCCCTCCAACATCAAACGTTCCATCAGAGAGAAGAACAGATTGACTCGGCGCGCGTAGTCAACAGACGAGCCAAGAAGCTCAACCGCCATATGCTGCCATATAACGCCCATTGAGAGCCCAAACGCGCTTCGCAACACCGACTTATAGAGTTCCTCAATCATTTGAACTTGATCTCCACCATTCTTCCGCCATTAATGGATTTATCCATAACATCTATCGTCCAAGAAGCCCCTGTCTACTGCGAAGAAGTGGAAAAGTCTCGAAGGATTATTCGGGCTCCAGCGTCAGTTTTAGCTGTATACATTGTCCCCTTCCCAGGGATAACTTTAGCTACAGGCATACTCTCAACCCCAGCTAACTGCCTAAAGTAAGACACCACATCGGATGTGGTAGCCCCCATATAGACCGGTGCCCCCTTGCTAACATGAAGATCGGTCTTCAATACCTTACCACCCAAATTCAATTGAAAATCCTTCGGCTCAATTGATTTGGTGTTGTACTGCACAGCGAGATCATCAATTCTCTTCTGTGATTGCGCTTGCAGCACAGCACCAGGCTGCTTGCCTGTCAGATCAGGGCCTTTGGGGTTCTGTGCAATGCGGTCCAGGGCAGCTTTTTTCAGCATCAACTACCGGACTCCCAGTCGCTTTTGCAGCAACGAACCAGTCTTACCTCGGCAAAAACCGTCTACGCAAAAATGTTTTGTAGTTGTCAGGCGCCGCACTTATTAACGTCTCGAGATCATCACCACGAACCAGAGAATGGTCGACTATAGACTCAACAAAATAGTACCGACACTCAGGATTCTCACTCAATTCCAACTCGAAACCCCGAAGAAACTCCAGTATGTGTTCAAATGAATTTTTCTGCACCAGAGTGCAACCTAAAAACTCGTACGCGGATATGTAGTATGAGTTCTCAATAATGCCACCCACCCCGCCTAACTCTTTCAATGAAGCCTCCAGAGCTTCAGCGGAAAAGAAGGGTAAAGAAACCAACCACAGAACAAACTTTCTGAAGTACTCATCGGCCAAGAGCATTGTCGATATCCTTTATTAGCTGTTTAGCAAAATCAATATCCCGCTGACTGTAAGGGTATTTGCCGGGTGGTTGATTGTCAGCACTACGAACTAGATCACTTAGTCTATTACTGACCTCGATGGCTTTTTGCTCATGCCCAGCAGGAGACAACATGTCGCCTGTAGCTTTCTCATAACGCACAGCGTCAGCCAATCCGCCGTTTCCGACCCTGCTGCCAGTTTTATCCGCACCGTAATACGAAGTCAGAATCTTTTCAAATTGGTCGCTATCTGCTGGCCGATAAGTAGGCCCAAACCCACCCTTGGGCGCATCCACGCTAGCTTTTGCACCACTAGATATCTCAGGTAATACTTCATGGATCGAACACGACCCATTGCTACAACTATAGCAAGGCCCAACGTTATGCACCCACGTACCAAGCTTACCAACATAGAACGTATGGCCAATATCCACCGTCAGGTTGTAGGTTCGCCCCTGAGGTTGCAGCAGGTCGACGGACTCGACGGTAATCGAGCTGCCTTCACCAGCCCCATCCCCTAACGACTGCAAGCGATCACCGGACTTGAGCTCAATCAGAGGGACAAAACCCTTGCGTGCCGGAACATAGAATGGATGCCCGGGGGTCACCTCCAGCGTCTCCGACGCTGTAACACCGTCTAAACCGTCCTTCCTCAACCCCAAGCGATAGATCGGCTGATCAGTACGAACATGAGTTGCGGTGATGGCTGCCGCAAAGGGTTCTCCGCCCTCTTCAGGCTTGCTCCAAACAACATCACCGATCTTGAGCGTTTCAATAGCACGCTCCCCATTGGGAGTCGCGACCATAGTGCCGGCGGCAAAACAGCAGGGTTTAAAGCCTGCCAGCTTAGCCTCTGCCTGAGAGATGAATTTTGTCTCAGTTGCATTAGCAGCGCCTTGAGCAGCAAGACTCTCAGCTTCCGCCGCCACAGCCTTCTTCGCCGCGCCCCTTTCTGCGAGAACTTCCAATATCGCCTTGAGAGTGACTTTACCGCCCGGCATCCCAAGCGTAAGAATCACTTCATCGAATATGCCTACCGACTCCGTATTCTTCACTGCCAAAGACATTAGTCGATCAGCTGCGTCTTTGGTACTCAGATAGGAGGTGGAGATATCTAGAATCTCTTTAGCATGCTCCGTCGTTTGCTGCTTACCATATTGAGCCCATTTCTCAGCAAGAGACAACTCGCCATAGTAACCTTTACCTAGAACATTAAATAAACTCGAGTCCTTAAACTGTGCATCGGTCGAGGAAAATGCATAGACAGGAGCGCCGTGTGCAACAATTGGACGTCCATCTGCCCAAGTTAAAGGAATTTTTTGATCAGCCAGCTTCCTAACTTCTTCTTTTGCAATACCCAGTTCCAATCTGAACCAGTCGGCTGTAGGATCGTTCCCCCATCTCTTATCCAGAGCATCTAAACGCGCTTTTTCTCCTTCATCTAGTTTTGCACCACTTGCCAAAAGCAGAAGATCTTCCCACAACGCATCTGACTCTGGCTTACCAAATTTCTTTTCCAACTCCTCTGCTTTCTTCTTCAACAGAGGAATTTCTTGTTCACGATGCATCTTACGATTGTAAACATCAACTCCAGATGCATTCCCTCCAGCAACAACAGAGCCAGAAATCCCTCCAACAGCTCCAAAACTCCCGCCTAAGCTAGTTGCAATTAGTGTCGCAATGGCATCCTGGTTATGACTCTCAATACCACTGCTCTTCAACGCCTCAGCAATAGCAGGCATAAGAGACGCAGATGCCCCAGCACCTAACGCACCACTTCCGGCGTTCCCGCTAGACAAACCGATAGCTGCACCCGCCAATGCATGCAGCAAAACCCTTGCCGCACCGCCCTCAGCCCAAGCCGCCTTGGTAGCACTGTCCGCCTTGGGATCATGGTGTCGAGCATTTGCGTAATCGCCGATCTTCGTGAAGACGTCAGCCGATGACGAGTAAGCAACAACACCAACAGCCGTCGAACCTCCTGCCCCTCCCAACCCGGCGGCAACCAAGCCAGAGGCGATATCAGCCATGATTCGCTTGTCGCCACCCACATTCCAACTAGTCGCATCCTGAGCAGCGGCATTGGCTGCCGCTATCTGCTCTGGGTTCTGCGACTTCTCTGCTTCTCGCTTCGCCTTGTTGGCCACATCCGCTTTAGCCTTGGCGACAGTATTGATAGCGCTGCTCGCCAGTTGCACTGAACTCTGGATAAGGTCAATACGCTCCTGCATGGCCTTCTCGTCAGGGCGGTCCAGGCGCTGATTGGCGTTGGCCGTATCACGATTCAGGCCCACCAGATCATTGATGCCTGCCGGGTCGCGAACGGTAATGGTTCCCTCACTGATGGCACTGCGGGTGCTGCTGTGGTCCGACTCTTTGAGCGCGATCGGCAGGGTGCCCCCGGTCTCCGAATGAGCCCACTTCCGTTGATCGTCAGGAGTCTCTGGACCGCGCGGGTTGTCCAATTTGGTGCTGGTATAGGAAGCGCTCAAGCTCGCGGCTTGGCTTTTTATTTCACTCTTGTTCTTGATGTCACTGACAAGCAGGCGTCCCGTATCCAGACGGTTCTTCTCAGCGTTGGCATCACTGGCGATGACCGCTCCCTGCAACTGAGTGGTCTCACCAACATGAATGTCATATCCGCCTTTACCCGCATACAACCCTGTCTGGTCTGTTACCGCCTTGTAATCGCTGTTCATCTTGCTACCAGCGATATTTCCCGAAGCGGTGACCATGGCTCCGTAGCAAAACGGTGGGACACAGAGACTGACTCCAGCACCAGCGCTCTTTTGCTGGTTCTTCTGGCTGGCTGCATCTTGCCGAGAGGCGATATTCAAGTTGCCGCCAATATCAGCCTTTATTGTGTCTGCTTTTACTTGCGCCCCAGCCAAGGTAGTGTCTTGACCACTGGTCAAAAGCAATAAACCAGTATCGACGGTGCTATTGACCTGAGTGACCGAATGTCCAGTCCCCATGCCTTTGGCAATCTGTGCCCCAAGATCCAAAGTAAAGCCGTTTTGATCGCCAATATTAAAACTGGCGCCAATACTTGTTTTACTGTTGGTGTTCTGATTATCCCATTGCGCACGATCTTGAGCGCTTTGCAGCACGATATCGTTCTTGGCTATCAAGGCCGTGTTTTCAGCCTTTAGATGACTGCCAATAACATGGATATCACCCTTGGCCCCTTCACCATTGCCCCCAGCATTAATAACCAACCCCGCACCGCTGGTCAGGGTCGATTGTTTTGCGGTTTCGCCGTTGTATTCGCTGGAACTTTTAGTGCGTGTATTGGCAAGCTCGGTACCGATCTTGATCAGCGAGCCGCTACTGTTGGCTGGCTTACCCTCAGACTCTTGCGCAGAACCTGAATCCAGGTTGCCCGCTGCGTTGTAAGCAGAAAGAAGCGCTTGAGCGCTTTTGACTGCCTTGAGTCGACCATCATCAGCTTCCTTGGCGGCACGAATGTCATTACGGATACTTTTGACGGTATCAATCACCATGCCGCCAATCACCCGCCCAACCGCCAGGCTCTTCGAACTATCAACACTGGTTTGCTTGGCTGTTTCAGTACCTGCCGCGATGGAGACATCCGCTCCGTTCAGCGACATGTCCTTGGTACTGACAAGATCACTGGCAACCACCTTAAGCTCACGCCCCGCATTCAGCTTTACGTTCCCGGCACTGGAGCCGATGGTGCTGCCAGTTAGGGTCGTTTCCTGAGCTGTGCCGTTATGCTTTCGGCTGCTAATGGAAAGATGCTGATTGCCGGTGATGTCATCCACGCCAAGCTTGTTGGCCGTCAACACGCCCGTCAGGTCACGGTTTTTCTGCTTGTGCATCTCCGTGCGCGAGAATGTGTTGTCCGCAGCATCAATCGTAAGATCTCGAACAGCCTGTAGGCTCAGGTCCTGCGTACTGACCAGCGAAGACCCGATTAGCGTCGCATCCCTACCGGCAGTCACGCTGACGGTATCGCCGGACACCATGCTGCCGACAGCTGTTGTACGAGTTTCGCGAACTTTGTCTTCGACTTTGCTCGACTTCAGCCCACCCCAACTTCTCTTGCTCTGCTTACGCTCATGGCGATCACTTTCAGAATCAGTGGCAGCAAAGATCTGAACATCTTTACCTGCTACCAGTTGTGCACCTCCCTTGTCGGCGGTCACCGCACTGCCTTGCAGTTGCAGGTTTTCACCGGCCACCAAGACAGTGTTAGTACCGGCACTGACCAAGCTCCCCACATTGGAAATGCTCTCGGTCTCATCAAGACGGAACTTCTTACCTGACGAAGATTTCTTGGTTTTGCTGTAGAAGCTGTAGTCCTGATCTTCGGCAGATTTGAGGGCAAGATTTTTACCTGCAACCAAATAGGCCTCGTCGCCCGCCGTTACCTGGCTAGCGATCAGCGCCAATTCCTGCCCTGCACTCAGGGTCACATCTCCACCACCTTTGAGGCGGGTCGACACCTGCCGAACTTCATCCTTCTGACTCGTGACTTTCTTGCCTTTGTTATAAGCGTGCTGTTCATTCGCCGCCGAGGCCAAGGTCAGGTTCTCGGTGGCAGCCATGGTGATACTGCGAGTGGCTTCGATACTGCTGGCGATGGCGCTGATGTCACGACCAGCCACGGCCTTCAGATCACCAGCAACCCGCACCTCGCTCCCCACCTGGCTGGTCAGACTCTGACTCCAGCTGCTTTTCTTGTGGCGCCCACTGCTGCTGTTCACTTGCTCGGTGGCCACCAGCGCCAGGTCACGCCCCGCCTTGAGGCTCGCATCGCCCCCGGCCTGGAGCACGCTGCCGCTGTTGCGGATATCGCGCCCGGCATTGATCTCCAGGCGGTTGCTCGCTTCGACCCGGGCCGCGCTGTCGAGGTAGTCGTTGTGCTGGGTGCCGCCGCCATAACGGCTGTCCTGGCCGACTTTCGAGCGCTCGTTGAGCACGTCGCCCTGGGTCGCCAGCAGGCTGACGTCCTTGCCCTTGAGAATCCCGCCCTGGGCGTTGCGTATGCTTTGGCTGGCCAGCAGCGCCAGGCGCTCGTTGGCTTCCATCAAGCCGCTGTTGTCGATGTTCCGGGCCGTGGCTTGCAACTGCTCACTGGCACGCAAGGTGCCCTGGTTGACCAGGGTGTCGCCGCCGATCAGGTTCAGCTCGCGCCCCTGGATCAAGGCGCCATTGGGCGCCAGGCGGTTATTGGCCTGGGCCATGTACAGCACCGGCACCAGCACCTTCTCGCCGTTGACCTGCTGTTCCTGCATCCACACGATGTCGTGGGTCAGGGCCGCCACCTGGGCTGCGGTCAAGGCGATGCCCGGCGACAGGTTCAAGGCGTTCTTGCTGGCGATGGCGTTATCCATCAGGTAGCGGAACATCGCCTCGTCGCTGTCCAGACCAGCGATAAAGCGCTGGCCGGTGCGGGCAATCACCGCTTCGCGGACCAGCCGTTGCTCGTAGAGCCCATCACCCAGGCGACGTTGAGCCTGGTCGCTGTTGAAGCCGATACGGCTGAGCAGGTAGTCCGAACTCATGAACTGCTTGAGGTTGGTGAACGCCGGGTTGGTTTCAATCAGGTACTTGTGCTGCGGGTCGCGGCTGACCTTGAACAGCCCACTCTCGCCGGACGGCAAGCTGAAACCTGGCAACGCCAGTGGGTCGACCGCCTGTTGCCGCAGGTCCGGGGCCGCTTGCAGGTTGAGCTGCGGCAGCGCCTGGCTGCTGCTGTCCACTGTGGTCAAGCCGACCCTGCTGGCGCCGCCGGCGACTGTTGCACCGGGGCGGATCACGCTGTTTTCCAGCTGCTGGGTGCCGCTGATATCCACCTTGCCGGCACCCTGGATCACCGCTGCGGCCACTTCGCCGCTGCCCGTGGTTTCAACCCTGCTGAAATTGGTGAGGCTGCCGATGGCAATCGCCCCCAGGGGCATCGCCGTGGGGTTGTAGCTGGCGGAGGTCGGATCGTTGTAGGCGTTGTAGCTGCCGATCCGGTTGACGAAGTTGAAGTAGGAGCCTTCGTCCTTGGTGTAGATGTAATAGGCAGAGTCGCGGATCTCGCCACCGCCGGCGCCGATGTTCTTCAGGCTGTTGCTGTGCAGGTTGATGTCGCCAGCAGCGGCAACCGTGCTGAAGCGGTTTTCGAAGCTATCACCCTTGAAGGTCAGCTCGGCACCGGAAATCAGGTTGCCGCGCTGGGAATCCTCGGTGATTTTCGTGCCATAGACCTCGTTGACCCCATAAGAGGCTTCGCAGTGGTCACCCTTGCAATTGTCGGTGACATACAGGGTGATGCGCCCGGAAGTCAGGGCCGGAATATAGGCGAACTTCTCCTTGCGGTTGACCAGGCGGTTGGCCAGCAACTGCATGCCGTGGGCACTTTCCAGGGTGCCGGAGATGTTCTCGATCAGGCTCGCAGGCTGTTGCCCGGGTGCGTGCACATCCAGGCGGCCGAGGCTGTAGATGTCACCCTTGTCGTTGGTCAGGCTGCTGGTTTGCAGGCGCATGTCGGCGCCGCTGAAGATCAGCCCGCCCTGGTTGACCAGGGTCGGGGTTTCAATATGCAGGGCATTGCCCGCCCCCAGGGTGCCCTGGTTACTCAGGCTGTCGACCTTGAGTTGCAAATCGCCGCCAGCGGTGAGGTTGCCGAGGTTCTGCAAGTGGCTGCCAAGGGTGAAATCGGCAGCGCCGCCACTGCGTACCTGGGCCGCTTGGCCAAGGTCAGCGCGGGCGGCGGCAAAACTCATGCGGCCCTGGCTCTTGAGTAGTCCGTTGCCCTGGTAGGCGCCGCTGAGGTTCAACTTCAGGTCGCCGTCGGTTTCCAGGCCGCCATCGTTGATCCAGTGATTGCCGCTGGCTTCGATCCCCTCCACCGAAACCAGCTTGCCGCTGGCGGTCTGGGTGAAGGTGCCGACCTTGAGGCCGATCTTCTGCGCCTGGATCAGGCTGGTGTTGCTCCAGTCCGCCAGGTCCAGATCCAGCCGACTGTTGGTCATGAAGCTGCCACCGGCATTACCGGCATCCGCCAGCGACAGTTCGAAACCTTGCTGCCCCAGGTGGCGCACCGCTCCTTGCTGGTTGCTCAAGCCGCCACTGTTGAGGAACAGGCGTTGGCTGCCGACTTCCACCAGCCCTTGGTCATTGTCGAAACGCCCACCGATGCTGAAACGGCTGTCGCCCTCGGAGCCCAAGGCGCGCAGGCGGCCCTTGGCGTTGCTCAGCGAAGCGGCGTCCAGCACCAGGTTTTCCCGGGATTCGATCAACCCGGCGTCGTTGTCCAGCTTGCCAGAAAGCGTCAGGCCGATGCTCTCGGCGCTGAGGCTGCCCTGCTGGTTCAACAAGCTGGCGACATCGAGCTCAAGGTGCTTCTGGCTGACGATCTCACCACCGCTATTGCGGACCTCGCCCCCCTTGAGCGCCAGTGCCCCGACGGTGCTCAGCAAATGCCCCCCGTCGTTGTGCAGGCGGGTGCTGCTGGTGACCTGCAGCTGTTCGCCACGGGCATCGCCCTGGCTGTTATCGAACACTGCACCTTTGACTTCCAGCTTGCCGCCCTGGGCATTCAGTCGTCCTTGCTGGTTGCGCAGCTCATCCGCCTCAAGGCTCAGGTTGCCAGCGCCGGTGAGGATCTTGCCGTTGCCGTTATCGAGCAGCTGCTTGACCTCGGCCTTGAGCTCGCCCCGGTTGGCTTGCAGGGTGCCGTGGCGGTTGTCCAGGCTGTCCGTATTCAGGGTCAGGCCCGCGCTCTTGCCGAGGATCAGGCCCTGGTCGCGGTTGTCCAGGGTCTTGGCCGTCACCTTCAGCGCCTGCCCGGCAGCCAGGGTGCCGCCGCGGTTGTCCAGGCTGGCACCGTCAAAGGTCAGTGCTGCCTGGCCAATCAGCTGGCCGCCGCGGTTATCCAGGCTATTGGCCTTGAGCTGGATCTCGCCTGCCGCCGCCAAGGTTGCGCCCTGGTTGTCCAGGTGCTGCAAGTCACTGCTCAGGCTGCCCTGGGCATTGATGCTGCCCGTGTTGGTCAGGCTGCCGCCCTGAAGTTGCAGATGGCTTTGCGGGTTGGCGACCTCAACGCCGTCTTGCTGCCTGAGGCCGGCATTGAGCTGGCCACGGCTGTGCATTTGCTGGCCTTGCAGATGCAGGTTGCCACCCGCACTCAAGTTTTTCTCCAGGGTCAGTCGATCAGCGGCAACCACCTTGGCGTTCTGCTGGGCATACACCGACTCGGTCAGGAGCAGCTCCTGCGCCTTGAGCTGCACATCACCCTGGGCCTGCGCCCGAGCCAGGGTCAGCTTGCCGTTGGCATCGAGCTGCAGGTCGCCGCCGCTGGCGGCCATGTCCCCCGCCAGCTTCACCCCCACACCGGCTTCGCTGCTCACCAGCTTGATGGCCCCGGCGTACATGCCGCCCAGGGCCGAAGAATCGATGGCCAGTTGCGGTGCATCCGTCGGGTTGGCGGTGCGCGCTGTGGCTTTAAGCGTCTTGGCGTCGACATCGTTGGCCCCGGTGACTATCGCCAGTTGCTGGGCATGAATATCGGCGTTGATCCTGGCGCTGCGGGTGATGATTTCGAAGCGGTCGAGGTTCTTTACATTGAGCTGTGCACCTTCAATGGCCACGCTGCCCTGCTCCACCTGGTAACGCTGCAACTGGCCGTTCTCAATCACCGGCTTGCCGGTGGTCAGGGTGGCTTGCGGCGTATTGATAAAACCGCAGCCATTGCAGGTGATGCCGTAGGGGTTGGCGACAATCACATGGGCCGACTGCCCCGCCACTTCGGTGTAACCCTTGAGCTGGCTGGGGCTGCCGCCGTTGACCTCGTTGAGAATCACATTGGCCGCACGACCGCCCAGGCCGCTGTTACCGAGAATGATCCCGCCCAGCTGGGTGGACTGGGTGCGGTTGGTGGCGTTATTGAGGATCACCCCCTGCTGGCCGACGTTGTAGTCGCTGAACTGGTTGTGGGACAGCCCGCTGCCATTGGGCGCGGCAATATTGACGATGGGCACGCCATTGGCCGCCTGGCCAAGGTGGGTGCCGCTGCCATTGACCACAATGCCGTCGGCCATCACCACCAGCGGCTGCCAGAACATCATGTTGGCCAGGATGAACGCCAGGCCACGCTTGGGCAGGCCCCAGAACGACTCGCGGGATTGCAAGGCAGCCGAAGGCTGGCGGGCCAGGAAGGCAAATTGTCCAACGTCCATGTCGGGTATCTCGGGTAAAGAGCGGAATTAGAGGAACAGGTCCAGGCGGAAATAGATCGGTGCTTCCCGTTCACTCAGGGCTTCGGGCCGTTCGAGGGAATGGGCAAAGGTGACGCTGGCGGCGAGGTGCTTGCCGCGGGCAAACAATTCGATCGAATCGCTGGACACCCGGCCATGCTGCTCGGCGTTGTAGCGGTCGTTGCGAATGGCCCCCAGGTCATAGCCGATGCCGGTGCCGTACTCGGCGAACACCGGGCGCAGCCAGTCCCAGGTCACCGGGTGAGTCCAGCGCAGGTCGTTGCGCCAGTAGTAGCCGCTGTCGCCATTGAGGCTCTGGTCCTTGTAGCCGCGAATAGACGACTGGCTGCCCAGGCTCATGCGCTGCGAACTGAAGAGGATGTCCTCGCTGCGCTGGCCGGTGACCAGGCTGCTGAACACCAGGGATTGGTCCCACAGCTTGAACGGCTGCATATAGCTGGCGGTGGCGCTGTACTTGCGATAGCGGGCATTGGCCTGGCGATTGCCGTACTTGTCCCGCTGGTTTTCGCGCTGGGCATCCAGGGCACCAATACCTTCTTGCATCCCCAGGTCGAAGTTGACGAAGGCACCGCCAATGCGCCGGCCGTGGTTGATGCCGAACTGCGCTTCGCTGATGCGGTTGCTGCTGTTGGCGAGCTTGCTGTCTTCGATGTAGTTGTTGGTGCGCAAGTGGGTCAGGCCGGCGTTCAAGGACGTCTTGCTGACCGAGTCGCGATCGATCACCCGCTCCACCCGCAACTGATGGCTCTGGCTGTCGCCGCTCTGCTTGAAGTTGAAGCCCTGCCCCTGGGCCAGGGAGCGGTATTCACTCTGGCTGTAGCTGTAGCTGAGGTTCCACCAGCCAAACGGCAGGTTGTAATAGAGCATGGCGTTGCGCGAGGTTTTCTGGTGGTCGCTGATGGCGTCGTGGCCACCGCGCAGCACCAGCTGGTCAGCCAGGCCCAGGGGGCTGTCCCACTCGAAAGAGCTGCCCCACTGTTGTTCGCCGGTACTCTTCTGGCCGTCGTTGCTGCGCGACAAACCTGCGCGCCAGGGCTTTTGCGGGGTGTTCTTGACCAGCACCGTGCTGCCGCCCACGGCCTGGCCCGGGGCCAGTTCCATCTGCGCCTGGTTCGATGGCAGGCGGTTGAGCTGGTCCACCATCTGCTCGATCTGCCGCAGGTTGAGCAACTCGCCGCTGCTGCCGGGAAAGGCCATGTACAGTTCCCGAGCACTGAGCTGGCTGTCGTCGGTGGTCTTCAGCCCTTCGAGCTTGCCTTCCACCACCAGCACTTGCAGCTGGCCGCTGGAAAGATCCTGTTGCGGCAGGTAGGCGCGACTGGTGACCAGGCCCTTGTCGATATAGCGGTCGGTGATGACCTTGAGCAGCTCGTTGAGCTGGGCCACCCCCAGGCACTGGCCGCTATAGGGCTGGAGCAGGCGCTCGCGCTCGGAGGCGGACAGAGCCTCGGCGCCCTTGAGCTCAATGTGCTTGATGGCAAAGCAGCGACTGTCGCTCGGTGCCGCCGGGGCAACGGGCGCGATGCTCTTGCCGGGCAGTTCCTTGAGCTCTTCCAGGCGCCGCTGCTGTTCTTCCAGCAGGCGGTTCTGTCGGTCACGGATCAGGTCCTGGTCGCCGGGGTTGAATCGGGGAGCAGGCAGTGGCTCGGCAACTGCGAGCTGCAACGGGCTGAGCAACAGCAGGCAGAAACAGGCGCAGCACAACCTCATCCCGAGGGTAGAGAGAGACATGTTCGGTCCTTCGAAACAGGGGCAAGAGTGGAGAAAAGGCGCGCGATACTAATTCGCCATCATTCTGGCGTCAATTTGGCGTTGCCATCATCGATGGATGGCATCTTTCCTTGATCGCAACGCCTATTGCGGGGCCGGATGCTAGGGCTGTCGCTAAAGCTGAAAAATCAGACGATCCTGAATGTTTGGGGAAGAACTGCTGCGAAATTGCCCAGATCCCACGATCTCGAAGACCCGGGGCATGACGCAGATTGCCCGGGATGCCGGCATGGGCCGGGAAAGTCTGTACAAAGCCTTCGCCCCTGGCGCCAAGCCGCGCTTCGATACGGTGCTGAAAGTGATTCATGCCCTGGGTATCGACCTGCAGGCCCTGCCGACACAGGGGGAGAAGCCAAAGGCCAGTTGAAAAAAAGCCCGGACCAGGTCCGGGCTTTTTATCAGCATCAGGCCGCGGGCTTATTCAGCCGCCGGAGCCTGTGGCTTGCGGCGCTTGAGCGGGGCCAGGCCGTCCTGGCTGACCAGGGCCGGGCTTTCGCTTTTCGGCCGGTTGCTGCTCTTGCGCTTGTTCGGCGCCTTGGCCAGGGACTTTTTCTTGTCGCCCTTGGTGTCGGTCTTTTTCTTCTTGGTGCCCACCGCCTTGCCGGAAGCCTTGACCTTCTTCGGCCCGCCGTAGGTGCCTTTGACTTCCTTGATGGTGCGGCGCTCGAAGCTCTGCTTGAGGTAGCGCTCGATGCTCGACATCAGGTTCCAGTCGCCATGGCAGATCAGCGAGATGGCCAGACCATCCTTGCCGGCGCGGCCGGTACGGCCGATGCGGTGCACGTACTCGTCACCGCTGCGGGGCATGTCGAAGTTGATCACCAGGTCCAGGCCGTCCACATCCAGGCCACGGGCGGCCACATCGGTGGCCACCAGGATCTTCACCGCGCCCTGCTTCAGGCGGTCGATGGCCAGCTTGCGGTCCTTCTGGTCCTTCTCGCCGTGCAGCACGAAGGCCTTGTATTCCTGGGCCACCAGGCGGCCGTAGATGCGGTCGGCCATGGCCCGGGTATTGGTGAAGATGATCGCCTTCTGGTAGGTCTCGTTGGCCAGCAGCCAATTGACGATCTGCTCTTTGTGCTGGTTGTGGTCGGCCGTGATGATCTGCTGACGGGTGGTCTCGTTGAGCTGGCTGACACTGTTGAGCTGCAGGTGCTCGGCATTCTTGAGCACCTTGGCGACCATCTCGCGCAGGCCGGAACCGCCGGTGGTGGCGGAGAACAGCATGGTCTGCTGGCGACTCGGGCATTCGTCCACCAGGCGCTGCACGTCTTCGGCAAAGCCCATGTCGAGCATGCGGTCGGCTTCGTCCAGCACCAGCACTTCGACTTCCTTGAGGTCGAGGTTACCGGCGTTCAGGTGCTCCAGCAGGCGCCCCGGGGTGCCGATCAGAATGTCCGGCACCTTGCGCAGCATGGCGGCCTGGACCTTGAAGTCTTCACCGCCGGTGATCAGGCCGGACTTGATAAAGGTGAACTGCGAAAAGCGCTCGGCTTCCTTCAGGGTTTGCTGGGCCAGTTCGCGGGTCGGCAGCAGGATCAGGGTCTTGATGCTGACGCGAACCTTCGCCGGGCCGATCAGGCGATTGAGGATCGGCAGGATAAAGGCCGCGGTCTTGCCGCTGCCGGTTTGCGCCGTCACCCGCAGGTCACGCCCTTGCAGCGCGAGCGGAATAGCCGCGGCCTGTACCGGGGTCGGCTCGACAAAATTAAGCTCGGCCACGGCTTTGAGCAGGCGTTCGTGCAGGGCGAATTGGGAAAACACGGGTGCTACCTCGAAGATGTGCAGAAAAACAGCTGCATAGGGTAACGGTTTCGAGCGCCAAGGCCGAGTTTCTTTATGCAAAGGGCAGCAAAGAAATGGTTTTTTGTTAGCCGATTTGTCCCAAAGGGTAACTTTGTCGAGGTTGAATGCTCTAATCCTCCCCTTTCCCCGCAGAGAAGAATCGTTTTAGCCCATGGACTTCAAACAGCTCTGGCTCAATACCCAGGACCTCTGGGGAGCTCTCGACCAACACCCGCTGCTGCATGCCGGCATCGGCCTGACCCTGTTGCTGGTGGTGGCCCTGCTGCTCGGACGAGTGGCGCGCTACGTGGTGCTGCACGCGGTCAGGTTACTGGGTCGCCAGCCGGCCCTGCACTGGCTCAACGACCTGCGCCAGAACAAGGTGTTCCACCGCCTGGCGCAGATGACCCCGTCCCTGGTGATCCAGTTCGGCCTGCACCTGGTGCCGGAACTGAGCAAGACCGCCCTGCTGTTCCTCGGCAACCTGGCGATGGCCTTCACCATCCTGTTCCAACTGCTGGCCCTGAGCGCCCTGCTCAATGCCCTGCTGGACATCTACGCACGCACCGAACACGCCCGCACCCGCTCGATCAAGGGCTACGTGCAACTGGCGAAGATGGTGCTCTACGTGTTCGGCGCGATCATCATTGTGGCCACCTTGATCGACCGTTCGCCGCTGTTGCTGCTGTCGGGCCTGGGTGCCATGTCAGCGGTGATCCTGTTGGTGTACAAGGACACCCTGCTGTCCTTCGTCGCCAGCGTGCAGCTCACCAGCAACGACATGCTGCGGGTCGGCGACTGGATCGAGATGCCCCAGGTGGGCGCCGACGGCGATGTGGTGGACATCACCCTGCACACGGTCAAGGTGCAGAACTTCGACAAGACCATCGTCTCCATCCCCACCTGGCGGCTGATGTCGGAATCCTTCCGCAACTGGCGCGGCATGCAGCAGTCGGGCGGGCGACGGATCAAGCGCAGCCTGTTTATCGACGCCAGCGGCGTGCGTTTTCTGCATGACGATGAGGAAGTGCGGCTGAGCAAGGTGCGCCTGCTCACCGACTACATCGGGCGCAAGCAGGCCGAGCTGAAAAGCTGGAACGAGGCCCAGGGCAATGTCGCCGCGCTGTCGGCCAACCGCCGGCGCATGACCAATATCGGCACCTTCCGCGCCTACGCCCTGGCGTACCTCAAGAGCCACCCGGAAATCCAGCCGAACATGACCTGCATGGTGCGACAGATGCAGGCCACGGCCCAGGGCATTCCGCTGGAGATCTACTGCTTCACCCGCACCACGGTGTGGGCCGACTACGAGCGCATCCAGGGCGATATCTTCGACTACCTGCTGGCAGTAATGCCGGAATTCGGCCTGAACCTGTACCAGCAGCCCAGTGGCGGCGACCTGCGGGCCGGCTTGCTACCGGCGGTGCTGGGCGCCAGCCATATTCCGCAACCGGAGAAGCACGCCCTATAAGCAAGCGTGGCGAGGGAGCTTGCTCCCGCTGGCGGGCAGCGCCCGCCCAAGGCGGCCTGGGCACGGCTTCAGGCCGATCGCGCAAGCCGCTCTTGCGGCCACCCAGGTGGCCGGGCGGGAGCAAGCTCCCTCGCCACAACGGGCTCAGCTGGCCAGCACAGGCCGGCCGCCCCGCCGGCTGATCCACACCGCCCCGAGAATCACCAACCCGCCCAGCAGCAAGCGCCCCAGGTCTTCATGGCGGTTCCAGATCAGCAGGTTCAGCAGCAGCCCCACCGGCACATGCAGGTTGTTCATCACCGCCAGGGTCGCGCCGCTCACCAGGCACGCGCCCTTGTTCCACCAGTACAGGCCCAGGGCCGTGGCCACCAGGCCGAGAAACAGCAGCACCGCCCATTGCAGCGGTGCATCCGGCAGGTAATGGGCCTTGCCGAACAGCAGGAAGGCCGGCAGCACCACCAGCAGCGCCCCCAGGTAGAAGTAGCCGAAGCGCCGGTAATGCGGCAGGTCGCTGGGGTAGCGCGCCACCAGGTGCTTGTACAGCACCTGCCCGGCGGCATAGGTGAAGTTGGCCAGTTGCAGCAACAAAAAGCCCATGAAGAAATCCGGGTTGATCCGGTCGTAGCGAATCACCAGCGCCCCGGCCACCGCCACCAGCGCCGCCAGCAGGCCCCAGGGATTGAAGCGCCGATTCAGGGCGTCTTCGATCAGGGTCACGTGCAGGGGCGTGAGGATGGTGAACAGCAGCACCTCGGGCACCGTCAACACGCGAAAGCTCAGGTACAGGCACACGTAGGTGATGCCGAACTGCAAGGCGCCGATCAGCAGCATGCCGCGCATAAAGGCCGGCTCCACCCGGCGCCAGCGAGTCAGGGGAATGAACACCAGCCCCGCCAGCAGCACCCGCACCAGCACCGCGAAATAACTGTCGACATGCCCGGCCAGGTATTCGCCGATCAGGTTGAAGGAAAACGCCTGGATCAGGGTGACAAAAAGTAGATAGCCCATGTTCGCCTCATCATTGGATGGCGGCGACGATAGCGGTTTTGCCCGGGCAGATGAAATCCCGGGCAAAAAAAAGCCCGATCTCGCTAGGCGTGCAATCGGGCGTCGGCACTGAAGGAGCAACCAGTGCAAAGGGAGGTTCGATGCGCGAACCGGCTTGAAGGGGGATGCGCAGGCGCTACTTCAACAGCGGCGGATTATCTGCGGATTAACGGCGCCGCCTGCGAGCCGCTGCAGGGGCGCCGTCGGTCCGCCAGATGAGCGCGGCTCAGGCCACCTGGGCCAGCTTGGCATTGGCCTGGTTCAGGCCCTTCTCCTGGAAGTCGCCTCCCAGGTTCATGCCTTCGGCGTGAATGAACTCAACGTCGTGGATGCCGATAAAGGCCATCACCTGGCGCAGGTAGGGTTCCTGGTGATCGGCGCTGCTGCCGGCATAGATGCCACCGCGCGCGGTCAGCACATAGGCGCGCTTGCCGGTGAGCAGGCCCTGGGGGCCGGTCTCGGTGTACTTGAAGGTAACCCCGGCGCGCAGTACATGGTCGAGCCAGGCCTTGAGGGTGCTGGGTATGGCGAAGTTGTACATCGGTGCGGCCATCACCAGTACATCGGCCGCCAGCAGTTCATCGGTCAGTTCATTGGAGCGTTGCAGGGATTCCTGCTCGGCGGCGTTGCGTTGCTCGGCGGGTTTCATCCAGCCGCCCAGCAGGTTGGCATCCAGATGCGGCACCGGGTGGCGGGCCAGGTCGCGAACCGTGATCGAGTCGCCGGGATGGGCGGCCTGCCATTGCTGGACAAAAGTCTGGGTCAGTTGCCGGGATACGGAATCCTGCTGGCGGGCGCTGCTTTCAATGATCAGGACGCGGGACATGGCTGAAGCCTCCATCGGGGTATGCATAAGTCGATGGGGCGCAGATTAAACAGAGTGATATCGATGAAAAAGCGCAAATAACTGCTATAACCAATCAACAAATTCGTTTATAAGCTGAGCCAGCCCCGCAGCAATCACGCAGGCTGGCCCAGCCCCGATCATTTGCCCTGGCAGTTCAGCTCCAGGCGCAGCTTGATGATCTTGCGGTTGAACTTGGCGGTGACGTTCTTGCTCTGCCCGGCGGCCACTTCCACCTTGCGGGTGCGTGGCGCCTCGGGGCCGTTGCGGAACACCACCGAGCAGACGGCATCGCTCTTGCCGAAGTTGTTCAACTGGATGGAGCCGATGTCTTCATCGGTGGCGTAAGTGGTGTAGTCGATGCTCAGGCCGTTCAACTGCTTGTCGACATCGATGGGGTAGGCCCAGGCGCTCAAGGGCAACAGCGCCAGCAACACACAACAGAATTTTCGCATTCGGCAGTCTCCATTCAAGGAGCGCCAGCTTAGGACAAGAGGAACCCCTGATGAAAGCGCCCCGCGTGACCCTGGATCAATGGCGCACCCTGCAGGCGGTGGTGGACCACGGCGGTTTCGCCCAGGCCGCCGAAGCCCTGCACCGTTCGCAATCCTCGGTCAGCTATACCGTGGCTCGCATGCAGGACCAGCTCGGCGTGCCGCTGCTGCGCATCGACGGGCGCAAGGCGGTGCTGACCGAGGCCGGTGGCGTGCTGCTGCGCCGTTCGCGGCAACTGGTCAAGCAGGCCAGCCAGCTGGAAGACCTGGCCCACCATATGGAGCAAGGCTGGGAAGCCGAGGTGCGCCTGGTGGTGGACGCCGCCTACCCCAATGCGCGACTGGTACGCGCCCTCACCGCCTTTATGCCGCAAAGCCGTGGCTGTCGCGTGCGCCTGCGCGAGGAGGTGCTGTCCGGGGTCGAGGAAGTGCTGCTCGAAGGGGTGGCCGACCTGGCCATCAGCGGCTTCAATATTTCCGGCTACCTGGGCACCGAGCTCAGCGCCGTGGAATTCGTCGCCGTGGCCCACCCGGAACACGCCCTGCACCGCCTGCAGCGGGTGCTGCATTTCCAAGACCTGGAAAGCCAGCTGCAAGTGGTGATCCGCGACTCCGGCCGCCAGCAACCACGGGATGTCGGCTGGCTCGGCGCCGAACAGCGCTGGACCGTGGGCAGCCTGGCCACCGCCTCGAAATTCGTCAGCAGCGGCCTGGGCTTCGCCTGGCTGCCGCGGCACCTGATCGACCGCGAGCTGCGTGAAGGCGTGCTCAAGGTCCTGCCCCTGGACCAGGGCGGCAGCCGCCACCCGACCTTCTTCCTCTATTCCAACAAGGACAAACCCCTGGGCCCGGCCACGCAGATCCTCGTGGAACTGCTGCGCACCTTCGACACCGCGCCCCTGGATGCGCCCTTTGCCGCGCCACCACAAGCCTGATGTACCCCCTACCAGAACAGGAGTTCTGCCATGGCCTATTTCGAGCATGAAGGTTGCACACTGCACTACGAGGAGTACGGCCGGGGCCAGCCCCTGCTGCTGGTACACGGCCTGGGCTCCAGCGCCGAGGACTGGGAAAAGCAGATTCCCCAGCTGTCCGCGCGCTACCGCCTGATTGTCCCCGACGTGCGCGGCCACGGGCGCTCCGACAAGCCCCGGGAGCGCTACAGCATCCAGGGCTTCACCGCCGACCTGCTGGCG
The DNA here is from genome assembly GCF_049887815.1 of Pseudomonas sp. NFXW11. Lineage (NCBI taxonomy): Bacteria > Pseudomonadati > Pseudomonadota > Gammaproteobacteria > Pseudomonadales > Pseudomonadaceae > Pseudomonas > Pseudomonas sp. NFXW11. The sequence continues at coordinate 77,822 of NZ_JAGEKI010000004.1, read as the reverse complement.
CTGATCGAGCACCTGAACCTGGGCCCCGCGCATTATGTCGGCCTGTCCATGGGCGGCATGATCGGCTTCCAGCTGGCGGTGGACCAGCCGCAGCTGCTGAAGAGCCTGTGCATCGTCAACAGCGCCCCCGAGGTCAAGGTGCGCACCGCTAACGACCGCTGGCAGTGGCTGCGGCGCTGGGGCCTGGCGCGCCTGCTGAGCCCGGCGGCCATCGGCAAGGCCCTGGGCCCGCGCCTGTTTCCCAAGCCCGAACAGGGCGAGCTGCGGCAGAAGATGGCCGAACGCTGGGCAAGGAACGACAAACGTGCTTATCTCGCCAGCTTCGACGCCATCGTCGGCTGGGGGGTGCTGGAACGTCTGGGCCGCATCACCTGTCCAACCCTGGTGGTCAGCGCCGACCGCGACTACACCCCGGTGGCGGCCAAGGAGGCTTATGTCAAACTGCTGCCCGATGCGCAGCTGGTGGTGATCGAGGATTCCCGCCATGCCACGCCACTGGACCAGCCACAGCGCTTCAACCAAACCCTGCTGGATTTTCTAACCACAGTCGACACCACCACCCAGGATCACTGACCCATGCTGAAAAAACTCGCCCTCGTCGCCGGCTCCGTCCTCTTCGCCGCCAACCTGATGGCCGCGCAACCGGCCAAGGCGCCCCACGTGCTGCTGGACACCAGCTTCGGCAAGATCGAAGTGGAACTGGATCCGGTCAAGGCACCGATCTCCAGCAAGAACTTCCTCGACTACGTCGACAGCGGCTTCTACACCAACACCATCTTCCACCGGGTGATCCCCGGGTTCATGGTGCAAGGCGGCGGCTTCACCCCGCAGATGGTGCAGAAAGACACCCGCGACCCGATCAAGAACGAAGCGTCCAACGGCCTGCATAACGTGCGTGGCACCCTGTCCATGGCCCGTACTTCGAACCCCAACTCGGCCACCAGCCAGTTCTTTATCAACGTCGCCGACAACGCCTTCCTCGATCCGGGCCGCGATGCCGGCTACGCAGTGTTCGCCAAGGTGGTGAGCGGCATGGACGTGGTGGACCAGATCGTCAACTCCCAGACCACCACCAAGCAGGGCATGCAGAACGTGCCCGTCGACCCGGTACTGATCAAGTCGGCCAAGCGTATCGACTGAGTCCAGCTGCCTGTCCCGACGGTGGCGCCCTACCCGGCGCCCCGTCCGCTTTTCGCACAGGAGAGCCCGCACCACGGGCTGTAGACCCCCATGCTCTATCGTCGTTTTGAACAGCTGATCGATATCTTCCGCGACGCCCCCAGCAGCACCCCGCCCAATCGGGTCTTGCCCTTCTACTTCCACTACATCAAGCAGGTCTGGCCGAGCTTTGTCGCCCTGCTGGTGGTGGGCCTGTTCGTGGCCCTGATCGAGGTGTCGCTGTTCAGCTACCTGAGCACCATCATCGACCTGGCCCAGGGCACGCCCAGCGTCCAGGTGTTCAGCGACCACGGCCTGGAGCTGGCCTGGATGGCGGTGGTGGCGCTGTTGTTCCGGCCGCTGATGGTGGGCCTGCACGACCTGCTGATGCACCAGACCATCAACCCCGGCATGACCAGCCTGATCCGCTGGCAGAACCACAGCTACGTGCTGCGCCAGAGCCTGAACTTCTTCCAGAACGACTTCGCCGGGCGCATTGCCCAGCGCATCATGCAGACCGGCTATTCCTTGCAGGATTCCTCGGTGCAGGTGATCGACGCCCTGTGGCACGTGACCATCTACGCGGTCGGCTCCCTGGTGCTGTTCGCCGATGCCGACTGGCGCCTGATGATCCCGCTGCTGCTGTGGATCGCCGGCTTCATCGGCGCCATGCGCTACTTCGTGCCGCGCATCCAGAGGCGTTCGGTGGAGGCCTCCGACGCCCGTTCCAAACTGATGGGGCGGATCGTCGACGGCTACACCAACATCACCACCCTCAAGCTGTTCGCCCACACCCGTTTCGAACAGGGCTATGCCCGTGAGGCGATCGCCGAGCAGACCGAGAAAACCCAGCTGGCAGGCCGCGTGGTCACCGCCATGGACGTGACCATCACCAGCCTCAACGGCCTGTTGATCGCCAGCACCACGGGCCTCGCCCTGTGGCTCTGGAGCCAGTCGCTGATCAGCGCCGGGGCCATCGCCCTGGCCACCGGCCTGGTGATCCGCATCGTCAACATGTCCGGCTGGATCATGTGGGTGATCAACGGCATCTTCGAAAACATCGGCATGGTCGAGGACGGCTTGCAAAGCATCGCCCAGCCATTGCAACTCACCGACCGCGAGCAGGCGCCCAAACTGGTGGTGGCCGAGGGCGGGGTGCGTTTCGAGCAGGTCGAATTCCACTACGGCAAGGCCAACAAGGTCATCAGCAACCTCAACCTGGACATCCGCCCCGGGGAGAAAATCGGCTTGATCGGCCCGTCCGGCGCCGGCAAGTCGACCCTGGTCAACCTGCTGCTGCGCCTCTACGACCTGCAGGGCGGGCAGATCCTCATCGACGGCCAGAACATCGCCGAGGTGACCCAGGAAAGCCTGCGCGAACGCATCGGCATGATCACCCAGGACACCTCGCTGCTGCACCGCTCGATCCGCGACAACCTGCTCTACGGCCGCCCGGATGCCAGCGACGAGGAACTCTGGGAAGCGGTGCGCAAGGCCCGGGCCGACGAGTTCATCCCGCTGCTGTCCGATGCCCAGGGGCACACCGGCTTCGATGCCCATGTGGGCGAACGCGGGGTCAAGCTCTCCGGCGGCCAGCGCCAGCGCATCGCCATTGCCCGGGTGCTGCTCAAGGACGCGCCGATCCTGATCATGGACGAGGCCACCTCGGCCCTGGACTCGGAAGTGGAAGCGGCCATCCAGGAAAGCCTGGAGACCCTGATGCAAGGCAAGACGGTGATCGCCATCGCCCACCGCCTCTCCACCATCGCCCGCATGGACCGCCTGGTGGTGCTGGAACACGGGCGTATCGCCGAGACCGGCACCCATGCCGAACTGCTGGCCCATGGCGGTTTGTACGCGCGGCTGTGGCAACACCAGACCGGCGGTTTCGTCGGCGTCGACTGAACCCGTTGCAGCACCTTGAACAACGCCAGGGCCCTGATTCCAGGGGCCCTGGCGTTTTTTTTACGGCGCTGGAATTGCGCCCAAAGCCTGCTGTACTGAGCCTAGGTTCCGGAGCGGAACCTGCAGTTAACCTGCGGGATGCATAACCGCTGTATCGCGTTGATAGGTTGACCTATCAAGGACTCCCCCATGTCTTTGTTCAAACGTTCTGTGACTGAGTTGCTCGGCACCTTCTGGCTGGTGCTTGGCGGTTGCGGCAGCGCCGTATTGGCGGCGGCCTTTCCCAACGTCGGCATCGGCCTGCTGGGCGTGGCCCTGGCTTTTGGCCTGACGGTGCTGACCATGGCCTTCGCCATCGGCCATATCTCCGGCTGCCACCTGAACCCCGCGGTGTCCGTCGGGCTGGTGGTGGGCGGGCGCTTCCCGGCCAAAGAGCTGCCGGCCTATATCGTGGCGCAGGTGCTCGGCGGGGTGATCGCCGCCGCCTTGCTGTACTTTATCGCCAGCGGCAAACCGGGCTTCGAGCTGGCCTCGGGGCTGGCCTCCAACGGTTATGGCGAGCACTCCCCCGGCGGCTACTCCATGGCCGCGGGGTTTGTCTGTGAGCTGGTGATGACCGGCATGTTCGTGGTGATCATTCTCGGCGCCACCGACAAGCGTGCCCCGGCGGGGCTGGCGCCCATCGCCATCGGCCTGGCCCTGACCCTGATCCACCTGATCTCGATCCCGGTGACCAACACCTCGGTCAACCCGGCCCGCAGCACCGGCCCGGCGCTGATCGTTGGTGGCTGGGCGCTGCACCAGCTGTGGCTGTTCTGGCTGGCGCCGCTGCTGGGCGCGGTGGTCGGCGGCGTGGTCTATCGCTGGCTGGGCCAGGAAGACAGCTGAGCAAAAGCGCCGAGGGTCACGCCTGGCGATAGGGCAAGGCGTCCCTTGCCTCTTCGGCATAGGCCCGCGTTCCGGCCCGCTCCTGTTGCAGGAAATCCTTCACCGCGGCCTTCAGGCCGGGGTGGCGCAGGTAATGCCAGGAGCGGGTCAGCACCGGTTCGAAACCGCGAATCAGCTTGTGCTCGCCCTGGGCCCCGGCGTCGAAACGCTGCAAGCCCTGGGCGATCGCGTATTCCATGCCCTGGTAGAAACAAGTCTCGAAATGCAGGCGGTCGTACTCCGCCAGGCAGCCCCAGTAGCGGCCGTAGAAACTGTCGCCGCCCACCAGGCTGAACGCCATGGCCACCGGGCGCCCGCCCTGCTTGGCCAGGACCACGCGAATGGCCTCGGGCATGCGTTCGGCCAGCAGGCTGAAAAACGCCCGGGTCAGGTAGGGCGACTGGCGCCGCACCGCATAGGTATTGGCGTAGCAGGCGTAGACAAAATCCCACTGTGCCTCGTCCAGCTCATGGCCTTCGAGCCACTGGAAATCCAGCCCCTGCCCCGCCACCTGCTCGCGCTCCTTGCGCATCTGCTTGCGCTTGCGCGAACTCAGGGCATCGAGGAAATCCTGGAAATCCCGGTAGCCGCGGTTGTGCCAGTGGAACTGGCAGCCCAGGCGCTGCAACCAGCCCGGCTGCTGCTCCAGGGCGGCGTCGCTGAAGTCGTCGGTGAAATTGATATGGGCGCTGGACAGCCCCTCGATCTCCAGATAACCCGGCAGGCTTTTCAGCAGTTCGAAGGCATCGGCCTGGGACGCCGCCAGCACCCGGGCGCCGCTCACCGGGCTGAAGGGCACCGCCGTCAGCAGCTTGGGGTAATAGTCGATCCCGGCCCGTTCACAGGCATCGGCCCAGCCATGGTCGAACACGTATTCGCCGTAGGAGTGCCATTTGCGGTAGCTGGGCAGCGCCGCCAACAGGCGACCTTGTTCCACATGCAGCAGGTGCTCGGCCTGCCAGCCGGAGCGCGGGCCGAGGCTGCCGCTGTCTTCCAGGGCACTGAGAAAGGCATGGCGGACGAAGGGTTGCCCGTCCTGAAGCAGCCCATCCCATTGCACGGGATCGACGGCAGACAGACTGTTCAGGGATTGCAGCGGCATCAGGGGCTCCAGGATTGGGCGCGGACAACTCGGCGAGTATCCCCCATCGCCGGGTTCATCGAAACACTCAGGCGCGCCCCAGGTGCTCGGCAAGAAAATCGATGAACACCCGAGACTTGCGCGGCAGGTGCGGGCTGTTGGCAAACAGCACATGCACCGGTTGCCGTGCCAGGCTGTACTCGGGCAGCACCTGCACCAGGCGCCCATTGGCCAGGTCGTCGAGCACCAGCCACTCCGGCAGCACCGCCAGCCCCAGCCCGGCCAGGGCCAGGGCGCGAATCGCAGTCGCCGAGTTGGACTCATGCCCGGGCTCGATTCGCAGTTCCACCTGGCCTCGACGCGGATGCTGGAAAGACCAGGCGGGGGGCCCGGCCAGGTTGCTGTTGCCGATCCACGGCAGAGCGGCCAGGTCCTCGACCTGGGTCAGCGCCAGGCCCTGGAGCAATGCCGGAGCGGCCACCAGGAGAATGCCGTAGTCCGCCAGTCGCCGGCCCTTGAACCCCGAGTCCGGCAAGTGGCCGAGGCGGATCACCAGGTCGAGCTTTTCCGCCACCAGGTCATTCAACGATGAATTGAAGTGATAGCTCAGGCGCACCTCGGGGTAGCGTGCGGTGAACAGCGGCAGGATCGGCAGGATAAAGCTCTGGGCATATTCCGCGGTGGAACTGATACGCAACTTGCCGGACACCCGATTGCGGCCGTGCAGCACATTGTCGAAAGCCGTATCGATTGTGGCGACAATCCCCTTGAATTCATCGTAGAGATCCTGACCACTTTCGGTCAGCCCGATATGCCGCGTGGTGCGCACCAGCAGGGTGGTTGCCAGGGCTTGCTCCAGTGCCTTGATATGCAGGCTGGCCATGGCCTTGCTGATGCCCAGGTAATGCGCGGCGCGGGTGTAGGAGGCGAAATCGACCACCGCGATAAAGGTCTGCACCCGGTGCAACTGGTCGTGGAAATTCTGGCTCACTGTCAAATCTCTTTAAACAATGCGTCAAGTATAGGTGCCTCGACAGCCCGCGCCCAAGCTCCCTAAGCTGCGCGCTGATTACGGAGGCGGCATGACCTACAGATACAAAGTGGCGGTGGTATTTCTCCTCGGGTTCTTTATCGATTGCGTCAACATCTTCATGTCGGCGGTGGCCCTGCCGAGCATCGCCGCACAGTTGCAGGTGTCCAGCGCCAGCGTGGCCTGGGTGGCCAATGCCTACATCCTCGGCCTGACCCTGGTGATTCCCCTCAGCACCTGGTTGGCGGCGCGGTTCGGCAGCCGGCAAATCCTTTGTGCCTCGATGCTGCTGTTCAGCCTGGCCGCCCTGCTCTGTGGGCTGGCCGAGGACTTCTTGTGGCTGGTGTTCTGGCGGCTGATCCAGGGCATGGCCGGCGGCCTGTTGATTCCCCTGGGCCAGGCACTGACCTTCAACCTGTTCCAGGGCGCGCAACGGGCACGGATTTCCACCCTGGTGATGGCCGTGGCCCTGCTGGCCCCGGCGCTGTCGCCAACCCTGGGCGGGGCCATAGTCGACCACGCCTCCTGGCACTGGGTGTTCCTCGCCAGCCTGCCGCTGTCGCTGCTCACCGCCTTGCTGGCCGGGTGCTGGATTGGCCACGAGACCCCGGCACGGCCGGCCCGCCCCGACCTGCGCGGCCTGCTACTGCTCAGTGCCAGCCTCGGCGGCCTGCTGCTGGGCCTGTCGTTGTATGGCAGCGGTCATGCGGGGTACCAGGCGTTGCCGGGGCTGTTGGCCGGGCTGTTGTTCGCCGCGCTGTACGGGCGCCACTGCCGCCGTTGCCCGCAGCCGATAGTCGAACTGCGGCTGCTGAAGAATCCGCGCCTGGGCCTGTCGGTGGGCATCTACCATGCCATTCCCGGGATCTTCACCGGGGTCAACCTGCTGAGCCTGTTCTTCCTCCAGGACAGCCTGCACCTGAGCGCCCAGCACAGCGGCCAGTTCATGCTGCTGTACGCCTTGGGCGCGCTGCTGGCGATGCTGGCCTGCGGGCGCTACTACAACAGGTTCGGCGCGCCCCGCCTGTTCGCCATCGCTCTGGTGCTGCACAGCGCCGGCATCGCCAGCCTGTGCGCGGTCGATTCGGCGGCCGACCTGCCGCTGATCATGCTCGCCTACCTGCTGATGGGCCTGGGCGGCGGTGCCGGCGCCAACACCGCGCAAACCACCGCCCTGCTGGATTTCGACGGCGGCGATACGCACAAGGCCAGCGTGATCTGGAACCTCAACCGGCAGATGGCCTTCAGCCTGGGCGCGGCCCTGCTGCTGATGCTCAACAACCTGCTGCTGGGGTGGTTCGAGGTGCTCGCCGCCTTTCACCTGAGTCTGCTGCTGGCCGCCCTGGCCGGCCTGCTTCCCCTGCTGGCCTTGGGCCGGCTCAACCCGCACAAGGTCTCCCATGCCCAACACCCTCATTAAACAGGCGCAATTCAGCGTGCACTGGATCCACCAGCTGATTCACAGCGTGTTCAGCAACCCCCACGGCGACGCAGCGAGCAGCCTCGAACAACTGCTGCCGCTGTTCGCCGAGGATTTCCAGATGGTCACCACCGGCGGCGCCCTGATCGGCCGCGAGCAAGTGGAACAGCTGTTTCGCGGCGCCCTGGGCCAGCGCCCCGGGCTGCAAATCGAGATCAGCGAAGTGCGCTGCGTCTGGCAGGAAGGCCAGAGCGCAGCGATCCGCTACAAGGAAACCCACCGCCTGGCGCAGGTCGAGTCGTCGCGCCTGTCCCTGGCCATTATCCGTGTGCAGCCTGAGGCAACGCAGTGGCTGTACCTGCACGAAACCACCTGCCCCTGAGCCTTGCTTCAGGGCAAAAAAAACCCCGCCGAGGCGGGGTTGAAACGAAAGGAGCTATAACGGATGAGAAAGAGCTCTAACGAGGTGTTGCAACAACCTTAGAACACGTACTGCACACGGGCTACCAGGGCATCGCCGCTGTCATCGCCAACGCTGTTGGTGATCTTGTCGGTGTTGACCTTGATGTAGTTGGCGGAAACCTTGATCGCCTCGTTGGCGTACCAGTTGACCCCGATGGTGTTCATGGTGGCCTTGGCATCGCCGACTTCACGGGTGGCGCTGGCGGTCACGATGTTCTTGTCATCGACCTTGATGTTGTCGTAGCGGTAGAACACTTCCCAGGCACCGTACTGCTTGTTCTCGGGCTTGATGGTGTCGAACTTGGCGCCGTCGAGTTTGTACACGCGGGACTCGCCGGTCAGGGTGTAGGCCAACTGACCGTAGAAGCCGGTGGCCTTGACGTCCTGGTAGGCGGCGCTGTCGGCTTTCATCTTGCGGGTCAGGTATTCCGCCTGGGCCGAGAACGGGCCGGTGGCGAAGGCGAATTCACCGCCGAACACCCGGTCGTTGTCGTAGGCGCCAGCAGCGGTCAGGTTCGACGCGTTGAGGCCAGCGCCGCCGCCGAAGGTGGCACGGTTGCCGTTGGTGCCGGCGTCGTTGCCGCCGTTGGTGGCGATACCGCGAACGCCCAGGCGTGGACGAATGCGCGAGTCGAAGGCGGTGTCGCTCAGGTCACGGCTGGCGAAGTCCAGGCCGAAGTGCAGGACGTTGCCGGTTTCGTGCATCGGCGCGAACACCGCACGGGCGTTGAACTGCTTGACGCTGTCGCCGTCGCTGTCGTTGATGTCCTTGGCCGACACGCTGCCGGACAAGTAGGCCATGTCGGCCACTACCGAACTCACCTGCAGGCCCATGCCGTTCTCATGGGAGTTGATCCAGTCGGCCAGCTCGTAGGCGGCGTTACGCTCCATGGAGGTGACCCACTTGGAGCTAGTGGCCTTCTCCAAGCCGAAGTCGGCGTCGAAACGGCCAGCGCGGATGGTCACCGGCTTGAAGCCCACGTAGGAGATGGACGCCTCGTCGAAGTAACCGTCATCGGCGGTACCCGAGTTGTGGGAGAAGTCGTAGTTGATCTGGTATTTCCAATCCTTGTAGGCGGTGCCGCCCAATTCCAGATAGGCGCGGCGGAAGTAGGCGCCGTCGCCGCTGTCACCATTCTTGGTGTAGAACCCGTCGAAACGGCCATAGTCGGCTTGCAGACGACCGCCCAGCTTGAAGCTGAACGCGGAGTCGGTGGTAGCAACCTCAAGGCCGCCCTTGGTTTTGACTACGATATCGGCGCCGTCGGTGGTGACGGTGCCAGCGAAAGCCTGGGCGGTCACTGCCAGGGCCAGGGCGCTGGCGGCAAAACCGGCGAAGTGCTTACGGATCATCGAAGAGTTCCCCTAATTGGTGGTCTGTAGCGTTGGAAAACACGCGGGGTTGGCCCGCTGGTGTTGGGTGGGAATCTTGGCGACGGGTTATTTCAGCCGGGTTGCTGATAGATAAAGATTTGATTACAGGGGAACTTTCTTACTTCGAAATGAGATAAGGCAAAAAGCCTGTACTAGAGCGCTCGCGGCGAGCCTTGCGGGGGAAAGCGGGGACATTGCAGGGCTGTCACCTTTGATCGGATGACAGTTTGATGGCCAGTGCGGATGCCTTGTGGCACCCGCATCGGTGACGGCATCAGCGTTCGCGCTGGCGCTCGCTGGCCAGGCGTTCGGCCAGTTCGTCGAGGCCTTCCAGGGGCGGCTCGGGCAGCACCCGCAAGCTGGCCTGGAGCAGGCGCATCTGGCGAATGAAACGCCGGCAGTTGGGGCAGAACAGCAAGTGATGGCGCACCATCAAGCGCTCGCGAAAGCTCAATTGGCCATCGAGATAATCGCTGGATCGTGCCACTTGTTCCTTACAGGTCAGCATTGGCCGGTTTCCTCAAAATGCTCCACGGTGGCGAACACCTTCAAACGCGCTCGGTGCAACAGCACCCGAACATTGGAGAGCGTGAGCCCAAGAAGATTACAGATTTCCTCCAGCTCCAGGCCCTGGCGCTCGCGCAGCAGCAAGACGCTGCTTTGCAGTTCCGAGAGGCTGAGCAGGGTGTGTTCCAGGCAGTCGCGCAGCTCGGCTTCGGTGAGCAGGGCTTCGGGGGTGTCTTCGTGCCAGGCAAAGGGGGCCACCAGCCAGTGGCCATCGCCCGCGGAAAAGCGCTCGTCGCCGATGGTGCCGTGGGGCGCAGGCAGGTCATCGAGCAGCACCTCACGGCGGTTCTGCTTGTAACGGCCCTTGGCCGCATTGGCGGTGATGGTCAGGAGCCAGGTCTTGAGGCTGGAGCGCCCCTGGAACCCCGCCAGGTTGCGCACCACCGACAGCCAGGCATCCTGCACCACCTCATCGGCGTGACGGTTGCCGACAATCGCATAGGCCACCGCGCGCATCGCGCTCTGATAGGTGCCGACCAGTTCCTTGTAAGCCTTTTGCTCACCCGCCAACAGGCGCTCTAGCAGTTGCGTGTCATCAGCCGCAGCCATTCGTGCCTCGTTCAATCATGCAGGTTTGAGGGGGTGTGACGCACCACCAGGGCCGCGCGCCACACCCCAACCCTAGATCAACGCTTGCGCAGCAGCACGCTACCGATGGAATAACCGGCGCCGAAGGAACTGAGCACCGCAAGCGAACCACTGGCCAGGTCGTCCTGGTGCTTGTGGAAGGCAATCACCGAGCCCGCCGAACTGGTGTTGGCATAGGTGTCGAGAATCACCGGTGCCTCTTCCTCCGTGGCTTCGCGGCCCAGCAGTTTCTTGACGATCAGGTGGTTCATGCTGAGGTTGGCCTGGTGCAGCCAGAAGCGCTTCACGTCGCTGACGTTGAGCTGGTTCTCTTCCAGGTGAGCGGCGATCAGCTCGGCCACCATCGGGCACACGTCACGGAACACCTTGCGGCCTTCCTGGACGAACAGCTTGTCGCGGGCACCGACGCCCTCTTCCGCAGCGCGGTTGAGGAAGCCGAAGTTGTTGCGGATGTTGTTGGAGAACTGGGTCAGCAGCTTGGTGCTGACGATATCGAACTGATGCTTGGAAGTGGCCAGGTCGGCACGCTCGATGATCACCGCGGTGGCGGCGTCGCCGAAGATGAAGTGGCTGTCGCGGTCACGGAAGTTCAGGTGCCCGGTGCAGACTTCCGGGTTGACCATCAGGATCGCCCGGGCCTGGCCCAGTTGCACGCTGTTGCAGGCGGCCTGGATGCCGAAGGTGGCCGAAGAACAGGCCACGTTCATGTCGAAACCGAAACCCTGGATGCCCAGCGCAGCCTGGACTTCGATGGCGATGGCCGGGTAGGCGCGCTGCAGGTTGGAGCAGGCGACTATCACCCCGTCGATGTCGGCGGCGGTCTTGCCGGCCCGTTGCAGGGCCTGCTCGGCGGCGGCCACGGCCATCTGGCAGAGCACCGACCACTCGTCATTGGAGCGCTCCGGCAGGCGCGGGGCCATGCGTTGCGGGTCGAGGATGCCGTCCTTGTCCATGACGAAACGGCTCTTGATCCCCGAGGCTTTTTCGATGAAGGCGGCGTTGGATTCGGTCAGCGCCTGGACTTCGCCACGCTCGATGGCGGCGGCATTGTCGCGGTTGAACTGGTGCACGTAGGCGTTGAAAGACTCCACCAGCTCTTCGTTGGAAATACTGTTGGCCGGGGTAAACAGGCCGGTGCCGCTGATGACGACGTTATGCACGGTCGTTCCTCTAGTGTGATGAGGCAGAAGGTCTTGGCACCGCCGTGCCAAACCGTAAAGGGACTGCCGCCACAGCGGGCAGCCTTCCTGGCATCGCTTGGTTTCGATCCGCCCGCAGGCTCGGGACAAAAAGCCGTCCGCGGTCGGTATTTATGACGGCGGAGTTTGCCATAACCTCGGACTTTTCGCCGCAACTGCAAGATCGATGGAACCCACCCGGTAGGAGCCGGCTTACCGGCGAACCGGCGAACCGGCCCTCGAGCCTTGCAGCCCCCTTGCTGGCGCCTTCGCTGGCAAGCCAGCGCCTACCGGGAGCGGGCGATTCAGGCTTCGACCTGGCTCCACTGCTTGTTCAGGCGCTTGTCGGAAATCGGCACCTTGGTCCCCAATTGCTGGGCGAACAGCGACACCCGGTACTCCTCCAGCCACCAGCGATACAGCTCCAGCTGCGGATCGCGCTTGCCTTCCTGGGCATGCTTCTGTGCGCGGGTCTGGTACTGGTTCCACAGGCCACTGAGCTCGCTGCTCCACACCCGGTCCTTCTGCACCTGGCTGCCGAGTTTCTCGAAACGCAGCTCCACGGCCTTGAGATAGCGCGGCAGTTCCTTGAGCCACAGGGCCGGGGTTTCCCGGACAAAGCCCGGATACACCAGGTTTGCTAGCTGGGCCTTGATGTCGTTGAGGGCCACGGCCTGGGCCAGGTCGATCTTGCCCTTGAAGCGTTTTTGCAGGCCATGCCAGAGCTTGAGGATCTCCAGGGTCAGGCGGGCCAGGCGCTCGGCGTGCTCGGTCCAGGCACCGCGCTTGCGCTCGGCCAGGGACGCCAGGCCAGCGCCGTCCCGCGGCAAGGTCGTCTCACCGTCGAGAATGCAGCTGTCGAGGCTGGCCAGCAGAATGTCTTCCACCAGCGCCTCGACCCGGCCCAGCTCGCGATACAAGAGGCCCAGCTCGGTGAGCCCCGGCAACTTGCCGCGAAGGAACTTGGCCGGCTCGGACAGTTGCTGCAACAGCAGCCGCTGCAAGGCCCGGCGATGCTGGAACTCGGCTTCGGCAGCGGTGGAGAAGCGCCCTTCCTTGACCGCCCCCGCCTCTTCCACCAGGGCCGGGTACACCGTCATCGACAGCCCGGCAATCTTCTGCTGGGTTTTCTCCGCCACTGCGGCAAACACCTTGGCTTCTACCGGCTGCTGGCTCTTGGCGGTTTGCGGCACCGCCAGGGCAGCCTGGCTGGCTTCGGCAAAACGCGCGGTAAGCTCGGCCAGGTCGCGGCCTTCGCCAAGGAACTTGCCCTGGGCGTCGACGATTTCCAGGTTCATTCGCAGGTGGCTTTCCACCTGCTGCTCGGCCTCGCTCCAGGCCTCGTCGCTGACCCGCGCCCCGGTCATGCGCAGCAGCTCGCGGCCCAGGGCCTGGGGCAAGGAACCCTCAGCGAAGACCATGCGCTGCAGGGCCGCCTTGACGAAATCCGGCACCGGCACGAAGTTCTTGCGCAGGGCCTTGGGCAGGTTGCGCACCAGGGCGATGCACTTGGCTTCGATCAGCCCCGGCACCAGCCATTCCAGGCGCTCGGCCGGCAGCGCCGGCAACAGCGGCGCCGGCACTCGCAGGGTCACGCCATCCCGGGGATGGTTGGGCTCGAAGTGATAACTCAGGGCCAGTTCCAGGTCGCCGATATGCAGGGTGTCCGGGTACTGCTTGGCGGTGACCTCGCTGGCTTCGCGGGCCAGCACGTCTTCCTCGCGCATGATCAGCAACTGCGGGTTCTTCTGGCTGTGCACCCGGTACCAGCTGTCGAAGGTCGCGGTCTGGTGGATTTCCTCTGGCAGGCGCGCGTCGTAGAAGGCGTAGAGGGTTTCCTCGTCCGCCAGGATGTCCCGGCGCCGGGCCTTGGCTTCCAGGGCGTCGAGCTGTTCCAGCAACTGGGTGTTGGCCGTCAGGCACTTGGCCTTGGACTGGATTTCGCCGCGCACCAGGGCCTCGCGGATAAACAGCTCGCGGGACACCAGCGGGTCCACCGGGCCGTAGTGCACCGGCCGCCGGCCGACCACGATCAGGCCGAACAGGGTGATCTGCTCGTAGGCCACCACCTGGCCGCGCTTCTTCTCCCAATGGGGCTCGAAGTGGTTCTTCTTCAGCAAGTGGCCGGCCAGGGGCTCGATCCAGTCCGGATCGATCTTGGCCACCATGCGTGCATAGAGCTTGGTGGTTTCCACCAGCTCGGCGGTCATCAGCCATTGCGGGCGCTTCTTGCCCAGGCCCGAGGACGGGTGAATCCAGAAACGCCGCTGGCGCGCGCCGAGGTAGTCGCCGTCCTCGGTCTTCTGGCCGATCTGGCTGAGCAAGCCCACCAGCACTGCCTTGTGCAGTTTCGGGTAGTCGGCCGGCTCCTTGTTCTGGCTCAGCTGCAGGTCGCGGCAGATCAGGCTCAGTTGGCGATGGGAGTCACGCCACTCGCGCAGGCGCAGGTAATTCAGGAAATTCTTCCGGCACCAGTTGCGCAGCGGGCTGGCGCTCAGGGCCTGGCGCTGTTCTTCGAAACCACGCCACAGATTGACCAGGGCGGCGAAGTCCGAGTCCACATCCTTCCACTGGGCATGGGCCTGGTCAGCGGCCTGCTGGCGCTCCGGCGGACGCTCGCGAGGGTCCTGGATCGACATGGCGCTGGCCACGATCAGCACTTCCTGCAGGCTGCCGAGCTTGGCCGCTTCCAGCAGCATGCGGCCCATGCGCGGGTCCACCGGCAGCCGCGCCAGTTGCCGGCCCAGAGGCGTCAGCTGGCTGTTGCGGTCCACCGCCGAGAGTTCCTGCAGCAGGTTGAAACCGTCGCTGATGGCCTTGCCATCCGGCGGTTCGATAAAGGGGAAGGCGGTGATTTCCCCCAGGCGCAGATGGAGCATCTGCAGGATCACCGCCGCCAGGTTGGTGCGCAAAATCTCCGGGTCGGTGAATTCCGGCCGGCCGAGGAAATCTTCCTCGCTGTACAGGCGCACGCAGATCCCCGGCTCGACCCGGCCGCAACGACCTTTACGCTGATTGGCGCTGGCCTGGGAAATCGCCTCGATGGGCAAGCGCTGGACCTTGGCCCGGTAGCTGTAGCGGCTGATGCGCGCGGTGCCGCTGTCGATCACATAGCGAATGCCGGGCACGGTCAGCGAGGTTTCGGCGACGTTAGTCGCCAGCACCACCCGACGCCCCGGGTGGGACTGGAAGATGCGCTGCTGTTCCGCCGGCGACAGGCGCGCGTACAGCGGCAAAATCTCGGTGTGCTTGAGCTGGGCCTTGCGCAGCATTTCCGCGGCGTCGCGAATCTCCCGCTCGCCCGGCAGGAACACCAGCACATCCCCGGGGCTACGGCGCTCGCTGCGCTCATGGGCGGCGATTTCATCCAGGGTGGCGAGGATCGCCTGGTCCACGGTGAGGTCGTCCTCGACCCGGTTGCCCTCCTCGTCCTGCTCCAGGGTCAGCGGGCGATACCAGGTTTCCACCGGGAAGGTGCGGCCCGAGACTTCAACGATGGGCGCATCGTCGAAGTGCTTGGAGAAGCGCTCCAGGTCGATGGTCGCCGAGGTGATGATCACCTTCAGGTCCGGACGCCGTGGCAGCAGGGTCTTGAGGTAGCCGAGGAGGAAGTCGATGTTCAGGCTGCGCTCGTGGGCCTCGTCGACAATGATGGTGTCGTAGCGTTCCAGGTAGCGATCGTTCTGGGTTTCCGCCAGCAGAATGCCGTCGGTCATCAGCTTGATCAGGGTGTTGGCATCGCTCTGGTCCTCGAAGCGCACCTGATAACCCACCAGCGATCCCAGTGGCGTGGCCAGCTCTTCGGCGACCCGGCTGGCAACGCTGCGGGCAGCGATGCGCCGCGGCTGGGTATGGCCGATCAGGCCGTGCTGGCCACGACCGATTTCCAGGCAGATCTTCGGCAGCTGGGTGGTTTTCCCCGAGCCGGTTTCACCGGCGATGATCAGCACCTGATGCTTGAGCAGCGCGTCCTTGATTTCGTCGCGCTTGGCGGCGATCGGCAGGCTGTCGTCATAGCGAATCGACGGCACGCTATTGCGCCGCGCGGTCACCAGGTTGCACGAGGCCTGCATCCGCTCCAGCCACTGGGCGAGCTTGGCCTCGTCGGGCTTCTTGCGCAGTTCGAGCAACTGCCGACGCAACCGGTGGCGGTCGGCGAGCATGGCTTGATCGAGGTTTTTCAGCAGTTGATCAGTCATAAGAGCAGCGGCAGGCTTCAAGCGAAAAGCCGCAAGATTAACGCAGCGTCGCGCTTTTGGCTTGCAGCTTTCAAATCAAGGGCGGCAGAGGCCAGCCACACACTACCAGCCCACGTCACTGACTTGCCGCTTGAAGCTCGAAACTTGTCGCTGCCGTCATTCTTCCAGGCCTTGGCGCCGGTAAGGAAAGACATCGATGATCTTGCCGGCGCGGATCGCCTCCTGCAGGCCCTTCCAGTAGTCGGCGTTGTACAGCTCGCCGTGCAACTGGGCGAACAGTTTGCGCTGGCCGGCATCGGCGAACAGGAACGGCGGGAATTCCTCGGGGAACACGTCGTGGGGGCCAATGGAATACCAGGGCTCGGAGGCCATCTCGTCTTCCGGGGTGCGCGGCGCCGGAATGTGGCGGAAGTTGGCCTCGGTGAGATAGCAGATCTCGTCGTAATCGTAGAACACCACCCGGCCGTGACGGGTAACGCCGAAGTTCTTCAGCAGCATGTCGCCGGGGAAGATATTGGCCGCCGCCAGTTGCTTGATCGCCAGGCCGTAGTCCTCCAGGGCCTCGCGTACCTGGTCGGGGTTGGCGTGTTCCAGGTAGAGGTTGAGCGGAGTCATGCGGCGCTCGGTCCAGCAGTGGCGAATCAGCACCGTCTGGTCTTCCACCGCCACGGTGGACGGCGCCACTTCCAGCAGTTCCTCCAGGCACGCCGGGTCGAACTTGCTCAGGGGGAAACGGAAGTCGGCGAACTCCTGGGTGTCGGCCATGCGCCCGACCCGATCGACGCTTTTCACCAGGCGGTACTTCTCGATCACCGTGGCCCGGTCGACGTTCTTCGACGGCGAGAAACGGTCCTTGATGATCTTGAACACCGTGTTGAAGCCCGGCAGGGTGAACACGCTCATGACCATGCCGCGCACCCCGGGGGCCATGATGAAGCGGTCGTCGGTGTTGGCCAGGTGGTTGATCAGCGCGCGGTAGAACTCCGACTTGCCGTGCTTGTAGAAACCGATGGAGGTGTACAGCTCGGCGATGTGCTTGCCCGGCAAGATGCGCTTGAGAAAGCCGATGAACTCCGCCGGCACCGGCACGTCCACCATGAAGTAGGAACGGGTGAAGGAGAAGATGATCGACACATCAGCCTCGTCGGTGATCAGGGCATCGATCTGGATGCCCCGGCCCTCGCGGTGCAGCAGCGGAATCACCAGCGGCCACTGTTCCTCGTGGGTGAAGATGCGCCCCACCAGGTAGGCGCCCTTGTTGCGGTAGAGCACCGAGGAAAACAGCTCCAGGGTCAGCTCCGGGTCCTTGCACACCCAGTCCGGCAGGCTTTCGCGCAGTTGCCCCAGCAAGCGCCGCAGGTCGCCGGGCAGGTCGGCGTAGTCCTCGCTGAAGCGGTAGTCGCTGAACACCTGGGCCAGCATCCCGGACAGATCGCCTCGCGGCTGATAGCTGCGGGTTTGCGCAGACCGCGCCCGACGCAGGCTGGGGCGGGTGGTGTGGATGAACATGCAGCCGTCGCTGATCAGGTCATGGCTGAACAGCCCGCAGAAGATCGAGTTGTACCAGGTCTCGGACAGCTCATCGTCGAAACGCAGGTCGATCAGGCTGATATAGGCACTTTTCACCAGCGGCCACTGGCCGACATCCATCAGCGAGTCATCACTGAAGGCCTGGTGCAGCCGGGCCACGGTTTCCCCGACCTTTTCCTCGTACAGGTTGATCCGCGCGGCCGAGGCCGTTTGCGCCTGCTGCCACTGCGCCTGCTCGAAGCGCTGCCGGGCACCGTCGGTGATCTGGCGGAAGTGCTCGCGGTAGTCGTCGAAGCCGTCGAGGATCATTCGGGCGATATCGGCGGCGGGCCATGGCTGCGGCATAGGTAGACCTCTGCGGGAATTTGAGTTGCCAGAGCTTAGCCAGTGAAGCGACCTGAGGAGAAGCGCATTTTTGCCTCGCCAAAGCTTGACCCTGCCTTCTGCATCGAAGTTTTTTAATCGACCGATCGGTCAATAAAAACCCTTTGAGTCAGCCCTCTTGCCACTTAATCGATTCATCTGTCGGCCGCCCAGGCTGCGGCGTGAGCCCTTTAGGGCGGTCGAAAATCACCTCACCTGAACCGTAAAGCGTCTGTAATTTTGGCTACAAAGGCTCTATCTCGGCACTTTCAGAATGATGGCACTTTGACATATAAGACTCCTCCCCCCTCTACCAACAACGCCAATTCACGAGGGCCCAAGGTTTTTTCCATAGTCTTCAAGGAGCACATGATGTCGATCAGGAACATTCGAATCGGTTTACGCGCCAGCCTGAGCTTTGCCCTGCTGGCCAGCCTGCTGGTGGTAGTCGGGCTGTTCTGCCTGGGCCAGATGGCCAGCTTGCGCGAGAGTGCGAAAGTCATAGAAGCGTCGTGGATGCCGAGCATCGAGAACATCCATGACGGCGCAGCCAATATCGCCACTATCCGCCTGGAAGCGCTGCGGCTGATTGCCAATGAGCAGCGTCAGAGCCGCGACAACAGCAAGCGCATCATCAATGAGCAACGCCAGGAACTGGCCCAGCGCCTGGAACGGCACAAGCGCCTGCTGAGCAATGAACAGGAGGCTGCCATGCTTGAACGGCTGAAACAGGGCGTGACCCTGTACGGCAGCATTCTCGAACAGGTCATCCAGCAGATCGACGCCGGCGCGACCCAGCAGGCCTACGCCCGCCTCAACAACGAGCTGGCGCCCCAGGGCAAGGTGCTGGACCAGGCCTTGGAAGAGCTGATCCGGTTCAACCAGGGCGGTGCCGACAGCGCCGCGGAACAGGCCGCCGCACTCTATGAGCGCTCGCAGTGGATAGTCGGCAGCCTGATCGTCACCGCACTGATCGGCACCCTGCTGCTGGCCTGGCTGCTCACCCGCAGCATCACCGCGCCCCTGGCCCAGGCATTGGCCGTGGCGCGCACGGTGGCCGCCGGCGACCTCAGCCAGCCCATCGACAGCCAGGGCCGGGACGAGCCGGCGCAACTGCTCGGTGCCCTGGCCACCATGCAGGACAACCTGCGCGCGACCATCCGCGGCATTGCCGACTCTTCCCGGCAACTGGCCTCGGCCGCCGAAGAGATGAGCTCGGTGATGGAACAGAGCACCCGTGGCCTGCAAGCGCAGAACGATGAAATCGAACAGGCCGCCACCGCCGTCACCGAAATGAGCGCCGCAGTGGATGAAGTGGCGAGCAACGCGGTGTCCAGCGCCGAAGCCTCGCGCACCTCGGACCAGGACAGCCAGCATGGCCAGCGCCAGGTCAGTGAAACCATCGAGTCGATCCAGAGCCTGGTGGGCGAAGTGCTCGGAGCCTCGCAGCAAGCCCAGGGGCTGGCCACCCAGGCCCAGGACATCAGCAAGGTGCTGGAGGTGATCCGCGGCATCGCCGGGCAGACCAACCTGCTGGCGCTCAACGCCGCCATCGAAGCGGCCCGGGCCGGCGAGGCCGGGCGTGGTTTTGCCGTGGTGGCCGACGAGGTACGCTCCCTGGCCCGGCGTACCCAAGACTCTACCGAAGAGATCGAGCAGATGATCAGCAGCATCCAGCACGGCACCGAAGCCACGGTCGGCGCCTTGCAAAGCAGCGCCGAGCAGGCTGGACAGACCCTGCAACGGGCCAACGACGCCGGCACTGCCCTGGAGAAAATCACCGGGGCCATCTCGCAAATCAGCCAGCGCAACCTGGTGATCGCCAGCGCTGCCGAACAGCAGGCCCTGGTGGCCCGGGACGTGGACCGCAGCCTGGTGAACATTCGCGACCTGTCGACCCAGACCGCCGCCGGGGCCACCCAGACTTCGGCTGCCAGCCAGGAACTGTCGCGATTGGCGATAGACCTTAACGGCCTGGTCACGCGATTTATCCTGTAAAGCATGCGATAAGGTTTGCCAGGCACTGAGGCTCTCGGCAAGATTCCCGCCCTTCAAGAAAGGAATTTGCCGTGAGACCTGTCGATCTCCTGCGCCTGCTGTCGCTGGCCGCCATCTGGGGCGCGAGCTTTCTGTTCATGCGCATCATCGCCCCGGTGCTGGGCAGTGTGCCCACGGCGTTTTTCCGCGTGTCGATCGCCGCTGCGGGCCTGCTGGTGCTGCTGGCACTGATGCGCATCGACTGGGACTTTCGCGGCAAGCTCAAGACCGTACTGCTGCTGGGGGTGATCAACTCCGGCTTGCCCGCCACCCTGTATTCGGTGGCGGCTCTGGTGTTGCCAGCGGGCTACTCGGCGATCTTCAACGCCACCACGCCGTTGATGGGGGTACTGATCGGCGGCCTGTTTTTCCACGAACGCTTGAGCCCGAGCAAGTTGGCCGGGGTCTGCCTGGGGCTGTTCGGCGTGGGCATCCTGACCCGCGCCGGCCCCGTGGCCTTCGACCACGACCTGCTGCTGGGCGCCCTCTCCTGCTTGCTGGCCACCACCTGCTACGGCTTTGCCGGGTTCCTCGCCCGGCGCTGGCTGGACCAGGCCGGCGGCCTGGACAGCCGCCTCTCGGCCCTGGGCAGCATGCTCGGCGCCACCCTGTTGCTGTTGCCGCTGTTCGCCTACCAGGCCATCCAGCATCCACCAGCCAACTGGGGCGGCTGGAACGTTTGGCTATCGCTGCTGGGTCTGGGCCTAGGCTGCACGGCGTTCGCCTACGTGCTGTATTTCCGCCTGCTGAGCGCCATAGGCCCGGTGCGCTCGATGACCGTGACCTTCATGATTCCGCCGTTCGGCGTGCTCTGGGGGGCCTTGCTGCTGGGCGAACCACTGTCCATGGCCCACCTCTACGGCGGCGCGCTGATTGCCGCCGCGCTGTGGCTGGTGCTGCGGCCGGCAGCGAAACCGGCCTGAGCTGAATCCCGCTTGCGGTTTCAGGGAACGCTCAAGGTAATCAGGTAAGTCCCGGAAACCAGCGGCTTGCCGGCCTGGTCGACAAAGGCATAACGCTGATCGTAATAGCGGCCCTGGGTACCGCTGTCGGCCAGCAGCTTGACCTTGACCCGGGAAGACGCCAGGCCACTTCTGGCCATGGGGTCGACGCGCTGCACATCGATGCTGCCGCCCCGGGAACCTTGGGGGCACTGGCGCAGTTTCAAGCCGCTGCTAGCAGCGCTGGAGGCGCAATTGGTTTCGACGATGCTGCCGGTAAAACGGATGACGCCCTGGGCAACGGGGGCTGCGGCGAAGCAGCTGCTTGATAGTCCTAACAACAAGCCAAACGCGGTGACGGCGAACTTGACGTTCATGCTGACTCTCCTTTGTGTAAGGACTGTGTCGTCAGTCTAGGTACCGGCTTTAACTTTTAGGGTTTAGCTGATGGACCATTTGGGAATACCCTGAAAAAAGTCCAATCATCTGGTTATTTATTGAACCTCGAGGGTTCGTTCAAACAGCCTGCTGCACTTTTGCCCAAGGGCGATAAGCGCCCTGCTTTCCTCGGCCTAGAGACCTTGGCGACACTGATGTCATATAGCCACCATCCAAGGCTATAGTCGATCATTCATGCAATCAATGGAGAAAGGACAGCGGCCGGGCATTGCACCCGGCCGCTGTGCTCAGGTGCAGCGCTTAGGCGCTTTTACGGAAGACGAACACCAGCCCGACAATGATCAGGCCCATGCCGATCAGGCTCAGCAGCGCCAGGCGATTGCCGAAGAAGGCGTAGTCCATCAGCGCGGTCACCGCCGGCACCAGGTAGAACAGGCTGGTGACATTCACCAGGTTGCCCTGGGCGATCAGTCGGTACAGCAGCAGCGTGGCCAGTACCGACACCACCAGGCCCATCCACAGCACGGGAATCAGCAAGCCCAGGCTGTGTTCGAAGTGAAACGGCTGGAACGGCACGAACAGTGCGCACAGCAGCAAACCTGCCAGGTACTGCACCGGCAAGGTGCCCAGGGGGTTGTCGGTGATGCGCTTCTGCATGATCGAGCCAGCGGTCATGCACAGCAGTGCCAGCAGGCCGCAGAGCATGCCGGAAACGGAGATCCCCGCCAGGCCGATGCCCTGGTAGACCACCATGATCAGGCCGGCCAGCCCCAGGCCCAGGCCGAACAGCCGGCTCCAGGAACGCTGGCGCTCCATCATTACCACGGTGAGGATCGGCTGCACCCCCATGATGGTGGCCATGACTCCGGGAGTGACCTTCAGGTCCAGGGCTAGGATGTAGAAGATCTGATAGGCCCCCAACAGCACCAGCCCGGTGGCCACGGCAACGCCCATGGCCCGGCGGCCCCTCGGCAGCCGCAGTTTGAGCAGGGGCACCAGCAGCATCAGGCCGGCCAGGGCGATAACGAACCGCAACAGCAGGAAGGCAAAGGGCGAGGCATGGGCCAGGCCCCATTTGGAGAAGATCGCGCCACTGCTCCAGAGCAGGACGAACAGGCTCGTGGAAGCCGCCGCAAGCGCGGACTTTTTAGAAATGAGCAACATGAAAACCACCTGTAATCAGGCAAGAAGCCAATTCAGCCGAAGCTGAAATTCAGTAGTGTTTGTTTCAGGCGGGCGCAGGCAACAGCAAGGTTGCTGATCAGCCCGAGAAGCCAACGCCCGGCGGTGATACGACTGCGTACACCGGCGTGCTACTGACAGGTGGGGGGTACTGACCGATCTGCACAGGCTGCTGATTCCCGCACGGCACGACGCCAGCGTTGACCGCTGAAACCACTACCGCGTTGATGAGGGAATTGGCCATGTGCCGATGGTTCTCGAAGGAAGGGATGAGTCGATTGACTGATCGGGCGCCGACTATAACCAGCGCCCGAGATTCATTGCAAGATTTATCAGAAAAGCCATTTCCACAGCAGCGCCAGCACTACCACCGCCAGCACTGGACGCAGAATGCGGTACAGCTTGGGGTTGCGCCGCTTCCACTGCTTGACCACGCCGCTGAAGCTGTCGCTGAAGCGCTTGCTCCAGGCGTAGGCCTGGTTGATGCCGCCGACGCGCTCGTCATCGAGGTTCTGCGGCGCGGTAGCGCGGCCCAGCTGTCTGCTGACCCAACGGTTGATACGGGTCATCAGCGGGCTGCTCAGCGGCCGCTCGATGTCGCAGAACAGGATCACCCGGGTGATATCGGTTTCGTTCTTCACCCAGTGCACGTAGGTCTCGTCGAACATCACGTCCTGGCCGTCGCGCCAGGCGTATTCCTCGCCATCGACGAAAATCCGGCAAGCGTCGGAGTTGGGCGTCGACAGGCCCAGGTGATAACGCAGGGAACCGGCGAAGGGATCACGGTGCGGGTTCAGGTGGCTGCCACCGGGCAACAGGGCGAACATCGCGCCCTTGACGTTGGGAATGGCGCTGACCAGTTCCACGGTCTTGGGGCACAGGGCTTCGGCCGAAGGCAGGGGCCTGTCGTACCACTTGAGGTAGAAGCGCTTCCAGCCCTTCTTGAAGAAGGAGCCGAAACCGGCGTCGTTGTTCTTTTCCGCGGCGCGGATATAGCCCTCGTCGAACAGGTGCATGGCCTCTTCGCGGATCACTTCCCAGTTGTCGCGCAGCACGTCCAGTTCGGGAAACTTGCTGCGGTCCAGGTAGGGTTTGGAAGGCACCCCGGAAAACAGGTACATCAAGGTGTTGTAGGGGGCGAAGAACGCCGAATGGTTGACGAACTGGCGCAGAACCGGCAACCGCGCCTTGCCGCGCAGATGCACGTAAAGAATGCTGCCGACAAACAGCGACAACACCGCGAACTTGGCGGCAAAGGAAAAGCTCATGCAACAACTCCTTGGAAATAGGCGCCTGTACAGGTCGCATGAAAACCACTGGGTCTTCAAACGGCCTGTGGGAATGTTCACCCGACCTGGCAGCCGGCAATGATAAACACTCCAGGGCCCTGGAAAAACCCGCACGACTGAACATTCAGTGTTAACGGTCGCGCAACAAAGGCGTTAAGTAGCATAAGGCGCAAGGGGCGAGACTGATGTGGGTCAGCATTCGCCGGCAGCCGGGTGGCCGCCGGCGAATGCCTGCGCCGCTTTACTGCTGGTTTTCCTGTTCGGTGAACAGGTCGCTGAACAGCATGCTCGACAGGTAGCGCTCGCCCGAGTCGGGAAGGATCACCACGATGGTCTTGCCCTGCATTTCCGGGGTTTCGGCCAGGCGCACCGCCACCGCCATCGCCGCGCCGCAGGAGATGCCGCAGAGGATGCCCTCCTCCTGCATCAGGCGCAGGGCCATGGCCTTGGACTCCTCGTCGCTGACCAGCTCCACCCGGTCGACCATCTCCAGGTCGAGGTTCTTCGGCACGAAACCGGCGCCGATGCCCTGGATCTTATGCGGGCTGGGCTTGATTTCCTCGCCGGCGAGTTTCTGGGTGATCACCGGCGAGCTGATCGGCTCCACCGCCACCGAGAGAATCGGCTTGCCCTGGGTCTTCTTGATGTAGCGCGACACACCGCTGATGGTGCCGCCGGTGCCGACCCCGGCCACCAGCACATCCACCGCGCCGTCGGTGTCGTTCCAGATTTCCGGACCGGTGGTCTTCTCATGGATCGCCGGGTTGGCCGGGTTGTCGAACTGCTGCGGCATAAAGTAGGTGGACGGATCGCTGGCAAGAATTTCCGCGGCCTTGTCAATCGCGCCCTTCATGCCCTTGGCCGGCTCGGTGAGCACCAGCTCGGCGCCCAGGGCCTTGAGCACCTTGCGCCGCTCGATGCTCATGGACGCCGGCATGGTCAGCATCAGCTTGTAGCCACGGGCGGCGGCAACAAAGGCCAGGCCGATCCCGGTGTTGCCCGAGGTCGGTTCGACAATGGTCATGCCCGGCTTGAGCCGGCCGCTGCTTTCGGCGTCCCAGATCATGTTGGCGCCAATCCGGCATTTGACCGAATAACCCGGGTTGCGCCCCTCGATCTTGGCCAGGATGGTCACCCCACGCGGGGCGATGCGGTTGATCTGCACCAAGGGCGTATTGCCGATGGAATGGGCATTGTCAGCAAAAATCCGGCTCATGGCTGGGTCCTTATGCAGCAGAGAGAAAGTGCTCAAGGTTATGCCTGGCGCCCTTGAGCGTCCAGTCGCCGCGGCCCCGCCACGAACGGCCGCTTCCCGGCGGCGCAGCAAGCTGACCAAGTCACCGCGTGACGCTCCATTCAGAGACTGAATGGACCGTCCACGTTCACAGTCGACCGAGCGCCGCGTTATAGTCGCGCCATCGCCCCCATTCAATCGACCTGCCCCGGGCAGCTCGCCGTCACCGTTCGAGGAATTGCAGATGAAGTTCGAAGGCACCAGCGCGTATGTCGCCACCGATGACCTGAAGCTGGCGGTCAACGCCGCCATCACCCTGGAGCGGCCGCTGCTGGTCAAGGGCGAACCCGGCACCGGCAAGACCATGCTCGCCGAGCAACTGGCCGAATCCTTCGGCGCCAAGCTGATCACCTGGCACATCAAGTCCACCACCAAGGCCCACCAGGGCCTCTACGAGTACGACGCGGTAAGCCGCCTGCGCGACTCGCAGCTGGGGGTGGACAAGGTCCACGACATCCGCAACTACCTGAAGAAGGGCAAGCTCTGGGAAGCCTTCGAGTCCGAGGAGCGGGTGATCCTGCTGATCGACGAGATCGACAAGGCCGATATCGAGTTCCCCAACGACCTGCTGCAGGAACTCGACAAGATGGAGTTCTACGTCTACGAGATCGACGAGACCATCAAGGCCAAGCAGCGGCCGATCATCATCATTACCTCCAACAACGAAAAGGAGCTGCCGGACGCTTTCCTGCGCCGCTGCTTCTTCCACTACATCGCCTTCCCCGACCGCAGCACCCTGCAGAAGATCGTCGACGTGCACTACCCGGACATCAAGAAGGACCTGGTCAGCGAAGCCCTGGATGTGTTCTTCGATGTGCGCAAGGTACCGGGCCTGAAGAAGAAACCCTCGACCTCGGAACTGGTGGACTGGCTCAAGTTGCTGATGGCCGACAACATCGGCGAGGCGGTGCTGCGCGAGCGCGATCCGACCAAGGCCATCCCGCCCCTGGCTGGCGCCCTGGTGAAGAACGAGCAGGATGTGCAGTTGCTAGAACGCCTGGCTTTCATGAGCCGTCGCGGCAGTCGTTAAGAGGCTGATGCCATGTTGCTCAACCTGTTCAATGAAATGCGCGCAGCCAAGGTGCCGGTCTCGGTGCGCGAGCTGCTGGACCTGATCAACGCGCTCAAGCAGCGCGTGACCTTCGCCGATATGGACGAGTTCTACTACCTCGCCCGGGCGATCCTGGTGAAGGACGAGCGCCATTTCGACAAGTTCGACCGGGCCTTCGGCGCCTACTTCAATGGCCTGGAAAAACTCGACGATCACTTGCAGGCGCTGATCCCCGAGGATTGGCTGCGCAAGGAGTTCGAGCGCTCCCTCAGCGATGAAGAGCGGGCGCAGATCCAATCCCTGGGCGGCCTCGACAAACTGATCGAGGAGTTCAAGAAACGCCTGGAGGAACAGAAGGAACGCCATGCCGGCGGCAACAAGTGGATCGGCACCGGCGGCACCAGCCCCTTCGGCTCCGGCGGTTTCAACCCGGAAGGCATCCGCGTCGGCGATGCCGGCAAGCGCCAGGGCAAGGCGGTGAAAGTCTGGGACCAGCGCGAGTACAAGAACCTCGACGACTCGGTGGAGCTGGGCACCCGCAATATCAAGGTGGCCCTGCGCCGGCTGCGCAAGTTCGCCCGCCAGGGCGCGGCGGAAGAGCTGGATATCGATGGCACCATCGACCACACCGCCCGCGATGCCGGGCTGCTGAACATCCAGATGCGCCCGGAACGGCGCAACAGCGTCAAGCTGCTGTTGCTGTTCGATATCGGCGGTTCCATGGATGCCCACGTGAAGATCTGCGAAGAGCTGTTCTCGGCCTGCAAGACCGAGTTCAAGCACCTGGAGTACTACTACTTCCACAACTTCGTCTATGAATCGGTGTGGAAGAACAATTTGCGCCGCACCTCGGAGCGCACTTCGACCCAGGACCTGCTGCACAAGTACGGCGCCGACTACAAGGTGATCTTCGTCGGCGACGCGGCCATGGCGCCCTATGAAATCACCCAGGCCGGCGGCAGCGTCGAGCACTGGAACGAGGAAGCCGGCTATGTGTGGATGCAGCGCTTCATGGAGAAGTACAAGAAGCTCATCTGGATCAACCCCTACCCCAAGGACACCTGGGGCTACACCGCTTCCACCAACATCGTCCGCGAGCTGATCGAGGACCAGATGTACCCCCTGACCCTGCGCGGCCTGGAAGAAGGCATGCGCTTCCTGTCCAAGTAACACTGTCCGCCAGCCAGCTGGCTCCTAACGTAGGAGCCGGCTGGCCGGCGAAGCCCTTCACCTCACCCGAACCTGCGCAAGAACGCCACCTGCTGCCGATGGGCCGTTTCCTGCACCACCGGTGCCAGGCGCACCTCGGTGCCCGGCAGGCACTGCGCCAGCCGCGCCAGGGACAAAGGCGTCAAGGCCCCCAATCGCGGATAACCGCCAATGGTCTGCCGGTCATTGAGCAGGACGATCGGCTGGCCGTCGGGCGGCACCTGGATCGCCCCCAGGGGAATGCCCTCGGAAATCATCGACCGCCCCTGATACTGCAAGGCCGGCCCGAGCAAGCGTGCGCCCATGCGATCGGCGCGGCTGTCCAGGGTCCAACTGCTGTTGAAGGCATCGAACAGGCTCAGGCCGCTGAACTGGCCGATCTGCGCCCCCAGGATCACCTCCAGCGGTGCAGCGGATTGCAAATCCGTCAACTGCCCGGGCGCCAGGCTCTTGAGCGCGCCGCCACTTCCCGAGTACCCCAGCACCCCGCCTTCATTCAGGGCCCGGCCATAACCATCGGGCCCGCCCAGGGACTCGCGCGGCACCGTGGCGCAACTGCCCAGCACCTTGGGCGCGTCGAAACCACCGGGCGCCGCCAGATAGGCCCGAGCGCCGCAGAACGGCTGGGTAAAGCGCAGGCGCTGGCCCTTTTGCAGGACGAAACTGCGCCCCGGGTTCAAGGCTCGCTCATCCACATAAGCCCCCAGGTCGGCACCGGCCAGGGCCAGCAGGCAATAGTCCTCGGCCACCAGGGTCAGGCCGCCCAGGGTGATTTCCACCACCGGCGCGTCCAGGGCATTGCCCAGCAGCCAGTTGGCCCAGGACATCGACACCCAATCCAGGGCCCCGCCCTGGGTCACGCCCAGGTGGCGCACGCCGAAGCGCCCGGCGTCCTGCAGCAGGCATAAAGGCGTGCTGGCCTCGATCAGCAAACGGCTCATGGCGACACCTCCAGCGGCGTGTCATCACCGCCCAGGCGAATGAACTCGGCATGCTCCACTGGGGCGAAACGCACTCGATCCCCCGGTTGCATCAGGCTGTAGCCATCGCGCTGGCGATCGAACAACCGGCTGGGGGTACGCCCGATCAGGTTCCAGCCACCCGGCGATTGCACCGGGTAAGCCGCGGTCTGGCGTTCGGCGATGCCCACGCTGCCCGCCGCCACGCGCTTGCGCGGGGTGTCCAGGCGAGGTGCGGCCAGGCGCTCTTCCACCAGCCCCATAAAGGCGAAACCGGGGGCAAAGCCCAGGGCGAACACCTGGTATTCGCGCTGGCTGTGACGCTGGATCACCTCGGCCACCGACCACCCGCTACGCCGCGCCAGCAAGGCCAGTTCGGGGCCAACGCTGGGGTCGTACCACACCGGCAATACGTGCTCGCGACCGGCCTGGGCGCTAGCCGGTGCCAGATTTCTCAGCGCCTCGGCGATGCGTTCCCGGGCCTGGCCCGGGCTCAGCGCTTGCAAATCGTAATGCACCATCAGGGTGGTGTAGGACGGCACCAGATCGATCAACTGCTCGCCAAAGGCCCGGCGCACGCCCTCGGCGGCGGCCAGCATCCAGGGCATGTGCTCTTCGGCGATCACCTCGAACAGGCGCACCATCAGGCAGTCGATGGCCACCACTTCCACCTGATGCTTCATGAAGCGGACTGCTGGTTCAGGGCTTCACGAATGCGCTGCACCGCCGCCACCGAGCTGGCGTTGTCGCCATGCACGCACAGGGTGTTGGCGTGCAGCAGCAAGGCACTGCCGTCACTGGCGGTCAGGGGCTCGCCGCGGGCGATGGTCAGGGCCTGGGCGATGATGATCTCGGGCTCGTGATGCACCGCCCCCGGCAACTGCCGCGATACCAGGTGCCCGGCGTTGTCGTAGGCGCGGTCGGCGAAGGCCTCGAACCACAGGGTCACCCCGTACTCGTCGCCCAGGGCCTGGGCCGCGCTGTTGTCGCGGGTGGCCATGAGCATCAGCGGCAGCGCTGGGTCGTAGGCCGCCACCGCCTGGATCACCGCCCGCAGCTGGGCTGGCTTGGCCATCATGTCGTTGTACAGCGCGCCGTGGGGCTTGATGTAGCTGACCCGCGCGCCCTGGACCCGGCAGATGCCATCCAGCGCGCCGACCTGGTAGTGCAGCAGGTCCTGGATCTCCTTGGTCGAATAGCTCATGGAGCGGCGGCCGAACCCCGCCAGGTCCTGATAGGCCGGGTGCGCGCCGATGCGCACGCCGTTGGCCAGGGCCAGGGCCACGGTCTTGCGCATGATGCCCGGGTCGCCGGCATGAAAGCCGCAGGCGATGTTGGCGCAGTCGATAAAGGGCATGACTTCGGCATCCAGGCCCAGGGTCCAGTTGCCGAAGCTTTCGCCGATGTCGCAGTTCAATAACAGGCGGCTCATGGTCGGTGCTCCTGTGGTTCTTGTAAGGTCGGCTGCGAGGCAGTGCCGGCAATGCCCCGCAGATTATCAGCTAGCGCGCTTCGAGTTCCTTGCCGCGGGTTTCCGGCAGGCTCAGGGCCGCCAGCACCACCACCCCGTAGGACACCGCAGCAAAGCTGCCGATGGCCAGGCTCAGGGGCACATGCTGGCTGAGCAGGCCGATCAGCAGCGGAAACAGCGCTGCCAGGGCGCGGCCGCTGTTGTAGCAAAAGCCCTGGCCGGAACCGCGGATGCGGGTGGGGAACAGCTCGGTGAGAAAGGCGCCCATGCCACTGAAGATTCCCGAGGCGAAGAACCCCAGGGGAAAGCCCAGCCAGAGCATCACCGCATTGCTCACCGGCATCTGGGTATAGAGCAGCACTATGGTGAAAGAACCGGCGGCGAACAGCACGAAGTTCTTCTTGCGCCCGAGAATATCCGTGAGGAAGGCGCTGACCACGTAACCCACGTAGGAACCGACGATCACCATGGCCAGGTAGCCGCCGGTGCTGAGCACGCTCAGGCCGCGCTCGGTCTTGAGAAAGGTCGGCAACCAGAAGGTGATGGCGTAGTAGCCGCCCTGGGCCCCCGCCGCCAGCAGCGAGGCACGCAGGGTGGTGCTGAGGATGCCCGGGGCGAAAATCTCGTAGAAGCGCGCCGGGTTGCTCGGCACTTCGCGGGCGCGGGTTTCCCGGTACACCTCGGGGTCCTTGACCAGGCGGCGGACGAAGATCACGAAAATCGCCGGCAGGATGCCCAGCATGAACAGCCCGCGCCAGGCGTCTTCCGGCGGCAGCAGGGAGAACAGCAGCGCATACAGCAGCGCCGTCAGGCCCCAGCCCAGGGCCCAGCCGGACTGCACCATGCCCACCGCCTTGCCGCGGTTCTTGGCGCTGATCACCTCGCCGATCAGCACCGCGCCGGCGGTCCACTCGCCGCCGAAACCGAAACCCATCAGGGTGCGGGCAATGAACAGCTGCTCATAGTTCTGCGCCAGGCCACAGAGGAAGGTGAAGAAGGCGAACCACAGCACCGTGAGTTGCAGGGTGCGCACCCGGCCGATGCGGTCGGACAGAATGCCGGCAATCCAGCCGCCCAGGGCCGAGGCCAGCAAGGTGCTGGTGTGGATCAGCCCAGCCTCGGCGGAGGTGATGCCCCACAGCGCGATCAGGGTCGGGATCACGAAGCTGAGCATCTGGGTGTCCATGCCATCCAGGCCGTAGCCGATCTTGCAGCTCCAGAACGTACGGCGCTCCTGCTGATTGATATCCCGGTACCAGGCAAACGGACCGGGACGGCTCGGGGCCTTGGCGGCCTGTGTTTCGGGCGCACTCATGGCGATCTCCAGGGGTAGTTGTTGGTCTTGTTCTTGGCCCCGACGATGCCTATCGTGGGTTGGCGCATTCTTCGATCCGTGCGCCATCTGCGTCCAACTAATAAAAACCGCCCCAAGGCATAAGAAAAGTTGATCCCATGAACCTCAAGTTCCTCGAAACCTTCGTCTGGGTCGCGCGACTGAAGAGCTTCAGCCTGACCGCCGACAAGCTGTTCACCACCCAGGCGGCCATCTCCAGCCGCATCGCAGTGCTCGAGGGCGAGTTGGGGGTGAAGCTGTTCCTGCGTGACTCCCGGGGCGTGAGCCTGACCCCGGAAGGGCTCAAGGTGCTGGAGCACGCCGAACAGATGCTCGACACCCTGCAACTGCTCAAGCAATCCATCGAGACGCCGTCAAGCAAGGTCGGGCGGCTGCGCATCGGGGTCATGGACACTGTGATCCACACCTGGCTCAGCCCACTGGTGGCGCAGATGATGGATCACTACCCGCAAGTGGAAATCGAGCTGGTGGCCGACACCTCGCTGAACCTGTGCGAGCAGTTGCAAAAAGGCTTTCTCGACCTGGTGCTGCAAACCGACCTGCTGCGCCAGGAAAGCATTCGCAGCCTGGAACTGGCCAGCTATCCGGTGGCCTGGATCGCCGCCAGCCATTCGATCTACAACCGCGACTACGCCAATGTCGCCGAGCTGGCCCGGGAGCGCATCGTCACCTATTCGAAGAACTCCCTGCCCCACCAGCAGGTGCTGAGCCTGATGCAAGCCAACGGGGTGCTGGCGCCACGGCTCAATTGCGTCAACTCGGTGTCGGCCATCACCCGCCTGCTGCGGGACGGTTTCGGCATTGGCGCGCTGCCGCCGGTGCTGGTGCGCGAGGAACTGGAGCGGGGCGAGCTGAGCCTGCTGGCCATCGACCAGCGCCCGCCGAACCTGCAGGTGGTGGTGTCATGGCGGGTGGGCGTGGAGCTGGTGGAGGACATTGTCGCGCTGTGCCAGCGCGTGGTGCAGCGCTATGCGCAGAAGGTCGGCAAGCAGCACATAGTGCTGATCGAGCCCTAGTAGACGCCCCCCGCCGACACCACTCGTAGGAGCTGGCCGGGCGGCGTTCCGCT
Organism: Pseudomonas sp. NFXW11; assembly: GCF_049887815.1. Classification (NCBI taxonomy): domain Bacteria; kingdom Pseudomonadati; phylum Pseudomonadota; class Gammaproteobacteria; order Pseudomonadales; family Pseudomonadaceae; genus Pseudomonas; species Pseudomonas sp. NFXW11. The sequence goes on along the minus strand of NZ_JAGEKI010000004.1, from coordinate 45,785 downwards.
TGCCAGCGAAGGCGTCCTCGAGCCCGATGCAGGTGTTGCGGGCCTCTTCGCCGGCAAGCCGGCTCCTACGCGGATACCGGCGCCGTGGTCAGGTTCACAGGCCCTTGAGGTCGCGCTCTTCGATCGGCCGGCTCTGGCGCAGGCGACGACCGCCCAGCACCACCCAGTCGATCAGTCGGTACAGGCACTCCAGGCCGAAAGACAGCAGCATGGCGCCACTCATGCCCCAGATCATCGCTTCCGGGGTCAGCAGGATCTGGTAGCTGTAGCCGTCCCAGGTTTCCTTGCGGATGTCCGGGTCCGGCGCCAGCAGCACCTGCAACAGGCGGATGTACCAGGGGCCCTGCATCGCCTGGTACTGCTTGTCCAGGGCCAACTGGCGATGCAGCAGGCCGCTCAGGCTCTCGGCATCGCTGCGAAACACCGGGTCGTCGCTGGCCCGGTAATGGGCCACCAGGGCGTTCAGGTCACCCTTGAAGAATTGCTCGGCGGTGCCCTGGAAGCCTCGCAGGCTGTTCTGCGACTCGATCAGGTGAGCCTCGACGCGCTTGGCGTAATCGCCGATGAAACCCGGCACCTGCACACCGACCAGCAGGCCGGCGGCAAACAGCACCAGCCGCAAATAACTGAGCAACATAGGGGTGTCCTTATTCGGTCTGGCCCTGGCTGACGCACTCACCGCGTCGCCACAGGCTCCACTGGCCCGGTTGGTAACGGGTCCAGGTTTCGTTTTCAGTCAAAGGTTCGGTGGCAATCACCGTGACCACGTCGTTGGGCGTGGTTTCGGCCTGGAAGTCGACGATCACATCCACGTCCTTGAGCCGCGCCGGGCCAAAGGGTGCGCGCCGGGTGATCTGCGCCAGCTTGGTGGAACAGAAGCAGAACAGCCAGTCGCCGTCGCTGAGCAAGCCGTTGAACACGCCCTTGCTGCGGTATTCACTGCAGGCCTGGATCAGTATCGGCAGCAGTTGCTCGATCTCCACCGGCTCGGGAAACGTCTCGCGCACCCGGTTCAGCAGGTCGCAGAAGGCCGCTTCGCTGTCGGTATCGCCCACCGGCCGGTAGAAACTGGCCCGGGGCTGGAAGTCCGCCAACTGGCCGTTATGGGCAAAGCACCAGTTGCGCCCCCACAGCTCACGGACAAAGGGATGGGTATTGGCCAGGCACACCTTGCCGACGTTGGCCTGGCGGATATGACCGATCACCACTTCGCTCTTGATCGGGTAGCGCTGCACCAGGTTGGCCACTTCCGACTCACTGCTGGCCGCCGGGTCCTGGAACAGGCGCAGGCCACGGCCTTCGTAGAACGCGATGCCCCAACCGTCGCGATGGGGCCCGGTACGGCCGCCACGCTGCATCAGCCCGGTAAAGCTGAAGACGATATCGGTGGGGACGTTGGCGCTCATGCCCAGTAGTTCACACATGCTCGGACTCTCGCTGGAATGCCGGGGCCGCCTTACAGGCGCGGCTCAACCCGCTTATTCAGGGGCGCGCCCGCAGCCGGCCGGCCATAACGCTCGTTGCCGGCGCCGCCGAAGGGCTGGTCCTCTTCCAGCTCGGCGGCCTTGGCTGCCGCTTGCGCCGCTTCGTTGCGCTGCCGACGCTCCTTGGCCGAGCGCTCGATCGGCCAGCGGATCAGCACGAACAGCAGGTAGATGCCAAAGGCGATCACGCCGTACATAAGCAGATCGGACACCGCGCGCCAGGCGTTGTTGCCCACCTTGAAGGCGATATCCAGGGCGGTAATGGCCACGGCCGGGGCGAACTTCTCGTCGGCCGAGCCGACAACGGTCGGGCTCAGCAGCAGCACCGCCATCAATACACGCAGCGGCTCGCGCAACCAGCGCCACATCCAGCGGGTCAGGCGCATCCACACCAGCAGGCAGCCCAAGGCGGCAAAGGCGTAGAGGCCCCAGGCGATCAGATAGTCGTTCTCGGTCATGGTGTCCATGGCAAGGCAGGCAAAGAGGCGCTTATGATAACGACTTTTCCCGTGTCAGGCTGCACCGCCGTCTGCCAAGCCCTCATTTGTCATCGTTCGAGAGCCACCCATGCCCTTACCCGCCCATGACACCAGCGCCCCGCTCGCCCACAAGGCCGCAGGCGCTGACCCCTATGCCTGGCTGCAGGAACGCGACAGCGATGCGGTGCTCGACTACCTGAAAGCCGAGAACAGCTACCTCGACGCCCAACTGGCCCACCAGGCGCCATTGCGCGAGACCCTGTTCCAGGAGATCAAGGGGCGCATCCTCGAGACCGACCTGTCCCTGCCTTCGCCCTGGGGCCCGTACCTCTACTACACCCGCACCACCGCCGGCGACGAATACGCCCGCCACTATCGCTGCCCGCGCCCGGCGGACGACAGCCTGACGGTGGACGAAAGCCGCGAACAGTTGCTGCTGGACCCCAATGCCCTGGCCAATGGCGGCTTCTTCTCCCTCGGTGCCTTCAGCATCAGCCCCGATCACCAGCGCCTGGCCTACAGCCTCGACACCACGGGGGAGGAAATCTACAGCCTGTTCGTCAAGGAACTGGCCAATGACAAGCTCAGCGAGCTGTCCTTCGACAACTGCGACGGCAGCATGACCTGGGCCAACGACAGCCTGACCCTGTTCTTCGGTGAGCTGGACGACACCCACCGCCCGCACAAGTTGTTCCGCTACCGCCTGGACGGCACCGCAGCCGAGGAAGTGTTCCACGAGCCGGACGGACGCTTCTTCCTGCACTGCTACCGTTCGAGTTCCGAGCGCCAGTTGCTGCTGTCCCTGGGTAGCAAGACCACCAGCGAAACCTGGGCCCTGGACGCCAACCAGCCGCAGCAGGCCTTCACCTGCCTGGCGCCACGGGTCGAAGGCCATGAATACGATGTCGACCACGGCCAGCGCGACGGCCAGTGGGCCTGGTTTATCCGCAGCAACCGCGAGGGCATCAACTTCGCCCTGTATCAGGCACCAGACAGCGGCAGCATTCCCCAACAGGGCGACTGGCAACTGCTGGTACCGCACAACCCCGAGGTGATGCTCGATGGCGTGACCCTCAATGCCGGGGCCATGACCCTGAGCCTGCGCGAAGGCGGCCTGCCGATCATCGAGGTGCACCCCCAGGGCCTGCCGGCCTATCGCGTGCAACTGCCGGACGCGGCCTACAGCCTGCATGTGCAGAACAGCCTGGAGTTTTCCAGCGAGCGTATCCGCCTGCGCTACGAGGCCCTCAATCGCCCGGCCCAGGTGCGCCAGCTGCAATTGGCCGACGGCCAACAGCAGGTGTTGAAGGAAACCCCGGTGCTGGGCCCCTTCGACCCCGATGCCTACATCAGCCAGCGCCTCTGGGCCACTGCCGCCGACGGCACCCGGGTGCCCATCAGCCTGGTGCTCAAGCGCGAGTGCCTGGGCCAGCCGACACCGCTGTACCTGTACGGCTACGGCGCCTATGGCGAAAGCCTCGACCCCTGGTTCTCCCATGCCCGCCTGAGCCTGCTGGATCGTGGCGTGGCCTTTGCCATCGCCCATGTGCGCGGCGGCGGCGAGCTGGGCGAAGCCTGGTACCGCGCCGGCAAGCAGGAACACAAACAGAACACCTTCAGCGACTTTATCGCCTGCGCCGAGCACCTGATCGCCCAGGGCCTGACCAGCGCCCAGCAACTGGCCATCAGCGGCGGCAGCGCCGGCGGGCTGTTGATTGGCGCCGTGCTCAACCAGCGTCCCGAGCTGTTCCGGGTGGCGATTGCCGAAGTGCCTTTTGTCGACGTGCTCAACACCATGCTCGACCCGGAGCTGCCGCTGACCGTCACCGAGTACGACGAATGGGGCAACCCCGAGGAGCCCGAGGTGCATGCGCGGATCAAGGCCTACGCGCCCTACGAAAACGTGCGCGCCCAGGCCTACCCGGCAATCCTGGTGATCGCCGGCTACAACGACAGCCGCGTGCAGTATTGGGAAGCCGCCAAATGGGTGGCCAAGCTGCGGGCCAGCAAGACCGACAGCAACCCCTTGCTGCTCAAGACCGAACTGGGCGCCGGGCATGGCGGCATGAGTGGCCGCTACCAGGGGTTACGTGACGTAGCCCTCGAATATGCCTTTGTCCTGAACATTTTGGACCGGGCCTGAGGAACTCCCGGCGGCGCTCCTGTCTTACCTCTGGAGCACCGCCGGCACCTGCCGGAACGGGCTTGCCCCGTGTAACACAGACAAGAAAAAGACCCCGAGCCCATGTCCGAACCTACCTTACTGAACAACGAGATCCGCGACTGGCTGATGGACTGCGGTCTGTTCGACCCGTTGCTGCCTGCCGACTTCAACGCCGCCGCCGGCTACTTCAGCATCAGCAGCATTCCCCAGGGCCAGGCGATCTTTCGTGAGGGCGATGCCGGCAGCTTCATGTGCATCATCCACAGCGGCCAGGTGGCCGTGCAAAAGAACAGCCACGACGGCCAGCCGCTGACCATCGCCACCCTGCGCAGCGGCCGGGCCTTTGGCGAAATGGCCGTGCTCGATGGCGAACGGCGCTCGGCCACCTGCGTGGCGGCCAGCGACTGCCAGTTGCTCAACCTGGGCAAGGATTCCCTGGAGAAGATGCTCAACGACGCGCCGAAGATCGCCGCCAAGATCATCCGCGCCCTGGCGGTATCCCTGTCCAAACGGCTGCGCATGGCCGACGGCCAATTGCTCGCGCAACAGATCTAACCCCGAAAACCCGTGGCGAGGGAGCTTGCTCCCGCTGGGTGGCGCAGCCGCCCCAATGGCCACTACTCGTTTTCACTCCCTGCAACCTGGACTCAGGTGATGCGGCCGCTGCGCAGCCGAGCGGGAGCAAGCGCCCTCGCCACATAAGCGGCTGCCGGCATCAACCCTGCGCCTTGGGCTTGTTGTCGTTCTGCTCCAGGCCCGGCAGGGTCTGGTCCTTGGGCGGCTTGGGCATGTCGATGGGCGGCAGCAGCGGCGCGCTGCCACTGCTACCGGCTTTCGGCGTGCTGGGCGGGGTCACTTGCGGGTAAGGCGTGGGGGTGGCGGTGCCCGGGGTGCCGAGGGTTGGGGTCGGGGTCACCACCGGGGCGCTTTGCGGCTCGTCGGCCTGGGCCGTGGCCAGCGCCAGGGCTGCGCTCAGGGCGAGCGCTGCCTGGGCAATCGCCGTTAGAATAGTGCGCTTCATCAATGGCTCCATTGCTATTGTCTGGCGTCAGGCTACTCCCAACCGGGGCGTTTTGCCTTCCTCAATGAGATCTCCATGAAACGTTTCGTATTGCTGGACACCACTCCGATCCCCGAAAACGGCGGTGCCTTGTGCCTGTTCGAATACGGCGAGGATTTCGTCATCAAGATCCAGGGCGGCGACGGCGGCCAGTTGATGAACACCCGCATGCACGGCTCCGAGGATGCCCTGGCGCAGATCCCTTGCAGCAAGGTCGCCGGGCGGCCGAATTCACGGGTGCTGATCGGTGGCCTGGGCATGGGTTTCACCCTGGCCGCGGCACTCAAGCACCTGGGCCAGAACGCCGAGGTGGTGGTCGCCGAGCTGGTGCCCGGGGTGGTGGAATGGAACCGTGGCCCGCTTGGGGAAAAATCCGGCCGGCCACTGCTGGACCCGCGCACGGTGATCCGCCTGGAAGATGTGGCCAAGGTTCTGCAGGCCGAGCCCCAGGGCTTCGACGCGATCATGCTCGATGTCGACAACGGCCCCGAAGGCCTGACCCAGAAAGCCAACAGCTGGCTCTACTCCGGGGCCGGCCTGGCCGCCTGCGCCCGGGCCCTGCGGCCCAAGGGGGTGCTCGCGGTGTGGTCGGCCAGCGCCGACCAGAAATTTTCCGAGCGCCTGCGCAAGGCCGGCTTCAAGGCCGAGGAAGTCCAGGTATTCGCCCATGGCAATCGCGGCACCCGGCACACCATCTGGATTGCCGAGAAGCTCAAGGCCTGAGCTAAACTTTGTCCATTACCGTCATTAGTCCTTCTACAAAGGTGAACCCATGAGTTCGTCCACCCCTCCTGCCAACACTGCCAAGCTGGACCGCATCCTGGCCGACGCCCAGCGCGACCGGGAAATGGGCTACCGCGACAAGGCACTGAAAATGTACCCCCACGTGTGCGGCCGCTGCGCCCGGGAATTCTCCGGCAAGCGCCTCAGCGAACTGACCGTGCACCACCGCGACCACAACCACGACAACAACCCCCAGGACGGCTCCAACTGGGAACTGCTGTGCCTGTACTGCCACGACAACGAGCACTCGCGCTACACCGACCAGCAGTACTTCGGCGAAGGCTCGCTAAGCACGCCGAAAGTCGCCAAGGCCACCCACAACCCGTTCGCCGCCCTGGCCGGGTTGATGAAGAAAGACCAAGAGTGATGGTCTGCGGCCGGGCGCCCTGCCCGGCCCTGCACTAACGATTCTGCATGGAAAACCCCGTGGCGAGGGAGCTTGCTCCCGCTCGGCGGCAAGGCAGCCGCAGACCCTGAGTCCCCGACCGCCCTGACACAGCACATTGGCCGCCGTTGGGAGTGCTGCGCACTCCAGCGGGAGCAAGCTCCCTCGCCACAACAAGCCCCCGAGCGGTGGGCAATCCCCGTATAATCGCGCTCTTTTTCTCCAAGGCTCCTCGCTCGTGGCAAACAAAAGGTACAGCTGCATCGGTTTGTATAACCCCAAGTCACCGGAGAACGTCGGTTCGGTGATGCGCGCCGCCGGCTGCTATGGCGTCGCCTCGGTGTTCTACACCGGCAAGCGTTATGAGCGGGCCCGCGACTTTGTCACCGACACCAAGAAGGTCCACCAGGACATTCCGCTGATCGGCATCGACGACCTGAAGAAGATCCTGCCCCTGGGCTGCGTTCCCGTGGCCGTGGAGCTGGTGGAAGGCGCCCGCGCCCTGCCGGAATACACCCACCCGGATCGCGCCCTGTACATTTTCGGCCCCGAAGACGGCTCCCTCGACAAGGAGATCCGCGACTGGTGCGAAGACGTGATCTATATCCCCACCCACGGCTGCATGAACCTTGCCGCCACGGTCAACGTGGTGCTCTACGACCGCCTGGCCAAGGGCAACAACACCCGTTCCGGGCCCAAATTCTAGACCGCACCCTGGTCGATCCGCGGGAACCGGCAAGGCTCGGGCGCAGTCTGCTGCCTGACTTCGATGACTTTTGGAGACACAACATGAGCGAGCGCAAGATGCTGCAACCCATAGTGACCAGCTCCGACAGCCGGCCGCCGCAGAACGTCGAAGGCTGGGAGCGCATCGGCTCCCTGGCCGGCGGCGTGGTGATGGTGGGCAAGGGCCTGCGCCGGGGTGGCGTGTTCGGCCTGGTTCAGGTGGCGCTTGGCGGCGTGGCCCTGGCCCGAGGCATCACCGGGCACAGTTCGGCGAAAAGCCTGCTGGAAAAAGCTCGCCAGGACATGACCCAGGTGCGCAGCAGGATCGAACGCGCCGGGGACGAGTTGCGCAACCTCAAGGCCAACGCAGACGTAGCCAGGCCAAGCACCGAAGCCGCGGCCACCGGCGAAGCGCCCAAGGCTTGAACGGGCGCCTCGGGGCTTAGCGCAACAGCGGAGTGTCGAGGACCTTGGACGATTCGCCCAGCACGCTTTCGCTGAGCTGGATGAACTCGGCGGTGCTGACGTTTTCCAGGCGCATGGCCCCTTGCAGCACGTCGTCCAGGGAGCGCTTGTTGCGAGTCTTGAGGCGGATTTCCCGGTCAAGCTCCTGCAACAGCAGCACTGCCCGGGCCACCGTGGCATTGTCGATCTGCTCGCCGCGCAGGCTGACGACCTTGTGGCCATCCTTGGCCAGATGCTTGTGCAGCACCTGATAGCGCTCGTCACTGATGCCCCCGGCACGGCGCAGTAATTCAATGGCGTAGTACTGCGCCAGGCCTTCGCTGATCCATTCGCTGCGCTGGCTGTCATTGATCCGCGCCAGGGACTGCACCAGCTCCCGCAGTAGCGGGCTGTTGCCGCTCTCGCTGACCAGCGGCAGGCGACTGTGCAGGAACAGCGAGTCGCGCCCGGCCAGGCTGCCGCGCCACATGGGGTCAGCCGCGCCGACAATCAGCAGCTTGCCTGGCTGCCGGGGAAACACCGCCTGCACCTGGGGCCAGACAAAGGTCAGCAGGGTCAGTACATCCATGCGCCGCATGCCCTGACCCAGGGGCGAGACCACGCTGACTTCGGTGCTGCCCAGGCGCGTGCGGCGGCTGCCCAGGTTGCCGGCGAGCATCCAGCCGGCTGGGCGATCGAACAGGCGTGCGGGGTTGTCGATGCGAAAGCGCTGCTTGCCGATTCGCGGCCAGGCGGCCTCGACACTCTTCCAGCCGGCGGGCAGCTCGAAATCCAGGCGGGTCACCAGCTCGACGCCGTCCTGCTGATCGAGCCGGGCCGGCGGCACCAGCGTCTCACCCCGCAGCAAGGCCCAGTTGGCGGTGCTGCGGCTGTCGTAGCTGCCCTTCTTGAGGCTGTGGCTCAAGCGCACCCGATAGCTCAGGCTGGCCTTGCCGCTGGCCGGGCGCCAGATACCACGCTGGCCACCAGCCTCGGCGGGGGCGGCCTGCCATTGGCCATCGGCCTTGAAGTCGCTGTAGTCGCCGGCGGCCCCCAGGTCGAAATCCAGGCTGCGCAAAGCCGAGCCCTCGGCCAGGGTCAGGCGTACTTCGGCCTGATCGCTCTGGGGCAGGAAACGTACGTGGTAATCCAGATCGACCTTGTTCGCCGCCCAGGCCGATGCACTGCATACCAGCAGCGCAATGCTCAGCGACAGCCTCGCCCCTAGCCTCATACACACTCCTTGCTTGGACATCCGTTAACGCTCGGCCGGGGCAGGCAATCCTCAGCCGGCGCGGAAGATCAGGTGGTCTTCCCAGTCGTCCTCCGGCACGCTGCCTTCGGCCAGCATGCGTCCGGACTGGGAAATACGCTCGTGGTGCACCGCATCGCGATCACCGCAAACCAGGTGGTGCCACAGCGGCAAGTCCTTGCCTTCGCTGACCAGGCGGTAGCCGCAGGTGGGCGGCAGCCACTTGAATTCATCGGCCTGGCCCGGGGTCAGCTGGATGCAGTCGGGCACCGAGGCGCGGCGGTTGGGGTAGTCGCTGCACTGGCAGGTCTTGAGGTCCAGCAGCTTGCAGGCGATACGGGTGTAATAGACGCTGTTGTCTTCCTCGTCCTCAAGCTTTTGCAGGCAGCACAGGCCGCAGCCATCGCACAACGACTCCCATTCTTCCTGGTCGAGTTGTTCGAGGGTCTTGCGTATCCAGAAGGGTTCGACTTTGGCGGCCATGGCTCAAGCATCAGTATCCGAGGGTGAAAAGGCCGCCAGTCTAGTGCCGAAGGGCCGGCGGGCCAAGCACTGGCGACTGTCGGTAGCCCGGGGCTTGTCAGCGCGCAAGCGGCACAGTAGCTTTGCCCCTCGGACCACCCCACGTCCGTGTGCCATTGACGCTGCACCGCGTTGCACCCGGCAAACCGCATGGGGGTCAGGAATACCTCTTCGCTCAGCTCAACTGCGCTTGCCGGTTTATTCCATCATTCATAAATAATGTTGCCAGGAGTTTTTCCATGAGCGCCAATCCTCGCGTTGCCGACTACGCCATTCACCCGCAGTTCACCGAGCGCTGGTCGCCCCGGGCCTTCACCGGCGAAAGCATCCCCGAAGAAACCCTGCTGAGCTTCTTCGAAGCCGCGCGCTGGGCCCCTTCGGCCTACAACTCGCAACCCTGGCGCTTTCTCTATGCGCGCCGCGACACGCCGAACTGGGAGCGATTCCTTGGCCTGCTCAACGAATTCAACCGCGGCTGGGCGCAGCACGCGTCGGCCCTGGTGATAGTGATTTCCAAGACCACCTTCACCGCGCCTGGCGCCACCGAAGAAACCCCGGCCCTGTGGCACACCTTCGACACCGGCTCGGCCTGGGGCCACCTGGCGCTGCAAGCCAGCATCAGCGGCTGGCACACCCACGGCATGGCCGGCTTCGACCAGGAACTGACCCGCAAGGAACTGAAGATTCCCGAAGGCTATGCCCTGCATGCCGCCGTGGCAGTGGGCAAGCTGGGGGACAAGTCGACCCTGGCCGACTACCTGCAAGCCCGTGAAGAGCCAAGCCCGCGCCGTCCGCTGCACGAGACCGCGGCCGAAGGCGACTTCAGCCTTTAAAGCAGCTACAAGCGGCAAGCTACAAGCTTGAAGCTTGCCGCTTGCAGCTGCTGTCTAGTAGCCCCTGGCGAAATCCACTTCGCCGCGCAGGGGCTGCTTGGCCTGGTAGGCCTGCAGGTTGTCGATGAACAATTGCACCATCAGTGGCGGCGAAGTCGGTGCCGAGCTGTGGCCGGTCAGCAGCAAGCCCCAGGCGGTCCAGAACGGATGCCGCTGCGGCAAGGGCTCCTGGCGGCAGACATCGATGACCGCCCCCGCCAGATGCCCCTCCTTGAGGGCCTGCACCAGGTCCGCATCGACCACCGAGACACCCCGGCCAACGTTGATGAACAGGCCCGTGGACTTGAACTGCTTGAACAGCGCCGCATCGTACAGATCGTGGGTGCTTGGGGTATTGGGCAGCAGGTTGACCACGTAATCCACCTCGCCGACCAAGCGCCCCAGGTCCTCAAGGCCGGCCACTTCGATAAACGGCGCCTGCTCCCGCGCCTGGCTGGCGATGCCGTACAGCTTGACCCCGAACGGCAGCAGGAACTGCGCCACGCTCTGGCCGATATCGCCGGTGCCGACGATCAGCACCTTGCGCCCCACCAGGCTCTGGCCCAGGCGATTGTCCCACTTGCGCTCGACCTGGCTGACCAGTCGCGCCAGCACTTCGCGCTCGTGGCCGAGGATGTAGGTCAGCACGTACTCGGCCATCACCTGGCCAAAGATGCCCACGGCCCGGGTCAGGCGGTAATCCCGCGACAGGCCGTCGGCCAGCAACGGCGTGATACCCGCCCAGGTGGATTGCAGCCACTGGGGCTGGTGGCCCTGGCGCAACAGCGTGGCCAGCAGGTCCGGCTGGCCCAGCCACACCGGGCAGTCGGCAGCCAGGCGCGACAGCTCGGCCGAGTCGCCGCTGGTCAATACCTCCAGCTGTGGAGCCACCTGACGCAACAGATGGGCATAAACAGCGTGATCGTGTTCGGCAATCAGAACGCGCATAACTCAAACCTTTCAAAACGCTACAGGCCACCGTCGATGCAGCAGTGCTCCATCGATCCAGGCGGTGGCCAGGTCAGTCAGTGGCATTTAACAGAGGCTCGGAACCGAGCCTCTATAGGTCAGACCGGATCATTGCGACGCAGCAACTCTTCGGGCAGGTGCTCGATGTACTCGTCTTCGGCCGGCGGCATCTGCAGGTGGTAACCCTGCTTGTCGAGGTTTTCCAGCACCTGGTGGATGTCCTCGCGAGACAGTTTGCGCTCCGGAGTCAGTACCAGGTCGAAGGCGTGTTGCGGCTTGCCGAACGCCAGCAGGAGGTTTTCCGGCACGCGTTCCAGGGCCTCGCTTTTCAGCACATAGAGGTACATCTCGTTCTTGCGCGGGCTTTTGTAGATGGAGCAGATACGTTTCAAGGCTGTTCTCCGGCGGTGGCCAGGCTGTCCAGCAGCGCCTGGCCCATGAGTTCGCGGCGCCAGCCACGCAGCGACTCGGGCAATTGGTAGGGACCACTGGGAAAGCCGCTCTTGATCAGGCTTTCCAGGGTTTTCTTGCGCAACATCACTTCCGGCGCTATGTCCAGGCGCTCGGCCTCGGCCTGGCCTACTGCCTTCAGGCGCTTGAGCAGGATCGAGGCTTCGATCGGCAATGGCTCGGGCACCGCCGGCGGCCACTGGTCCGGGCCAAGGCTGGCATTGTGCTTGATCAGCTTGAGCAGGAACTCGCCATCCTGGCGCACGGTGCGCGGGTGCATGTCTTCGATCTTGGCCAGCGCCGCCAGCGTATCGGGCTGGGTCTTGGCCAGGGGCCAGAGCGCGTTCTCGCGCACGATGCGGTTGCGCGGCAGGTTGCGCGCGCGGGCTTCGCGCTCGCGCCAGGCACACAGTTCACGCAACACCGTCAGTTGCGCGCGAGACAGTTTCCAAGCCAGCTTGGCCTCGCGGTAGACCTCGTAGGGGTCCACTTCGCGACGCAGGTTGGCCACCAGTTCGGCGCCGTCTTCCAGCACCCAGCGGTACTTGTCCTCACTCAACCGGGGCCGCAGCGCGCTGTAGACCTGGGCCAGGTGCAGGGCATCTTCCGCGGCGTAGCTGACCTGGGTCTCCGACAGCGGGCGTTGCAGCCAATCGGAGCGGGTCTCGCCCTTGGGCAGCTCGATGCCCAGGACTTCCTGCACCAGGCGCGAATAGCCCATGGAAAAACCCAGGTTGAGGTAGGCCGCAGCCAGCTGGGTGTCGAACAAGGGTGCCGGCAGGCTGCCGGTCAGGCGCAGCAAGACTTCCAGGTCCTCGCTGCAGGCATGCACCACCTTGACCACCGCCGGGTTCTCCAGCAGGGCCGCCAGGGGCCGCCAGTCGTCGATGGTCAAAGGATCAATCAGGTAGGCGCGCTGCCCATCGCCGATCTGCAACAGGGCAGCGATGGGATAGAAGGTGTCGACCCGCATGAATTCGGTGTCGAGGGCGACGAATGGCAACTGCTGCCACTCGGCGCAAAGCTGACCGAGGCTATCGTTGTCGCGAATCCAGTGTATATCGATGGCCACACGGCTCTCCCTTGAAGAATGGCGCGCAGTATATATCGCCTCCAGCGATTTCCGAGCATTCGCCCGACAAGAGCAAGTGCGAAACAATCTGCCGGAGGGCAAGAATAGTCCGAGAGTTTGAATCAGGTTTTGCGCAAAAGCTCACAGCGTGCCAATCGCGCCGTTCAGCCTGGGCTGCTAGCCCTGCTTTCTCAGCACGTAGACCCGTGAAGAGGCAAAGCCGGGCATGAAGTCCTGATGACTCAGGACTTCGAATCCGCTGTCCCGAAACTCGGTCTCCAACTGCAGCTTGCTGGCCCGCGGTGGCGCGGCGGGATCGGCAGGTGCCGCCCCCTTGAACAAGGCCTGGACCCGGGTGGCGAGGATCACCGAATCACGGCTGACCCGGTAGAACTCCTGCAGCAGGGCCAGGCGGTCCTCGCTGCTGCTCAAATGGGCGAACAGTTGCATGCAGATGATGCTGTCCACCGCATTGGCCGATAGGCCGATATCGAAGGCCGAGCTGTGAAAGGTCTTGACCCGCTTCATCAGGCTGGCCGGATGGTGGGTCTGGGCATGGTTGAGCATGTCCTGGGACGGGTCCGCCGCCAGAATCACCCGGTTGCCATGCTCGGCCAGCACCGGCCAGTAGCGCCCGGCACCACAGGCCACGTCGAGGATCAGGCCCGGCTCCCCGGCCACCTTCAAGGCATGGCGCACCAGGCGCACCGTGCGCCACAGCGCCAGACGCGCGGCCAGCCCGGCAGGCCGCGGCTCATGGCAGACGCGAGCGTGCTCCTGGTCGTAGCGCCGAGCGAACTCCAGTTCGATGGAGGGTGGGGGGTGGGACGACATGACTGACGAACTCTTGTTGGTATCCACAGCTCACAGATTAACCAGTCGTTCGTGAAAAAAAGGTCGAAAGCCAGCCGCCGGCGTCCATCCGGCGGCGAACAACCCGTGGTTGCCCGGGCGCCGGCCCGCTGCCAATAATGCGCCGGCGCCCGCCCCGTCACTCAAGGAACGATTACATGCTGCCTCGCCTTCTGCTCTGCACCCTGCTCGGCCTCAGCGCTCCCGCCACCAGCTTCGCCCAGGAGCCGACCTCGCACCTGGACCGGGTGCTCGAACGCGGCCTGCTGCGGGTCTGCACCACCGGCGACTACAAGCCCTACAGCTACCTGCGCGATGACGGGCGCTACGAAGGCATCGACATCAGCCTGGTGGAGTCCCTGGCCCAGAGCCTCGGCGTTCGGGTGAAGTGGATCGATACCACCTGGAAAAGCCTGATGGCGGACTTCCAGGGCCAGGAATGCGATATCGCCGTGGGCGGCATCTCGGTGTCCCTGGAACGACAGAAAAAGGCCTTCTTCAGCCAGCCACTGAGCGTCGATGGCAAGGTGCCCCTGGTGCGCTGCCAAGACCTCAGCCGCTACCAGACCCTGGAACAGATCAACCAGCCCTCGGTGCGCCTGATTGAACCGCCGGGAGGCACTAACGAGATCTTCGCCCGCAACCGCCTGCCCAACGCCAACCTCACCCTGTTCGCCGATAACGTGAAGATCTTCGATCAACTGCTGGCCAAGCACGCCGATGTGATGATCACCGACGCTTCGGAAGCGCGCTTCCAGCAACGCCACAAACCGGGCCTGTGCGCCGTGCAGCCCGAGCGCTACCTGCAATACAGCGAAAAAGCCTTCCTCCTGCCTCGGGACGACATGGCCTGGAAAAGCTACGTCGACCAATGGCTGCACCTGACCAAGGCCACTGGCGCCTATGACCAGGTGGTCAACCAATGGATCGGCGACAAGCAATAAGTTTTGAGCGGCAAGCGGCAAGCTCCAAGCGGCAAGCACTTGCAGCTCAAAGCTTGCCGCTTGGAGCTGCCGCTATTTAATTTCTAGATAGCCGCGAAGACTTTCTGATTTGCCCCTGTAGCTCCCATCGCCGCCTAATCAGCGCCTGTCTGTTGAAGGTCTGGTTATGGAAACTGTGCGTACAACCTCCCGCCCCGCGCTCTGGCTGATGGTCAGTGTGGTTCTGGTGGCGCTCAATCTGCGACCGTCAATGGCGGCGGTCGGCCCCCTGCTCTCGGGCATTCGCGGGGATATCCCGCTGAGTTTCAGCCTGGCGTCGCTTTTGACCATGCTGCCGGTGATGGCCATGGGCCTGGCGATGTTCTTCGGCATGGGCATCAGCCAACGCCTGGGGGAACACCGCACCGTGGTCCTGTCGTTGCTGATCATCGGCCTGGCCACGCTCTCGCGGCTGTTCATGGATTCGGCGGCAGAGCTGATTCTCAGCGCGGTGCTGGCGGGTATCGGCATTGCCCTGATCCAGGCGCTGATGCCGGCGCTGATCAAGTCGCGCTTTGCCGACAATGTCTCGCTGTTCATGGGCCTGTATGTCACTTCGATCATGGGCGGCGCAGCCCTGGCCGCGTCCTTCGCGCCACTGTTGATGAACCACAGCGGCAGCTGGCGCCTGGCGCTGGCGGTGTGGGCCGGGCTGGCCTTGCTGGCGCTGCTGTTCTGGTATGCCCAGCGCAGTAGCCTGCCGCGTCTGCCGGGCGCCGCTGGCACCCGCGAATCCTTTGTCGGCAATCGCCGGGCCTGGTTGCTGGCGGTGTTCTTCGGCCTCGGCACCGCCTCCTACACCTGCGTCCTGGCGTGGCTCGCGCCCTATTACGTGGAGAATGGCTGGAGTGAACAGAACGCCGGCCTGTTGCTGGGCTTTCTCACCGCCATGGAAGTGATTTCCGGCCTGGTCACCCCGGCCATCGCCAACCGCAGCCAGGACCGGCGCCTGGTGCTGGTGGCCTTGCTGCTGTTGATCGTCGCTGGCTTCTGCGGCCTGATCCTCAGCCCGCGGCACCTGAGCCTGCTCTGGCCATGCCTGTTGGGCCTGGGTATCGGCGGCCTGTTTCCCATGAGCCTGATCGTGTCCCTGGACCACCTGCCCGAGCCGCGCCGCGCCGGCGCCCTGACCGCTTTCGTGCAGGGCATCGGCTACCTGATCGCCGGCCTCTCGCCGCTGCTGGCGGGGATGATCCGCGACCAGTTGGGCAGCTTCGAATGGGCCTGGTGGTCACTGACCGCGGTGATGCTGCTGATGATCCTCATGGTGCTGCGCTTCGACCCGCGGCATTACCCCCGGCACATTCGCTGAGCAACGGCCCGGGAGGCCTGCATGAATCCTGTGAGCGTCACCCAGGCCAACCTCGGCATGCTGCTCTGGGCCGTGCTGATCGCCGCCTCGTTCTTTGCCGCGGCCCAGGTCGGCCAGGCCATCGACCCGGTATTGCTCACGGCCTTGCGCCTGCTGTTCTCGGCGCTGCTGTTCGCCCCCCTGCTGTGGTTCAAGGGCGGCATCGGCATGAGCCTGGCCGGCCTGCGCGACCACGCATTGCTGGGGTTGCTGCTGGCGCTGTACTTCGGTTCGCTGTTCGAGGCGCTGCGCTATACCACGGCGGTGAACACCGGCACCCTGTTCACCCTGGTGCCCCTGCTGACTTTTCTGTTCGAAGGCTGGCTGTTGCCCGACAGCGGCCAGCGACGACGCTGGCTGCCGATGCTGGTGGCCGCCAGCGGGGCCTTGCTGCTGATTCTCAAGGGCGGCGCCCCCGGGCAGTTGCCCTCGCTGTACGCCATCACGGTCTATGCCCTGGGCTGCCTGGCCATGGCCCTCTATTCGCCCCTGAGCCAGCGCTTCAAGGCCGGCAACCTGCAAGGTCGCAGCCCGGCGGCCATGACCTTCTGCAACATGCTGTTCGGCTCGCTGTTCCTGTTCGCCGCCTGCCTGGCCAGCGGTGGCTGGCGCAGCGCCGCCCTGCTGACCGGCAACGACCTGGCGTGGCTGCTGTACCTGGCGCTGTTCGCCACCCTGGCGACCTTCTGGCTGTTGCACCGGGCCATTGGCGTGATCGCCCCGTCCACAGTGATTTCCTACGTTTACCTGAGCACCCTGTTGCTGACCCTGTTCCATTGGCTGTGGCTGGGCCAGGCCCCCTACGCGGGTGAATGGCTCGGTGCCCTGCTGGTGATTCTGGGCATGTTCGGCCTGGTGCGCGGCAGCCGTTCCAGAGCCGTCCCCGCCTGAAAATGGACCGGGACAAGCGGCACTTCCATAGGCGAAACTGTGCAGGTCGTGTTATCGGAAATTAATGTCCCGATGCTGTCCGCCAATTCCCGCTCCGGGCATTTAACTAGGACGATCGTTCCGCTAGCATCGATCCGGTTTGCGCGCCACCGGCGCCAGGTGCCCGTGGGATGGAACCGATGCTTATCAGCAATGTGCTCAGAAAACTCGACATGCAGGACCTCATGGTCTTTATCGCGGTGTACGAGCAAAGCAGTGTCACCGGGGTGTCGGAGACCCTGTGTGTCAGCCAGTCGACGGTCAGCTACTGCCTGAAGAAACTGCGCAACGGCTTCGAGGACGAGCTGTTCATCAACACCCGCACCGGCATGCGCCCGACCTACAAGGCCACCAGCATGTACAGCCATGTGCTGAAGATCCTGCAGAGCATCAACCTGTGCTACAGCGGGGTGCCGCCCTTCGACCCGACCCGCCAGGCGGCGACCTTCAACCTCTGCGCCCCGGAATACTTCGAGCTGCTGATCCTGCCGCGCCTGCTCAAGGGCTTCGACTACGCCGACTTGCCGGTGACGGTCAATGTGCAGAAGCTGGAGAGCGACATTCCCGCCGATGAGCTGCGCGACGGCAGCCTCGACCTGGTGATCTGCTTTGGCCCGAATTTCCATCGCCGCCACCCCGACCTGAAGTCGCAGATGCTGCTGGAGGACGACCTGGTGTGCGTCTTCGACAAACGCGCGACACCGCCCAGTGAACCGCGCTTCAGCCTGCAATCCTTTGTCGAGCGGCGCCATGTGTTCCCCACGCCCTGGACTTCGGACAGCAACATGGTGGACGGCTGGCTGGCGCGCCAGGCGCAGAAGCGCCAGATCGTCGCCCGTTCCAACAGCTACAGCGCGGCGCTGAAGATGATCACCGGCACCGACTTGATCCTCACCCTGCCCCGACGCATCCAGGCCTTGCTGGCCAATGAGACGGTGTTCAGCCACTGCGAGGCGCCCAGTGGCTTGCCGGGGTTCAACCTGGATATGCAGTGGAGCCCGAACACCGACCTGGACAGCGCCCAGACCTGGTTCCGCGAGCAGGTGCTCAAGGTCTGCGCCGAACCGGGGCTCTAGGCCCCGGGGCCACTCACAGGCCCAGCGCCGCCTTGCTGTAGGAGGCGCTATCGATATCGATGATTTCCACGCACAGTTGCACCGAGAGGTCCGCCGGCCAGGGGCCCAGTTCCTGCAGCTGGGCCAGCAGGCGCTCGGACAACTGCTGCTTGATCTCGGCCGAACGGCCGCTGAGCAGGGCCAGCTTGAGATGGATGAAAGCACGCTCGCCCGGGTTGGTGCCGACCCGGAAGTGGTCGAGCTTGATCGCCCGGCTCTTGATATCGAATTCGTCGCTGAACTGCCCGGACGCCGCCAGCGCCTGATTGAACCGCAGCAGCGCCTGGTCGACGTCGAGTTGGGGCAGGTTGGCGGTGTATTCCATATGCAGGTGCGGCATGGCAGAGCTCCCGGTCTGTCAGGGGGAAAAGGCGCCCCATACTACACAAGCCGCGGCAGCGGGTTGCATCAGCCTTTGGCCTTATTGCCGGGTCGCCCCTCGTTCGCGCAGGGCCAGGGTTTCCCAGGCGGCCACCAGCAGCATCACCAGGGTGGTCAGGCCGCCCAGCGCCAGGGCGGAGAACCACTGCTGCCAGGCCAGGGGCAGCAACAGCAGCAAGGCGCCGAGCCCCGCCAGATGGGACAAGGGCGGCAAGGGCCGGTCATTCATCACCCACTTGAACAGGGCGCAGCCCAGCAGGAACAGCCAGGGCCCGCCGACTATCACCAGCACCCCGGCCTGGCTGGCGTGCGCCGGGTGCATCAGCACCAGTTCGTCGGCCACCGCACTGACAATTACCCCAGCGACTATCAGCAGGTGCAGGTAGGTGTAGGCGATCCGCGCCTGGCGCCCGGGGTCGCTGGAATGGGCAATGCGATGGTGGGCGCGTTCGGCGCCGCTGTCGAAATACACCCACCACATGCCGATGCTGCCCAGCACCGCCACCAGGAACGCCAGCAGGCCCGAGGGGCCGCTGGGCAGTTCGGCAAAGGTCGCGCCGGTCACCAGCAAGGACTCGCCCAGGGCGATGATCACGAACAGCGCGCAGCGCTCGGCCATGTGGTTGCCTTCCACATTCCAGTCGGCCAGGGTCGAGCGACCCAGGCCCGGCACCCAGAAATACAGCGACGGCGACAGCACCTCGATGCCCAGGGCCAGGCCCCAACAGAGCAGGCGTTGCGGCCCTTCGAGCAGGCCGCCGGCGATCCAGAACAGCCCCGAGAACATCAGCCACAACAGAATCCGCTGGAAGTTGCGGGTCATGCTCAACGGCTCGCCACGCACCGCCCACAGCGAATAGGCGGTGCGCCCCACCTGCATGAACACATAGGCTCCGGCGAACAGCAGGCCGCGTTCGCCAAAGGCCTGGGGAATCGAGGACGAGAGCAGCAGCCCGGCCACCATCAGCACAAACAGGCCGAGGCGGATGGGCAGGGTTTCCGGGTCCAGCCAGTTGGTGATCCACGAGGTGAAGATCCATACCCACCACACCGCCACCATCAACAGCGCCACCTGCAACGCCCCGCCCAGGGACAGGTGCGCCAGCAGGCTGTGGGACAGCTGGGTCACGGCGAACACGAACACCAGGTCGAAAAACAGCTCGACCATGCCAACCTTGCCGCTGTCGTGGCGGCCACGCCCACGCAACAGGGAACGGGAACGACTCATGGGACAGCCTCCGGCGATGGGTGATGGCGAGAAGGAGACGCTCAGTTGGACAGCAGTGCCGCCAGGGGCGCGCGTTCGCCCATAAAGGCCTCCAGCCGCGAACGCAGCCAGCGCTCGGCGGGGTCGCTGTCCACATGGCTGAGCCAGACCATGGACAGGTCCAGGGTCGGGGTCTTGAACGGATAGGGCTCGACAAACAATTGCCCCGAGGCGGCCATGGCCGCCGCCGCGTAGTCCGGCAGGCTGGCGAGCATATCGGTGCCCGCCAGCAATGCCGGCAACGAGCTGTATTGCGGCACCGAGAGCACCACCTGGCGGGTGCGGCCGATCTCCGCCAGCCACTCATCGGCAAAGCCCGCGACATTCGCCGTGTGGGACACCAGCACATGGGGCCGCGCGCAGTATTCGTCCAGGGTCAGCGGAGTTTCGCTGGCATCGGCGCGCAGCACGCTGGGCTGGATATGCCGCAGCAGCTTGCGCTTGGCATTGGCCGGCAGGCCGCGGGTCTGGCTGATGCCCACGGTAATATCGCCCGAGGCCAGCAGGTCGGGAATCCGCCAGTAGTCCACATGCTGCACCACGACCACCACCTGCGGCGCTTCCTGGCGCAAGGCGCGCAGCAGGGGCGGCAGCAGGCCGAACTCGACATCATCGGAAAGGCCGATGCGAAAGGTCATGTTGCTGCTGGCGGGATCGAAGTCGTGGGTCAGGCTCAAGGCCGAGGACAGCGCATCCAGGGCCGGCGACAGGTGCTGGATGATCTGCTCGGCGCGAGCCGTGGGCTCCATGCGGTGGCCGACGCGAATGAACAGCGGGTCGTTGAACATGGTCCGCAGGCGATTGAGCGCGGAACTGATGGTGGGCTGGCCGAGAAACAGCTTCTCCGCCACCCGGGTGACATTGCGCTCAAGCATCAGCGCCTCGAACACCACCATCAGGTTGATATCGGCCTTGCGCAGTTCATTGCGATTCATCGATGGTGCCCCCAGTCCCCAGACGCTGGTCAGTGTAGAAAGGCCTGGGGGCAGGCGTCCAGATGAACGCGGAACATCGTCAAGTGGCTCAGGGAAAGGTGAACTGGAACTGCACGCCGCCATCGGCATCGCCTTCACGGATCTCCCCGGTACGGATGTACTGGGCGCGGAAGTCGAAGTGCGCGGAATCGCTGCCCGGCGTGCGCGCCACCGAGTATTGCTTGCCGCAATGGATGCGCCCCTGGTCGTTGAACATCGCAATACCCACCCCACGCGCTACCGCACGCCCCCGGGACGAGGGCGCAAGTTCCAGAATCCCGGCCGATTTGCAGGTGTCGGCCGCCGGGTACATGTCGGTGAAGGACACTTGCGGCCGGGCGTTCACCGTGCAGTTGCCCAGGTCGAGGCGAATCAGCTCCGAAGGCGGCGAAGTAGCGTTGAGGGCGGGAAAGTCCGCGGGAGCAAAACTGCCCAGCTGCCGCTTGACGTTGCGCGTGACCACCTCGCAGGTCTTGGAAAACACCGGTGGCGTGCCGATCAGCGAGGCTTGCTTTACGACCAAACGCTGGTTGCAGGCCTGGTCGTTGGAATGCCCGGGCAGGTTGCGCAATTCCTGGCCGATGCGTGCCGTACCCCGTGGCAGGTTGAGGGCGTATAGCTGCAACTCGTAATCGTTCAGGTGGGTGATTTCCAGCGAACCACTGGGCAACTCATTCACCGGACGGGTCAAGACCAGCGAATAAAGGTAGTGAGTCACCATATTCGCCACGTTCGGCGAGCTTTTTACATCCAGCTTTTCCAGAGCCACCGGATAGGCCGAAGTGGTCAGGACAATGTCTTCCCCGGCCGCGGGATGGGTGACCTTAAAGCCGATGCCGGCAATGTTGGTCGGGATGATTCCGTCTTGACGGGTACCCGGCGGCCAGTGGGCGGCAGATACCAGTTCATGGTAAGCCGCGCCTCCTATCGAGCGCTCAGTGGAGTAGTTGATATAGGGGTTGATACTGCGTTGTTTCAGTACGGCGCCTACAGGGGTACTGCTGGTCAATGGCGTGACCTCTACCCAGGGGTTACCAACGCCCACATTGAGAAACCTGCAGCCCTTGGCAAGCACCGAGTCAGCTAGAGCTGGCATCCCAGCCAAGGCTCCCAGCCCAGCGATCAGCAAACGCCAACCGGGGATGCGCCACCCTCCAGCATTCCCCCGGAACTTCAAGCAACCACCACTCATGAGTCGTTCTCCTTGCATTGCTCGGGCGTCCATCGGCAGCCCAACGAACGCTGCGTCAGGCCAGGGCTTGACGCAGCGGTTTTCGCTTCTAGGGATGGATCAGGCTTGATGCTGCGTCATTTGACGCCACGCCTGGCCGGCGAACGTTCAACGCCCGCGCCCCAAGCCGAGGATCAGTGACCATGATTGATGCCGATCTGCGAGCCACGGGTCTGGAAGTAATACCAGCGACCATCGACCCGGCCCGTGGCACTCGAATCACGCACCGCACCGAAGTTCAGGCCCACCAGCCCACCAAGCGTGGTACGCCAACCGCCGCTGACCCGGCCACTGGAAGCGGAATTGACGATCTGTGAATGGTTCACCCCCACCAGTCCACCCACCTTGCTGTGCCAGGCCCCATAGACGTCCCCGGTGGAGCGGGCATCGCGGATGACATGATCCACGTAGTTGGCGTTGAACCCGACCAGACCGCCCACGGAGCTGTAGGCCCCCCCTTGGACGTTGCCATGGGCATGCACCTTGATCAGGTCACCATCGTTGTAGCCCACCAGCCCGCCCACCTGGCTGCTGCCCAGGCTGCGTACCGCACCGTAAGCCTTGGCGTCATGGATCAAGCCACCAATATGGGTGCCTACCAGGCCACCGACATTGCTGCCGATGCCACCCTGGACAGCCCCTTGAGCTTCGACGCGCCCGTCGATGCTGGAGTTTTCGTTCTTGCCCACCAGGCCCCCCAGATGGCCGCCGATGAGGTCCGTGACCCGGCCTCGGGCCTGGACATTGCTCAAGGAGGAGCCCGCTTGGTTCACACCCACCAGGCCACCCGCCGCTGCCGTACCGAGCCCAAATACCGCACCGCTGGCACTGGAGTCACGGATACTGCCGGAATGGTTGAGGCCGACCAGGCCACCGGCGCTGCTGCCCAGGGAGCCATACACCGTTACCGAAGAGTTGGAGCCGCTGATGCTGCCCTTCTGGTTATTGCCCACCAGCCCGCCAAGATTCAGTCCCTTGAAGAACAGCATGTTGGTGCCAATGCTGCCCCGACTCGAGGAGGCCGAAATAACCCCACCGTTATTCACCCCCACCAAGCCACCCGCGCCGCCCATGGTCTGTTTGTGCATATGGGTGGTGATTTGCACGTTGCTCGAGCTGCCACTGATGGGGGCGACCCCGAACGCGCCGACAATGTTCTCCCCCACCAACCCACCAATGGCCGAGGTGAACAGACCACCGTACAACCATCCGGACATCGACGAGTCGCTGATCTCTCCTCCGTTATTCACCCCCACCAGGCCGCCCAGCTTGTTGCTCTGGTCGGACAGGGCATTGACCGCAAGATGACTGGCAGTGACGTTGCTGATACTGCCGCTGTTGCGCCCCACCAAGCCGCCAATCTCGTTGAATCCGCTTGCAGAGCGCCAACCGTTGACGGTCAACGAGTCCAACTTCAGGTTGCTGATGCTGCCGGAGGACCGACCGAACAACCCGGCGAAGGCTCCACTGCTGTCCAGGGTAAAGCCGCTGATGGTGTTGCCCAGGCCATTAAAGGTACCGCTGAACAGGCTGTCGCCCCCTATGGGCTTGAGCGCACCGGACCCCTTGAGCTGATTGCCCAGGACATAGAACCCGTCGAGCTGATCGCCGATCGCCTGCAACTGCCGCTTGCTCTGCACCACCTGGTACTGCTGGCCATTGGCGTCGAACCCGGCGCCCTGCCCGGACAGGGTCACCCGGCCCTGGCTGCCCAGTTGCAGTTGCTCGCCATGGTTCAGCCCCAGGCTGCTGCCGGCGCCGGTCAGGCTCACCTGTTCGCCGAGCTGGACATTGCGCCCGGCAGCCAATTGCAGCCGCGCGCCACGACCACTGGCCTCGACGCGCCCCTTGACCTTGACATCCCGCGCGGCGGACAGCGTCAGCTGATTGCCGCTGTTCCACTGCACCGGGGCATCCACCGCCAGATCACCCTGGCGGCTGTCGAGGTGCACATGGGTGGTACCCAGGTTATCCGCCAGGGTGCTGTTCACCAGGGTTGAATCACCACTGGCACCTGTAGCGGCAACGCGCAGATTGTCGGACTCGATCGTCCAAGTGCCGGTGCGACCATTGGCGGATCGGGTATCAACCTCGGTGGTGAGCGCCACCTGGGTCGCTGCGCCCCGGGTCAGCACGCTACCACCGTCCCCCTCGCCTTCCTGCACCTTGGCCGTGAGCTGGCCGGCAACCTGGACCAGGCCCTGCTCGCCGCCATCGAGAATGATCCGCCCGCCTTTGCTGGACAGGCTATTGGCTTCGATCACGCCGTGCTGGTTGACCACCATATCGGCCAGCGCATTGCTGCTTCTGGCCTGCATCGACACCTGGCCGCCATCGGCCTTGAGCAATGCGCTGTTTTGCACCAGGGCGTTGGCCGAGGCGGCGTCCACCTGCACATTCAGCAGGCCATCGGCACCCAGGCTCAGGGTCATCTGTTTACCGGCCGCGAGAGCCACCGTGCCCTCTGGGGCGTGGATCTGGCCATTGTTGTGCACCCGCGCCCCGAGCAAGGCCACATAACCGCCGTCCTGGCTGGTGAGCTGGCCGCTGTTGACGACTTCGGCAGTCGATTCGCCGGAAAACCTGTAGCGCCCGGCCTGGAAATCCTCGTCGGCCAGATCACGGGTGGAGGCCACCAGGCCGCCGACGTTGACCGAAGCACCCTGGCCAAACACCACGCCATTGGGGTTGATCAGGAATACCTGGCCGTTGGCATTGATCGCGCCGTGGATCTGGCTGGTGCGGAACCCCGTTACTCGGTTCAGGGCGATGGCATCGCGCCCGGGCTGGTTGAAGGTGACCGCCTGATCGCGGCCCACGCTGAACTCGTTCCAGTGGGTGATCAGCTTGTCGCTGTGCTGGTTGATCACCATGTGGTCGTCGGCCACCTCATAGCTGGCGCTGCCGGACACCAGGGTCGCCCCCTCGGGCAGGGCCAGAGCCAGGGCAGGTGCCAGGGCCACCAGCCCCAGCACCCCGGCCAGCCCTTTGCTGGTAGCGCCGCCACGTCGCCGCCGAACACCTTCATGGGCCACATTCCAGCACCCCTGCGCCCGGTTCCAGACCACTGCATAAATCCTGTTCACTGTTGTTGACTCCTTGTTGTTGATACTCCTGTGCCCGGCAACCCTTTGCCGGACGACACTTTTCCAAAGCGCACAACCCTTCAGAAATACTGCGCAGCGCTCACCCAGACCCGTGGCAGGCGCTGCGGTCCATCCCCGGCCCGGTGCCCATCCAGGGGCCAGGCACTGCTCAGGCTGAGTTGCCGTCGATCACCGGCCCAACGGGCACCCAGCCCCGCCGATTGCAGGCGCTGGGTATTGGCCTCATCGGTCCAGGGCAAGCGATTGATCTCTACATAGCCGCGGTCGGTGAACAGGCTGAGCTGCCAGCGCGCTGTCAGGGCGTAGCCCAGCTCCAGGCCGGCCAGCCAACCCTGGTCGCCGGCGCCGGCGCTCAGGGGGTAGCCGCGCACACCGTAGGGGCCGCCCAGGCTGATTTTTTCCGAGCTGTCCAGGTTGCTGGCGGCCCACTGGGCATGCAGCTGGCCACGCAGGAACCAGCGCGGGCCCAGGCGCTGGGTGCGTGCCAGTTGCAGGTTGGTCCTGCTGAAGCTGCCGCCAGTACCGGCGCTGTGGCGGTCTGCGCGCTGTTGCGCGGGGTCGTCGAAGCGCAGCTGGCCGCTGCCATAGGCGAGGCTGAACTGGCTGTAGCCGCCACCGAGCCAAGGGTCCTGGCGGCTGCCATCCAGGCTCAGGGTCCAGAGCTCGATATGCTTGCGCCGGCGCAGTTCAAACAGGTCGATGTCATCGCGCAGGTGCTTGTTTTCATACTGCAGCTGGGCACTGAGGTCGAAGCCGCGACTGCGCACCAGGGGTTGAACGATAAAGACGCTCTGGACACGGGCCCGGCCATTCATTTCCAGGCGCTTGATACGCTTACGGGTCAGCTCGTAGTCCATCTGCGAATAGGCCGCGCCAACCCGAGTCGACCTGGGCCCCAGGGGCAACTGGTAGGCGCTGCGCAGGTAGCGCTGATCGCGGTCGCTGCCCAGCACCCGCAGGCTCAGCCGGTCCCCCAGACGCAGCGGGTTGTTGAGGTTGAAGCTGCCCCCCAGGCGATATTCACCCGTGTGGTAGCCACCGAAGTTGTCTGCCTCCAGGCTGCCGCTGGCCCAGGGCCCGGGCTGGGCATCCACTCGCAGGTCGGTGGTGCCAGGCTGCTGGCCGGCGCGCAAGGTGCCCTTGGCCTTGACCCCGGGCAGGTCGTTGAGCAGCAGCAGGCTGCGCTCCAGGTCGGCGCTGCGTACCGCCGAGCCACTGTCCAGCGCCGACAGCGGGCCGCGCATCACCCGGTCCAGGGCAGGTGAAGCGTTGTGCAATTCGATGTGCCCGTAACGCCCCTCCATGACCTCGATCTGTACCACCCCGGCGTCGATTTCCTGGGCCGGCAGAAAGGCCCGGGCGAGGATGTAGCCGTGTTCCCGGTAATACGCGGTGATGCGCTCGGCCGCTGCGCGCAAGCCATTGAGGTCCAGTTCGTGGCCGGGCAGGTCCGCCAGCAGCTGCTGCAACGCTTCGCTGCTGAACACCTGGTTGCCCTGGATGACGAAGGCCTTGACCCGCAGGCGTATGCCCGAGGTGTCGGTTGCGGCACGCGGCTGATCGACCGGAGGCAGGTCCAGGTCCACCTTATCTGCCGGGGCCGGCAAGGCCGGCTGGGTGGCTTCGATATCCCGAATCGCGCCCCCGGCATCGGGTACCCGTACCTGCGCCTCGGCGGGTAACCAGGCCACCAGGGCCAAGGTCGACAGCAGCATGGCGCGCCCCTGGAGCCTCAATGCAACAGGCTTTCTGCGCATGCCACTAAGGTTGTATCGCTGCACTTCCACTCAACATCTCCCCACTGTCTGTTGCCACTTGGTAATGAACCTGCGCCGTGCTCGCGGCCAGGGAGCGCAAGCCGGGCAGCGCAATCAAGGTCGAGCCCAGGGGTTCCAGCGTGATCCCCTCCAGCCTCACCTCGGCCCCGCCGCCGAGCACGTGCAACTGGGCCAGGGACACGTGATAAGGCGTCGGATTGCTGGCCTTGAGCTGCAACTCGCCAGCGGTCTGCCCCGCACCGTGCAGCTGCCAGCACAGTTGCCGCACCGCCTCATCGGCATGGCCGGCCAAGCCCTCGGGGCGATACAGCAGCTTCATCCGCAGGCGATAGCTCATGCGCAGCTGGTTGCCGCTGACGGCTTGCAGGGACGGCACTTCAAGCAAGTTGAGCCAGAACAGCGATTCGCGATCGGCCGGCAGGGGTTCGCCGCTGTAACGCACCGAAAGAGTGGCGCGCTGCTGCGGGTCGAGCCGCGACAGGGGCGGCGAGAGAATGAAAGGCACCTGCAGGGCACTGGGATCGACGCTGGCATCGCCGCGGTCGAGCCAGGCCTGCAACAGCAGAGGCGCCAGGCCCTGGTTGCCGACCCGGATGCTCAGGGCCGGCAACCCCGCGGGGTAGATAAAGCGCGTGCCAACCACCGTCAGGTCAGCCCTGGCCCCAAGGCTCAGGAACACCAGCAACAGCGCATAGAGTCGGGCGCTGCGCGGGGTGAACCGGCGGTTCAAGAGGACGACTCCGGATGGCTCGGGGCATCGGACTGCGGCAGCGCACGGCACGGCAGATCTAGCAGTACATGGCCGGCGTCGGGAGCGGCCTTGCGCGGCGGCAGCACATAGTCGATCAGGCATTGCTCGCCGGGCTCACGGCCCCATTCGACGCGAATCTGCCCCTGGTCCTTTTCACTGCGCAGCACCAGGCGGCTGCCCTGGCCCACCGCGCCCAGCTCCTCGGCGCTCTGGGCATCCAGCGCCAGGGCGGCAAAGGGCAGCGGCTGGCCGTCGACCTGGCGACTGTCGATCAGCAAGGCCCGGGCCCTGCGGGTCGGGTACGAGAGCCGGACCACTGCACCGGCCCGCGGCGCGACGTTGCGTGAACTGACTTGCACCTCGACGTCGTCGTCGATGCCGCTGGGGTCCAGGTCGACGGTGTTGAGCTGATAAGGCGTCAGGCTCGGCAACACCGCATAACCGGCTCTGTCCACCCGCCCGCCGGAGTAACCCACGCCGGCGCCCTCGGCATGGGGCGCATGCACCAGCGCCGCGGTTTCGCTCAGGGTCTGCGACAGCGTCAGGCCGCCGGAATGCAGGAGCATGCCGCCGGAGGCGCCCAGGGATTGGGAGCGGTAGTCGCGGCCCTGGGAATAGCTCGAGCTCAGGGACACCTGGGGCAGGTAGTAACTGAGGTTGGCGTTGCCCGAGGTGTCGCCGGGTTGCGCGTCGTGGGCCACCGACAGGCCATAGGAAAGATCACCACGCTCGCCCACGGAGCCGGATAGCCCCGTGGAATAGTGCGCGCCGGTCTGCTGGTCATGGTTGATATAGGCATTGAGCTGGGTCGCGCGGCGGCTCTGGGCCCCCAGGGGGATCGACAGGCTGAAGCTGTAGAGGGTGTTCTCGCGGTTGTCGCGCCCGCTCGACAGGCCACTGGAACCCCGCAGCCGCTGGGCGCTGAGGGAATAACTGCTGCCCCACAGTTGGTCGCTGTAGCCCAGGGTGTAGCTCTGGGCCCGACCGCTGCGGTTCCAGTAGTTGAGCGAAGAACCGGTGAGGAAAAAGCTGCCGCCGCCCTCGCCCAGCCGCTGGTTGATATTGGCATCCAGCCGGTTGCGAACCCGG
Source organism: Pseudomonas sp. NFXW11 (assembly GCF_049887815.1). Classification (NCBI taxonomy): domain Bacteria; kingdom Pseudomonadati; phylum Pseudomonadota; class Gammaproteobacteria; order Pseudomonadales; family Pseudomonadaceae; genus Pseudomonas; species Pseudomonas sp. NFXW11. Next base: position 17,314 of record NZ_JAGEKI010000004.1, on the reverse strand, counting down.
GCGAACGACTGGTAGCTGCCGCCGTGCCTGACCCGGTCTTCCAGGGCAATGGCGTCACTGAGCCCCAGGTAACCGCTGGTGGAATAGCGATAGGCGAGCAGGGAGAACTGGGTGCCGCTGTCATGCAGGTGCTTGCTGTAGGACAGGCGCAGGCTCGAGCCTTGCTGGCTGGCGTGCTGCGGCACTCGGGTGCTGGCCTGGGTCAGGTCCAGGCCGAAGCCGCCCAGTTCGGTGTTGAGCGCCGCGCCGATCAGCCCGGACATGTAGCTGCCGGTCAGGGAGCTGCCGACATAGCCGGTGAAGCGGCTGTCCAGCCCCCGTTGCAGGGTGCCTTGCAGCACATACTGGTGCAGGCCCCGGCCCGCGGCATGGGTCACCTGGCCAGCGGTCAGGCTGTAGCGTGACTGCCCCGGGCGCAGTTGGCGCACCATGGTGGCGAAGGGCACGGTGAAACTGCGTCGCTGGCCGTCGGCTTCGCTGACGGTAACCTGCAGGTCGCCACCGAAGCTCGCGGCTTGCAGGTCGGCGATCTCGAAGGGCCCGGGAGCCACGGTGGTTTCATACACCAGGTAATCACGCTGGTAGATCGACACCTTGGCGTTGGTATTGGCCGTGCCGCGCACCACCGGCGCGAAGTGCCGTTGGGACATGGGCAGCATCCGGTCGTCGCTGAACAGCTTGACCCCGCGAAACGACACCGAGTCGAACAGATCCGATTCGGTCACGCTCTCCCCCACCAGCAACTGTGAACGCCAGTCGGTGAGGTCGGTCTGGCCATAGATATAGCCGCGCTGGTAGTCGCTGCCGTTTTCCGGCGACCAGGTCAGGGCGCCACTGTGGCGCAGGCGCAGGGCCCCGGCATTGAGCCCCATATTGAGCCCGGCGTAGCCGTTGGTCCGGCGTTGCCCACGGCTCTGGGAGCTGAACAGGTTGCTGGAATAGTTGAGTCGCGCGGCGTTGATGCCCGGGTCCCAGTTGGCCGGGTCGATGTAGGTGGTCAGCGCATCAGGCACCAGGAAGTACTGCGGCACCGACAGCTCGAGCTGTTGCTGGGCCATGTCCACCTTGCTGGTAACCCCGCGGATATAGCTGCCCAGTTCGCCACAGAAGCGTTCCGTTCCCTGCAGGGGATGGCTGCCTTCGCCTAGGGCGGCATCGGCCTTTTGCAGATCGATGCCCAACTGCTGCAACAGTTCGCGGTCGTAACAGGGCTGGCTGCCCTGCGGGTCGTCGCTCTCGCGCAGTTCCATCTCCACCAGCCCCCGCCACTGGCCACTGACCCGCAGATCCAGCAGGTAGCGGCCGGGAGTGATGTACCCCGGGCGTTCGAAGCGCTGGGTGTCGATCGAGGTGCCGTCGCCCTTGAACAACATCTGCGTGTCGAAAAATACCGGCTGCTCCGGCGCCACACTGGAGTCACCTTCGGTGATGTGCTGTGCCAGGGCCGGCATCCCCACGGCCCCCGCCAGGAACGACAGAGTTCGCACAAAAGGCATCGAGCCCAATGACAGCCACCTTTTTTCACGCGCAGGCAACGCCCGCCCGTGCAGCTCAAGGCTCAACATATTCAGCACCCACGCATTCAGCAGTTAGAGACGGCAGGCCAGTGCCGCTAAGGACGGGATCGACTAGAGCAGCGGCTTTTCCAGGGCCACTCGCCCACCAAAGTCGTTGACTGTTTCAAAGCGCACAGAGATCTCCTTGGCCCCCGGTGCAGTGCCTTGCGGCCAGGCGAAAGCGCTTTGGGCGAAGGGCGCCACCATGCCAGTACCCAGTGCCAGGGCCTGTACCCGCCCCTGCCGCTGCACTTCGATCTTGCTGAAGGACAGGTAGTAAGGCGTCGGATTGGAGACCCGCAGCACCGGCACCAGCGGCCCGCTGGTCGCACCGTCCAGGCGTCCGGCAGCCTCGAACTTCCAGCTCAGGTTCTGGGCGGCGGAATGGGGATCGACCTTCAGTCCCTGGGGACGAAAGAACAGCTTGAGACGATGGCGAAAGGTGAAGGCCAAGCGGTTGGAGTCCTCGGCCCGTTGCGCCGGCACTTCGAGTAAGTTGAGCCAGTAAAGCGATTCACGGTCGCTGGGCAAGGGTTCTTGCAGATAGACCACCCGCACCATGGCACTGCTTCCGGAATCCAGCCGGCTGAGGGTGGGAGCCAACTGGAACGGCACCTTGATTTCCTCCGGTGTCTTGTTCAGGTCACCGTCATCGATCCAGCTCTGGATCAGCACAGGGCTATTGCCCGGGTTGTTTATTTTCATGGTCACTTCACGGGCATTGGCCGGATAAACCATGCGTGTGCCGTGGATGACAATTTCTGCACTGGCTGGCAGAGAGGAAGCAAAGAAGAAGACGCCGATAACGAGAGAACGGATTACACGCGCTGTCGGCGCCATGAGACAACCCCTTATTTAGCCGTTAACAATCAGTAGCTGACCATGAAATCGATATTGGAATTACCCAGACCTTCGGTAATGTCAGTGCTGGTTGCTACATAAGAGGCTTTGAACTTGAGCAACGCCTTGTTGCCGGAAACTTCAGCGACCTGCTGGTTGTCATTCTTGGTCAGGTCGATTTTTTCCATATTGCCCTCGGCGTTGTTGAGGATCTGGATCTGCACGCCAGTGGCACTGCCCGGGCCAATAAGCCTGAGGTTGCCGGTGCCCGGGTCGATATGACCGCTGTTGTTGAAGGTCACCATGGCCTTGGAGCCATCCGTGCAGCCATCGCCACTGAGGTAGAGATCGAACTCCTTGAACTCGGAAGCGCTGCCGATGCCGTCGGCAAAGACCAGCGGCGAGACATCGCCCAATTGCACCGCGCGGTCCAGCCCATTGGCATCGACCTGAACCCGGCAACTCACGCTGGTGATCTGTCCCTGGAACTCGACGTTACCGGTATTGTTCTGGGCCTGTGCCACGACCGGAGTCAAGGCAGCCAACATCAGGGTGGACGCCGCAATTGACGCGATTGATTTAAGTTTCATCTGATTCCCTTATCCATAAAGATTATTCAGGAGCAACAGTTCGAGAGGCACTCCCGGAACAACCCGGACAATCAACTGCAACTGGCTGGGTCATTCCGCACAAACCAGTAGTGGCTTATGACTCTTGTCAAAACAGGGAATTGATACTCAGTACCTGGCCCCTTCAAGAGTGGGCACTACCATACCGACGAGTTATAAACTTTAGAATGAAGATAAGTCCTCATCTACCAGGGAGCCCGCTCTTAATCGGCAAGAAACATCTCGAAAATACACTTCACCGATACTTGCCAGCTAACAGAAGAGCGCAGACAAAAGTTACCCAGCAAGTAGTTAAAAAACTTACAACTACAAGTAACTTTATAACCCACTCAACAAGAAACATCTGACTCACAAAAATGCAGGCAACCAAGGCATCGCACACCGCCCCACCCGTCCTGGTTTTGCACAAACAACAACGCCCGGTGCATTGCACCGGGCGTCGAGGTCATGCAGAACCGCGCTCAGTTGCTCAAGGCTGCCGGGAAACCCGCGCAACGCCAGCCTGGGCCGGATTTGGCGATGCACCCTGGCTGATCGGCTCGTGATCCTCCTGGCCCTGACGCAAGCGCAATGCGACCAGGGCAGCCATGACCAGCACCAGCGCAATCACCTTGAGACCGTTAGTGGCATCGCCGGTGTTCAACTCGATCGCGCCCATTACCGAAGGCCCGACAAAGCCGCCCAACAGGCCGCAGCAGTTGACGAAACCCAAACCGCCCGCCAGCGCCGCGCCCCTGAGGCGCGAAGCCGGGTAGAGAAAGATGATCGACTGCACCACGAAAAACATCAGCGCCGCCACGCAGAACCCCAGCAGGCTGAACACCGGCCCGGAAAAGGCTGCAATCAGCAGACCCGCGGCCATCACCAGCAAGCCGCAGACCAGCAAGCGCCGGGAGCGCTGCGGGCTGTTGGCCAGTTGCGGCAGGGCCACGGCGCCCAGAGCGGCGGCGATCCAGGGCAACGAGGTCAGCAGGCCGACACTCATCAGGCTCAGGCTGCCGTATTGGCTGATGATGCTGGGGAGGAAAAAGATCACCGTGTAGATGGTGATCTGATGGCAGAAGTAGACAAAGATCGCCAGCAGGATCTGTGGCGTGAAGCACTGCCGGAACGAATGCCCCCCCTGCCCCGCGCCCTCGTCGGCTTCATCGGCCAGGCGTTGCTCGATGCTCCTGGCTTCTTCGGCCGTCAGCCAAGGCGCGCGGCTCGGCCGGTCCGGCAGGCGCTGCCAGACCACCCAGGCGAAAAACACCGCCGGCAGCCCTTCGAGCAAGAACATCCACTGCCAGCCGTGCCAGCCCAACAGGCCATCCATACTCATCAATGCCGCACCCAGCGGGCCGCCGATGATATTGGCCAGGCACACCCCCAGGAGGAAATAGCCGGTGGCCCGGGCCCGCTGCTGGCGGTCGAACCAGTAGGTCAGGTACAGCATGACCCCGGGGAACAGGCCGGCTTCGGCGATCCCCAGCAGCAGGCGCAATACATAGAAAGAGGTCTCGCCCTGGACAAAAGCCATGGCGGCGGAGATCAGCCCCCAGGTGACCATGATCCGCGCGATCCAGAAGCGCGCGCCGACCCTGTGCATGATCAGGTTGCTCGGCACCTCGCACAGCGCGTAGGTGAGGAAGAACAATCCCGCCCCTAGCCCATAGGCGGCGGCGGAAATGCCCAGGTCGACATCCAGCTGGTGCTTGGCCAGGGCGATATTGGTGCGATCGAGAAAACTCAGGACATAGGCCGCGATCAGCAACGGCATGAGCTTGCGGAACATCAGACGGGTCAGTTGCTGCTGATCCCGGGGCGTTGCGGTGCTTGCGGTGTTCATGGGCATATCCCTTTGTAATTGTTATGCGGGATCGTCAGCGGCCCTTGAACCCGGGCCGCCGACTCTGGGCCTTGCAGAATCAGAAGGCGACCTGGTCGCGCCCCTTGAGCCCCAGCAGCGCTCGGGCTTCGTCTGCGGTCGCCACTCGACCGCCCAGGGCTTCGATCACCGTACGGATGCGCCGCACTTGATCGGCATTGCTAGCCGCCAGCTTGCCGGGGCCGTCCCACAGGGAATCCTCGAGGCCGACCCGGGCATGGCTGCCCATGGCCAGGCCCATGGTTGCCAGGGGGATCTGGTTGCGCCCGGCGCCGAGGATCGACCAGTGATAGGCATCGCCAAACAGCCGGTCGGCGGTGCGGCGCATGTGCGCCAGGTCCTCGGGATGACCGCCGATGCCGCCCCGCAGGCCGAACACCGACTGAATGAACAGCGGCGTCTTGAGCAGGCCGCGTTCCAGGAAATGCGCCGCGGTGTAGAGGTGGCCAATGTCGTAGCACTCGATCTCGAAGCGGGTGCGATTTTCGGCACAGGCGCTGAGGATATGTGCGATATCACGGAAGGTATTGCGGAAGATCCGGTCGTCGCTCTGCTCCAGGTAAGGGCGTTCCCAGTCGTACTTGAACTCGCTGTAGCGGTTGAGCATTTCGTACAGGCCGAAGTTCATCGAGCCCATGTTCAGCGAGGCCAGCTCCGGCTTGAATTCCAGCACCGGTTGCAGGCGCTCCTCCACGCCCATGGTCGGCGCGCCGCCGGTGGTGAGGTTGATCACCACGTCGCAGGCAGCCTTGATCTGCGGCAGAAAACCCCGGAACAGTTCGGGGTCCTGGCTTGGCCGGCCATCTTCCGGGTCTCGGGCATGCAGGTGGACAATGGCCGCCCCGGCCTCGGCGGCGGCGATGGCCTCGGCGGCAATATCCCTCGCAGTGACCGGCAAATGGGGCGACATCGATGGGGTGTGGATCGCCCCGGTAACGGCGCAGGTAATGATGACGGGTGTTTTTCCAGGCATGACGGTACTCCGACTTTTATTCTTGATGAAAAAAATCCCAGGGTGTCGCTGATGCAGTTCACCGCTGACCAGCGTCAGCGACGTGCCTCGCAGGCGTGGCCGGCTAGAGGTATTCGACGTTGCCGTCGATGCTGATGGCCTGGCCGGTCACGTTGTGTGCCGCCGGCGAACAGAGGAACAGCGCCATGGCCGCCACGTCTTCGGCGCTGACCATGCGTTTGAGGGAGATCTTGTCCAGGTATTCCTGGCGCATCTGGCTGACCGCCACGCCGGCCTGTGCTGCCCGGGCCTGAATCACCCCGTCCATGCGCGGCCCTTCGACTATCCCCGGCAACAGGGCATTGACCCGGATATCGTCGGCCCCCAGCTCCGCCGCCAGGGACTTCATCAGCCCGACAATCGCCCACTTGCTGGCCGCATAGGGGGTGCGCCAGGCATAGCCCAGGCGCCCGGCCACCGAGGCGATATGCAGCAGGTGAGCGTGGCGCGAAGCCTTGAGCAGGGGCACTGCATGGTGGGCGAAACGGTATTGCGCGGTCAGGTTGATATCGAGGGTGCGCTGCCAGTCGGCATCGCTGATGGCGTCGATGCCCGCCGTCGGCCCGGCGATGCCGGCGTTGTTGACCAGCACATCGAGACCGCCGAACTGCTCAACCTGCAGCTTGAACAAGGCCTCGATCTGCGCCGGATCGGCGACATCGGTGCGGGTGGCCAGGGCCTGGGGGTAGCGATCGCGAAAAGCCGCCAGGGCGGCTTCGCTGACATCGCATACATGCACCTGGGCACCGGCTTCAAGGTAGGCCGCGGCCAGCACTTCACCGATACCCGCGGCGCCACCGGAAATCATTACCCGCAACCCCGGATAAGGCTGCAAACGCTGGAGGATGCTCATGCCCGGCCTCCTTTGCTCTTCACCGCGCCACCGCTCTTGGCCAGCAAGCGGCCCAAAGAATCCGCCGCCTGCATGATGTCGTCGGTGACCGCCGCGCGGGCGGCCGGGGCATCGCCGGCAGCCAGGGCAGCGACTATGCGGTCGTGGGCCTCCATGGAACGTTGCAGGTGGGCCTTGTCCGGCGCCACCAGGGCGAAACAGGGGCCCATGTGCAGCCAGAAATTCTCCACCGCGGCCATGGTCAGCTCCGCCTGGGCCACGCTGTAGATGCGCCGGTGGAAGGCAAAGTTGGTCCACAGGTAGCGCGAAACATCCACCTCATCGGCGGCCTTCTGCATCTGCCGGCAGAGCGCGGTGATTTCCTGCATATCGACCTTCTGCAGGCGTTGCACGGCCTTTTCCGCCAGCAGCCCTTCCAGGGCCACCCGTGCATCACGGATCTCCCGCAGGCGCTCCACCGTCATCATGCGTACCCGCAGGCGTGAGGTTTCGGTGACTTCGAAGGCGTTTTCCGCACTCAGCCGCTGCAAGGCTTCGCGCACCGGCATCGGGCTGGAGCCCAGGGCTTCGGCCAGGCCGCGGATGGTCAACTTCTGGCCGGGCTGGAAACGCCCGCTCATCAGGGCTTCGCGAATCTGCCGATACACCTGTTCTTGCAAGGTATCGCGAGAAACCTGACGCAAGGTGGGAAGAGGAATGGGACCTTCGGACATGGGATGGACCTCTGTTGTGGTTCTTGTGCTCGACAATATGTGATCACAAATCAAATATGTCAAACACTCATTGACCAGCACCACAACCAGCCCTTGCAACGGCCGAAAGCCTGAAACAAAAAAGCCCCGCTGATACGGGGCTTTGTTTTTCATGGACTGCCTTAGAAAGATTCGACAGGCTTCTTGGCTGCTGCCGTAACCTTTTGGGCTTCAAGTTTTGGAAAACTAAAGCGAATCACCATTCCCGACTCAGCCCCTTCACCAGCCAGCACAACCTCAGCGGCTCGAATGTTCTCAGGAGAGCCATCCAGAAGGCTGGTGAGGCTTGTGTATTTTTTGTTTCTATCAACACCCTCAAGGAATGTGTAAACCAAATTGCCGCCATTCAGAGCAGCAGATTCATAGTTAGAAACCTTAGAAGCGAACTCCTCACGACTCGAGGCTTTGGATGCCAACTGGACCATATCCAGTTGAGACTTACCGTCCGCAAGCGCCGACAAGCTGAAAGTCTTGCCGATAGAACCCATGGTTGTAGCGTAAAGACTTTGATCATATGAAGTAAGCAACGACACCATGATCAACTTTGAGTTAGAAAAAATCAGCGCTGCGGTGAATTTATGGCCCAGAAAATCAACATCATCCAAACACAATGCCTTTCCACCAATATCTTCAGAGCAGTCGTAGTAACCCTTTGATTTTTTATATGCGGAAATAGGAGATTCATAGGCATATGACTTGAAGAGGTTCTCGCTTGCAGAAGCACTGACTGCACCTCCAAGTAAGCCCATGCCGACCAGCAATCCTAAAATTTTCTTGTTCATTAGCCACATCCCTAGCAATGTCAAAATAGGTGGCCGGATGCTATCAAACTGTTTCCTTTAATCCCACAGTTGAAATACGGCCCTGGCCGGCGCCTCGACAATACGATCAATACCCTGCTCGGAAATGGCTGGGAGCGCGATGCCTTGATGCGTGATGCTTGTCGCCACATTGTTCAACCGCTCGCTGCGTCATGCTTCGGGTTAATCGTTTCTGCACCGCCCAAAGATAAGCCTTTGTATCACCCTGACTAGCCGAATGTCCCGAGACCAAAGCTCAGAAGTCAGGCTGTTCTGGGGCACCAAAAGCAAGACAAGTATCGCGTAAAAAATGCTTGGGTTTAGAAATGAGTCTCGATCCCAAGGATTGTTCAGGTAGATGGCATCACTTGCACTACCCAGACACCGGGGAGTAATCCAATCCATTCTCGCGCTTAAACAATATGTAGCCTGACCAATTCATTTTGAGGTCTCTGGCACTGCCGTACTGAACTGCCACCCAGCGCGCGCGATAACTGCAGCCGGACACTTGAGCAGAACGACTACACCCTTAGCGGCACTCACTGGCGTTGCTAGAAGACTGACTGAAGCGCCAGAACGCACTAACGTGACGCAGAGACTGAAGTACAAAGCCGTCAGCATCTACGCCCTGAAGACGCCCTAAACAAAACTTCGGAAACGAAAAAGCCCCCGTAACCGTTAACGATTACAGGGGCTTAGTCTTGTTCAATAATGGCGGAGAGATAGGGATTCGAACCCTAGGTACCGGTGAAGGTACAACGGATTTCGAATCCGTCCCATTCGGCCACTCTGGCATCTCTCCAACGGCGCGCATCATAACAGCACCTTTGCCGGATGCGAAGCCCCCGAGCAAAATTTTTCCGTGCTATCAGATGCTTGCGTCGATTACAGCGGTACGCCGAGGCGCTGGGCCACTTCTTCGTAGGCTTCGATCACATCACCGAGGCCTTGGCGGAAGCGGTCCTTGTCCATCTTCTTCTTGGTGTCCTTGTCCCACAGGCGGCAGCCGTCCGGGCTGAATTCGTCGCCCAGGACGATGGAGCCGTCGCTGAACACACCGAACTCCAGCTTGAAGTCCACCAGCAGCAGGCCGGCGTCGTCGAAAAGCTTGCTCAGGACGTCATTGACCTTGAGCGACAGCTCCTTCATGCGCGCCAGTTGCTCGGTGGTGCCCCAGCCGAACGCCACTACGTGGGATTCGTTGATGAACGGGTCGCCCTTGGCGTCGTCCTTGAGGAACAGCTCGAAGGTGTAGGGGTTGAGCTTCATGCCCTCTTCCACACCCAGGCGCTTGACCAGGCTGCCGGCGGCGTAGTTGCGCACTACGCACTCCACCGGAATCATGTCGAGCTTCTTCACCAGGCACTCGTTGTCGCCCAGCAGCTTGTCGAACTGGGTCGGCACGCCGGCAGCTTCGAGTTTCTGCATGATGAAGGCGTTGAACTTGTTGTTCACCATCCCCTTGCGGTCCAGCTGCTCGATGCGCTTGCCGTCGAACGCCGAAGTGTCGTTGCGAAACAGCAGGATCAAGCGGTCGGCGTCATCGGTCTTGTAAACCGACTTGGCTTTGCCGCGGTAGAGTTCTTCACGTTTTTCCATGATGGGCTCCGCTTGCTAAGTAGATGGGCTAGGCGATGTGGCGCCAGTCGAGCCCTGAATCTTGATCGGCCAGTTGCAGCCAGTCCGGGTCGCACCCGAGGGTGTCGACAAAACATTGCCGGGCCAGCTGCGGCAGGTTGTTCTTGCTGCTCAGATGGGCCAGGACCAGGTGTTGCAGGCCCTGCCATCCCAATTCGGCCACCAGGCTTGCGGCCTGGTGGTTGTTCAAATGTCCTCGATCGCCGCCGACCCGCTGCTTGAGAAAGTACGGGTAATGACCCCGGGCCAGCAGGTCCCGGCAATGATTGGCCTCGATCATCAAGGCATCCAGGCCACGGTAGGCCTCCAGCACGCCAGGGCAGTAGGAGCCCAGATCGGTCAGCAGGCCAAAGCGCCTCTGGCCGTCACTGAAGACGAACTGTGTAGGCTCCAGTGCATCGTGGGCAACACCCGTTACCTCGACGCCCAAGGCACCTATCTGCAACCTTTGGCCTGCCTGCAGCAAACCCGCGGCCTCCACCGGCTTGCGCATCCCGCGCAAGGTTCCCTGGCTGAGGTAGACCGGTAGATTGTAGCGCCGAGACAGCAAACCCACGCCATGCACATGGTCGGCATGTTCGTGGGTTACCAGGATGGCGCTCAACTGCGCGGGATGGATTCCCAGGCGCAGCAGGCGCCGCTCGGTTTCCCGCAGGGAGAAACCACAATCGACCAAGACACAGGTGTCGGCGCTGGCGATCAGCGTGCCATTCCCTTGGCTACCACTGCCGAGAACGGCAAAACGCATTCGATCAGCCCAGGTTGTCCTGAATCACGCCCAGCACTTTGCGCGCCACTTCAGCCGGCGCCACGGTGTTGATGTTCTTCTCGACGGTCACCTGGACGTTGTCGCCCACCTTGCTCAGGCGAACCTGATAGCGTTCGGCACGGGCTTCGATCTCTTCCTTGGCCGGCTTGCTGCCGAACAACTTGCCGAAGAAGCCCGGCTCGTCGTTCTTCTTCTCGGCTTTTTCCGCCAGGTTGATGTAGTACAGGCCCAGGCTGCGGTTGATGTCCTCAACCCGCCATTCGCCCTGTTCCAGGGCACGGCCAACGCTGGACCAGGCACGATCGAGGTCGGCGCCCAGGTTCAGCACCGGGTTGCCGCTGCCGTCTTCGCTGAGGCTGACCCGGCTCGGGGTGTCGTAGTCACGCGCGGCCAGCAGGGAAACCGAACCGCCCTTCTCGGAGGTGCGCCCCATGCTTGCCAGCAGGTCGTCCACCAGTGCTGCATCCAGGCCGGTGTTGACCGAACGGTTGGTGAACGCCACATCGGCCGTGCTGCCGGCAGGACGCTCGGCGCTGACCACATAGACTTCACTGGTATTACGCTGCACGCCCGGCTCGATACGCACCCGCACGCGGGTTTCGCTGTCGGCGGCGACGCCGGCGCTGCTCAGGCGCTTGGCCACGGCAGCGGAAAGCTCGTCGGCACGCTGCCAGGTGGTGGTGAACTCACCGGTTTGCGGACGCTGCTGATCCAGGCGGAAACCGTTGTCCTGGAAGAACTGCACCGCCACTGGCCAGACTTCGGCCGGTGGATGCTGGGCCATGACCCAACGGGAATCACCGCTCTTCTGCAGGCTGTAGTCGCTGGCATCGGCGATCGACGACAGTGCCAGTGGACGAGGCACTTCGTATTCGCCCTTGACGTTGTCATCGGCCACGTTGCGCGGGATCGGCAGCAGTGGGTCCAGACGCTTGGAGGTCTGCACATCCGGTGGCAACTGCATGGGTGCGGTTCGTTGCGCTTGCAGGTAATCGCTACCGCGGTCACGGAAGTAGCCTTCCGGGCCCCAGATCCAACCGCAGCCACTGGTGCTGGAGATAATCAAGGCTAGTGCGGAAAGTCCGGCCATTCGCTTCATGCGTTGTACTTCCTCAATTAAACCAGGACGCCGGACTGGCGCATGGCCTGCCGCAGCGGTTCGTGACAGGCGGCACTGAGCCAGGTGAGCGGCAGACGGATACCGTCCGGCATCAAGCCCATTTCGTGCAGGGCCCATTTCACGGGAATAGGGTTGGATTCGATGAACAGGGTCTTGTTCAGCGGCATCAGGGTCTCGTGGATCGCCCGGGCCTTGGCGGCATCACCGGCCATGGCGGCGGCGCACATCTGGCTCATGGCCCGTGGCGCGACGTTGGCGGTTACCGAGATATTGCCCTTGCCGCCCAGCAGGATCAGTTCGACGGCGGTGGCGTCGTCGCCGGAGTACACCAGGAAATCGCTCGGCACGCCGGCCAGGATGTCCTTGGCCCGCTGCAGGTCGCCGGTGGCTTCCTTGATGCCGATGATGTTCTTCACGCTGGACAGACGGATCACGGTCGCGGCCTGCATGTCGCAAGCGGTGCGGCCCGGCACGTTGTAGAGGATCTGCGGAATGTCCACGGCTTCGGCGATGGTGCGGAAGTGCTGGTACAGGCCTTCCTGGGTCGGCTTGTTGTAGTACGGGGTAACCAGCAGGCAGGCATCGGCGCCGGCGACCTTGGCATTGGTGGTCAGCTCGATCGCTTCACGCGTGGAGTTGGCGCCGGTGCCGGCAATCACCGGAATGCGCCCTGCCACCTGGTCCACCACGCGGCGGATCACTTCGATGTGCTCGTCGACATCTAAAGTGGCCGATTCACCTGTGGTGCCGACCGCCACGATGGCGTTGGTGCCCTCTTGCAGGTGGAAGTCCACCAGTTTGCTCAGGCTGTCCCAGTCGAGATTCCCCTGTGCATCCATGGGTGTGACCAGTGCCACCATACTGCCCGCAATCATGCAACCGCTCCTGCCGGAAAAAGAGAGCGGTAATGGTACTGGCGCCAAGTTCCTTGCACAAGCGAAGTCCCGCGCCGTGAGCATTCCCCTGAGCGATGGTTTTCGCTACCCTTCAGGCTTTGATCGACACTGATAAGCATGTAGACCGGGTTATCGCCTGCCTGCCGGATCCCAAAAGCCCCATTCCTGCGTTGCCAGCCTGTGTTCCGGGAGTTTCGGGGCCCGCTGCCGGCTTGCGCTTCAGGGCTCTGGGAATCCGCCTGCGGCGTGCCTCCCGGCACTGGTTTGTCAAAGTATCGACCGCTCATCGCTTTAGGAATGCTGCATGTCCACCCCCACAGTTCGCGAACAATTCCTTGTCATCAGTGCCCTTGGCGCCAACCCCATGGAGCTGACCAACGTGCTGTGCCGCGCCAGCCACGAAAACCGCTGCGCAGTGGTGACCTCGCGTCTGACCCGGCATGGCGAGTGCAGTGCCCTGGTGCTGGAGGTTTCCGGTAGCTGGGACGCCCTGGCCCGCTTGGAAAGCGGCCTGCCGTTCCTAGCCAAGAAGCACGCCTTCACGGTCAACGTGGTGCGCAGCGCCGCCCTGGAAAGCCGCCCTCAGGCCCTGCCTTATGTTGCCTATGTCAGCGCTGCGTACCGCTCGGACATCGTCAACGAGCTGTGCCAGTTCTTTATCGACCACCAGGTCGAGCTGGAGAACCTGACCTGCGACACCTACCAGGCGCCACAAACCGGCGGCACCATGCTCAACGCCACCTTTACCGTGACCCTGCCCGCCGGCACCCAGATCAGTTGGCTGCGCGATCAGTTCCTGGACTTTGCCGATGCCATGAACCTCGACGCCCTGATCGAACCCTGGCGCCCACAGAACCCCATGTAAGGAGGCTCCCATGGCCGTTGCCATCGACCAACCCGTCACCGACTTCCAGGCCCCTGCCACCAGCGGCCAGGCTGTCAGCCTGTCCGGCCTCAAGGGCAAGCAAGTGGTGATCTACTTCTATCCCAAGGACAGCACCCCGGGCTGCACCACCGAGGGCCAGGGCTTTCGCGACCAGTACGCCGCCTTCCAGGCCGCCAATACCGAAATCTTTGGTGTGTCCCGCGACAGCCTGAAGTCTCACGAGAACTTCAAGTGCAAGCAGGAGTTCCCCTTCGAGCTGATCAGCGACAAGGACGAGGCCGTGTGCCAGCTGTTCGACGTGATCAAGCTGAAGAAGCTCTACGGCAAGGAATACCTGGGCGTGGACCGCAGCACCTTCCTGATCGACAAGAATGGCGTGCTGCGCCAGGAATGGCGCGGGGTGAAGGTTCCAGGCCACGTCGATGCCGTACTGGCCGCAGCCCAGGCCCTGCATCAGGCCTGAACGCAAACGGGGCGACTGAATCAGTCGCCCCGTTTGTCTCTAGAGTAGCGGCGCCACCATCGGGTCCCGCCGTGGCCAGGCATCCAGCACCGCCTTGAACAGGGTGGCCAGGGGAATCGCGAAGAAAATCCCCCAGAATCCCCACAACCCGCCGAACAGCAGCACCGCACAGATGATCGCCACCGGATGCAGGTTCACCGCGCCGGAGAACAGCAATGGCACCAGTACGTTGCCATCCAGGGTCTGGATGATCCCGTAGACCGCCATCAGGTAGATGAACTGGTCGCTCCACCCCCACTGGAACAGTGCGATCAAGGCCACCGGCACCGTCACCACCACGGCGCCAACATAGGGCACCACCACCGAAATCCCCACCAACAGCGCCAGCAGCGCCGCGTAGTTCAGGCCCAGGGCCACGAAGGCGATGTAGGTGACACCACCACAGATAACGATCTCGATCACCTTGCCGCGAATGTAGTTGGCGATCTGCCGGTTCATTTCGTGGGCCACCCGGGTGATCAGGGTGCGCTCCCGAGGCAGATAGCCAATGACCCAGCGGCTGATCATCGCCCGGTCCTTGAGGAAGAAGAACACCAGGATCGGCACCAGCACCAGGTAGATCATGATGTTCACCAGCAACGGCAGGCTGGACAAGGAAAAGGTCAGCGCCCACTGCCCGAACTTGCCGATTTCGCCCCGAGCCACTTCGATGGCCTGCAGCACTTGCTCATCAGACACCAGGTGCGGGTAGCGCTCGGGCAACAGCAACAGCAGCGACTGCCACTTGGCGAGCATGCCCGGCAGCTCGTTGAACAGGGTGATCAACTGGTGCCAGAGCAACGGCACCACCACCAGGATGAACACCAGCAGCAACCCCATGAACAGGGCGAACACCAGCCCCACCGCCGCACCGCCGGGCAGCCGCAGGCGCTCCAGGGTCACCACCAGCCCTTGCATCAGGTAGGCCAGCACCATGCCCGCCAGCACCGGGGCAAGCATGCCGCCCAGGGTCAGGACCGCGGTGAAGGCCAGAAACAGCAGGACCGCCAGCACCACCGCTTCTTCATCCGAGAAGTAGCGCTGTATCCAGTCGCGTAGCACTTTGAACATCGATGATCCTTAAGATGAAGCGGTGAGGTGGTTCAGGCCTTTTGCAGCCAGTAGCGGTAAACCCCGGCTTCGTCTTCCTCGCGCAGCAGGGTATGACCGGCCAGGCGGGCGAAAGTGCGGAAGTCGCGCTGGGAACCGGCATCGGTGGCAATGACCTTGAGCACCGCGCCACTGGCCAGGCGATTGAGTTCCATCTTGGCCTTGAGCAGCGGCAGCGGGCAGTTCAGGCCGCTGGCGTCGAGTTCGGCATCATGGGCGACAACATCGGTCATTGGCGTACTCCGGTCGTGAATTCAAGGCGTCTAGAATACCCCGCAAGGCCCAAGCCGCCGACAATAAACACGCCTGGCACCAGAGCGCTTTTGCGCAACAACCAAGGCTTGATGAGGTAGACGCCGGAATTTGCCTGAAAGCACTTTTTATCCCTGGAGTTTTCACCGCCTTTGTCTGGTTCCCGGACCAACGGCCAGCTACAGTAGAGCCTTTGTCGATTAAGGCTTTGTGCATGAATCTACTGCGCCCTACCCTGCTGACGCTCGCTTGCCTGCTCGCCTCACCGGGCTTCGCCGACGACCTGCCGTCACTCGGTGATGCCAGTTCAGCCATCGTCTCCCCACAACAGGAATACCAGCTGGGCCGTGCCTGGCTGGCGCTGCTGCGCAGCCAGGTCTCGCAACTCAATGACCCGCAGCTCAAGGACTACGTCGAAACCAGCGTCTACAAGCTGGTGGAAACCAGCCAGGTCAACGACCGGCGCCTGGAATTCATCCTGATCAACAGCCCGCAACTCAACGCCTTTGCCGCCCCGGGCGGGATTGTCGGGGTCAACGGTGGCCTGTTCCTCAATGCCCAGACCGAGGGTGAATACGCCTCGGTACTGGCTCACGAGCTGGCGCACCTTTCCCAGCGCCACTTCGCCCGTGGTGTCGAAGCCCAGCAGCGCATGCAGGTGCCGATGATGGCTGCATTGCTGGCGGGTATCGTGATTGCCGCCGCCGGCGCCGGAGACGCGGGGATCGCCACCATCGCCGGCACCCAGGCCGCGGCGATCCAGGAACAGCGGCGCTTCTCCCGGCAGAACGAGCAGGAAGCCGACCGTATCGGCATCCTCAATCTGGAAAAGGCCGGCTACGACCCGCGCTCGATGCCCACCATGTTCGAACGCCTGATGCGCCAGTACCGTTTCGATGCCAAGCCGCCGGAATTCCTCCTGACCCACCCGGTCACCGAATCGCGGATCGCCGACACCCGCAACCGCGCGGAGCAGGCCAAGCTCGGCGGTACCGAGGATAGCCTGCGCTACCAACTGATCCGCGCCCGGGTGCAGTTGAACTACGAAGAGTCACCGGGCCTGGCGGCCAAGCGTTTTCGCGCCCAGCTCGACGAGAACCCGAAGAACGACATCGCCCGCTATGGCCTGGCCATCGCCCAGATCAAGGGCAGCCAGTGGAACGAGGCGCGGGAAAATCTCAAGCCGTTGCTGGCCAAGTCGCCCAACGACGTCACCTACAACCTGGCCCAGATCGAACTGGACATGGCCAACAGCCGCCTGCCGGACGCCCAGAGCCGGGTCGAGAGGATGCTCAACCTGTACCCGGGCAACTACCCCCTGAACCAGATCCGGGTCGACCTGCTGCTCAAGCAGAATCGCCCGGCGGATGCAGAAAAGGCCCTGGAGAGCCTGCTCAAGAGCCGTCCAGACGATCCCGATGTCTGGTACCTGGTGGCGGAGACCCGCGGTTTGTCGGGCAATATCATCGGCCTGCACCAGGCCCGCGCCGAGTACTTCGCCCTGGTGGGCGACTACCGCCAGGCCATCCAGCAACTGGACTTCGCCAAGCGCCGGGCCGGCAGCAACTTCCCGCTATCGTCACGGATCGACGCTCGCCAGCGCGAGATGATGGACCAGGAGCAGATGGTCAAGGACATGATGCGCTGACCTTGGCCCCGCCCATAAAAAAGCCCGCCTCATGGAGGCGGGCTTTTTATTGCGCGTTGTCCCGTCCTGAATAAGGTTTACACCTCCCATCCCGAATTTCCGGAGAGTCAGATGGAACAAGGTGTAAAGCGCACACAACGAGATTACTCACTGTCCTTTAAATTGGCGGTGGTTGATCAGATTG